>CAZJGK010000010.1:19862-37375 GCA_964545545.1 uncultured Fibrobacteraceae bacterium | reverse complement strand
CCCTGGCGGTCCAGATGGCATGCCCCAGCCCAAGCCGTTGTGTCTGTTCGACAAAGGTTATGTCCAGCTGCGGACGCTCCTTGGCAAACCATTCCCGCACCGCATCCCCGTGATACCCCACGATCAAGGCAAAACCATCGATACCGGCCGCCGTGAGATCATCCATGATATGGGCCAAAATGGGTTTGCCAGCCACCGGCAGCAGACCTTTGGGTTTGTTGAGGGTGTGGGGCCGCAACCGGGTGCCGATTCCCGCAGCGGGGATGACTGCCTTCATGTTTCAGTGCTCCTGGTTTTGCCGGCACCGTTTTCGCTCGGCGATGTACTCGGCAAGATGGGTGTTGGCTGCGGACGCCGTAGGCAAATCCAACAGCTCACCGACCAGACGTTTGGCTTCCTTTAACTCGGTCCAGCGGATCACCTGTTTGATCTTTGGCAAAGCCACGCCGTGCGTACTGATTTCATCCAGCTCCAGACCCAGCAGGACCTCGGCCAAACGGGTTTCCGCCCCCATCTCTCCACAGATACCAGCCCAAATTCCATGCTTGTGGGCCGCCTCGACAACCCTGGATATGGACCGCAGGATCGCCGGGTGCAAAGGCTGGTAAAGATAAGAAACACGCGGGTTTCCCCGGTCCATGGCAAGAGTGTACTGGATCAGGTCGTTGCTCCCGATACTGAAGAAATCGCATTCGGTGGCCAGGATATCCGCAATCATCACAGCCGAAGGTGTTTCCACCATGATCCCGATATCCAGGTCAGCAACGTGCTCAGCCCCCCGGGCCTTCAACTCGGCCAGGGCCTCGGCACAGACTTCCTTGGCCTGGCGCAATTCTTCCACTCCGGTAATCATGGGAAACATGAATTTGGTGGGGCCACGGACAGCGGCCCGGTAGATGGCCTTGATCTGGGTCTTGAACAGGGCCCGATTGGCCAGGGAAAACCGGATACCCCGCCAACCGAGAAACGGGTTGTACTCCCTTTTGGCACCCAGATAATCCGAAACCTTGTCTCCCCCCACATCCAGGGTCCTGAAAATGACGGACCGCCCCTGCATGCGCCTGATGATCTCGCTGTAGACCTTGACCTGGTCGTCCTCCGTCGGAATGGTGCCGTGCTGGAAAAAGAGATACTCGGTACGTAACAGGCCGACGCTATCGGCCCCCCGCGCCAAAGCTTCGTCAACCTCCGCAGGAACCTCGATATTGGCCGCCAAGCGCACCGTGTGGCCGTCGGGTGTCACGGCAGGCAGATCTTTCAGGTACGCCAGCTTCTCATTGACCACAACCGCCTGGCGGGTAAGAAGTTGCATGTGATCACGGGTGGCCGCATCCGGGTCCACGATAAGGGTGCCATCCACACCGTCGATGGCAATCTCGCGGCCGGCCTTCAGGCTGCCGGCTCGGCCTCGCACACCCACAACGGCAGGCACGCCCAAAGAGCGCGCCAGAATCGCAACGTGGCTCGTGCTCCCGCCTTCGTCCATGACGAAGCCGAGAATGTTTTTCCGGCCCAGGCCGGCCGTTTCACTGGGCGCCAGATTCCGCGCGGCGACGATGGAGGGTACCGAGGGTGGAGAAATGGTCAAGCGGTCGTTTCCGGAAAAAGCGCGCAACACGCGTTGCTCGACATCCTGGAGGTCGTTGACCCGCTCCCGGAAGGTCTGATTTTCCATCTCCAAAAATCGGGATACGATGTTACCGACGGCCCTGCTGAAAGCTGCCTCGGCATTGATCCGCTCCATGCGGATCACCGTCTGGGTGGCATCCCAGACCAGCTCGTCCTCCAGGACCAGCAGTTGGCTGGCCAGGATTTCCCCCTCATCAGAGCCCAATTCAGCGGAGATGTGGGTCACCAGGTTCTGGATCTGATCCCGCGCACTCACCACCGCTTCCCGAAACCGCTTGATTTCCCCGGGAATTTCCGCAGCCTCGATGATCCGGCGCTGGGGAGTGATGACACCCAAGGAAACCGGGAATACCGGACCGAGCGCATAACCGGGAGAAGCGGAGATACCCTGGTAGGTCCTCATGTCAGACCTCGAATTCGGGGTGAGCTAGGTCCTCACCGATGAGCTTGACAATCAGAGGTACCGCCAGATCTTCATCGGGGCCGTCAACCTGGATCTCGACCTCGGCGCCGAACTCGGCCGCCAAGCTCGCTAATCCCATTATACTCTTGCCATTGGCAGTTTTCCCGTGGTAATTCACCGTGACAATGGACGCGAACGTCTTGGTGAGTTTCACAATCCTTCCGGCTGCCCGCAGGTGAAAACCGACGGGGTCGGAAACTGTTACCAGAACGGTTTTCAACGCTGGGATCCCTTGTATATGTTGAGGAGCTGTCTTGTTTTCATAATCTAGCTCCCACCCAGGGAAATGGCAAAGCCAAGTCCCAAAGACAGAATAAACCCGCAGACCAGGATGATTTCACCTGGCAGACGTCGCCGCAGCAACAGGGGCAGCCCCAGACCCAGCAAGATTCCCGCGCCAAAGGCCACCGCCCCGCCCTGGCCCACCTGGGGCTGCATGTCGTGCAGAAAAACCCCGGCCACGAGACCGGCCATGACCAGGGCCGTGCGCGTGGCCACCAGAATGCCGCGGTGCCAAAATGGCTTTCCCAGCAAGGCGGGAATGTCCATGCCGCTCTGGTATCCAACACCCAGCGACCACCAACGAATTCCCAGCTGCCCAACGCTGAACACGATGAAAACCCCCACGACACCGGAGACGCTGCCCTTCAACGCAAACAGGCAAGCGATCAGGGTCAACGCCGGCCTCAGGCCGAGCCAGAACAACTGATCACCCAGGGAGGCGAAGGCCCGGCCCAGGGAATCGCGATAGGTTTCCAGCATGGTGCGGGATATTTCCATGCCATGGACACGCTCGGTTTCCAGGCGAACCAGGCCTCCCAGCAGAAATCCCGCCAGGTAGGGGTTGGTGTTGAAGAAGCCGAAATAGCGCCGGAAAAACCGGCGGTTGAAATTCTTGTCACCGGGCCGGGTCCGCAACCAGGCCAGCAGGCAGTAGAGGAATCCTAGATTCTGCATCCGCTGATTATTCCAGGAGGCCTGCAGCAGCAACGACCGTTGGAACAGGGACCAACGCAAGCCAAAAGGAAGGCCGGGTACTCGTTTCATGGCGAGAACACCCCCAGCAGAAGCAGGAAACCGCCGGCGCCGGCGGCCACCCACCACCAGCATCGCCGAAAGCCGAACCTTTCCACCAGGGTGCCGATCCCCAAGCCCGATAAAATGAACGGCAGCAAGGCCACGGCCGCCAAAAGGGGGCCATTCAGACATTTGAAGAGGCGCAACCAGAGTTCCTGGATCAGCAACGAATAAATGATCGCAAAAGTGCCTCCGCGCAGGAAAGTCACCGCCAGGCAGCGCTTGTGCAAACGTTCCATGCGACCGGGATCCCCGTCCCGCAGAGAGAGACGACCCTCATGCATCCACAACCCGAAGGTCAAACGCTCAGCCTGCACAAGCCAGTGGCCTGCCAGACTCAGCAAACCCGCACCCAGCAACATCCAGCCCCAAAGAGCCAAGGCCGACCCGCCACCCGCAGCCGGCAGCACGAGCCCGATCAACTGCCCCCGGCAAGCCGCGGCGGTGACCCCCACGGTGGCCACCACAGGATCCCCGATGAAAGATTGCCCCACCGGAAGATTGCCGATAAACACCATCTGCAAAGGGAATCCCACGGCCAGCCCGATCTCGGGCCGACCCCAGAGCAGCCCCGTCAGCAGGGCCGCCGGCAAGGGCTGTCCCAGCCATGACTGGAGGACTGATGTTTCATCAAGATACAACAGGCCGGCCAGCAGGGCAGTCAAGGCGGGCAGGGACCAATCACTGTGAGCCAGAATCAAATCAGGACTCAGCATGATTCACTTAGCTCCTGGATCCGCTTGGGCCCCACATCGAATTCTCGCCCTCCCGGCACCTGCTGCGCGTAAGCCGCAACCCCCATACCCGTCAATCGATTCAGGGCGCGCAGGTCTAAATTATCGAGATATATAAAGGGATATAATTGCCGTTTTCCCGGCGCGAAGTGGATCCCCCCGAGATTGACCCGATCAATGGGCGACCCCAAGCTGACCAGATCCGCCATCTCGGGCAAGGAACCGGTCAGCACGAGGATGCGCTCCAGCCGGGCCCCCTCTCCCCTGAGATAATTCACGGATTCGGCGACCGACAGGATGGAAACCCTGATGCGGGGAGAAACAGAACTGGCATAGACCTGTGATTGCCAGGGATCGGCGGCGATTTCGTTGTTGGCCATCAGCAGGTGGTCGGGATGCAGTTGCTGGCACCAACCCACTGTCACCTGGCCATGGATAAGGCGGTCGTCGACCCTGGCCAGAACCACCGTCACGCGGTACCTCCCAGACGCCCGATGGCGTTTCGCCCCTTGTCGACCAACCGCTGCACCAGCTCATCGAAATCCAGTTCCTCGCGCCAGGTCACGAACCCCAACAACATGGCCAGGTTCACACCACTGACTATGGCCACCTGGGGTGAGGATACGCTGGCCAGGCGGGCCGAAGTGGCGCAGCTCCCCGCCAAGTCATCGATGAACAGAATGGCCGGGGCGGACGGATCCCCACCTGTTTGATGGTCACCGCCGGCAGACCCTTGCAACCATGCCTTGATTTCTCCCGTCAAGTCCGGAGCACTCTTGCCGTAATTGGAAAGGGCATCCAGACCGGAACCCGGTCCCATGATCATCTCTACAACCTGCACGAGTTCTTTGGCGATGCCACCATGGGTTGCGACCAGACCTCGCATAATCAGGACCCCCTTTGAACCTATTCCCGATCCTGTTCCAGGTAATCACGCAGGCGGTCGCTCTTGTTCATGGTTTGCAGGATCCGGTCATTGAGCACCTGGGCCGCATCGTAGCCATAGATCTTGAGCATGAAGTTCAGAGCTATAACTTCGCTGATGACGGTGATGTTCTTGCCCGGAAAAAGAGGAACAATAACCCGGGGAAGGTTCACACCCAGAACCTCGGTGAACCGTTCCTCCATGCCTACCCGCTCGTAATCCTCATCGTCTTTCCAGTCTTCAAGCCGAACTTCCACTTCGATCCGCTTCTGCATGCGAATGGAACGGATCCCGAAGATGGCCTGGACATCGATGATCCCCACACCCCGGATTTCCAGGTGGTGGCGCAGAACCTCGCGGTATCTCCCGATCAGGAGTCCCTCGCTGGTCCGGGTGATCTCGACAATGTCGTCGGCTACCAGACGGTGGCCGCGTTCGATCAGGTCCAGAGAGCATTCGCTTTTTCCGATCCCGCTGCGCCCGGTGAACAGAAGTCCGACACCATAGACATCGACCAGGGTGCCGTGGACTTCCATGTGCGCCGCGAACAACCGGTCGAGACGCTGCCCCAGTTCAACCTGGAAATCCGTTGCCGGCAATGATGAGCGGATCAGGGGGAAACCCCTCTCGCGCACCAGTTCAACCACGGCCACGGGAATATCCTGATCCCGGGCGATGAAGATGACCGGGGGTTGCAGGTCCAATACGCGTTCAACGGCCTTGCGCTGGTCCGCGGGGCTGAGCGAATTCAGGTACGCGGCTTCCGATTCCCCCAGAACCTGGATCCGCTGGGAACGGAAATTCTCGGCAAACCCCATGAGCGCCATGCCCGGTCGGTGGATGTCCCTGGCCAGAACCGGCACCCGCTGATCGGGCATGCCGCCCAGCAGGTCCAGTTTCAGAGGTTCCTTGAGATCCGCGTACAGACTCTGGACCGTGACCTCAGTCATGTCCCCACACCCCTCCTTCATGCCGGTTCAGGCGGGAGCAGATCATTGACCGGCCTCCATGTGGCCCAAACCACCGTCGGGCAGGGGGTAGATAACGGCGACCTTCCCGCTTTCCACATTGCGGAAAACGAGGAACGGCTGGCTGACATTGCCGAAGGCTTCCCTGGCGTCGGCCACGCTCATATCCCTGAGGGCAAAGGTTCGGGGAGATTCCTCCTCGGCGGGCAAGGGCAGATCCTCACCCTCGACCAGGGCCCGGCCCAGGCCTCCGCCTTCCTTCTTTTGCCGCGCCGTCATTTTGCCCTTGAACTTGGCCAGCTGGGCCCGCAGGATCTCGACCAGTTCATTGACGGCAAGTTCCGGTTCCCTCCCCTGCGCCTTACCCCGGAACTCATGATTCTTGAGAAACAGAACCCCGTCGGCATCGAAGATTCCAGCCTCGAAGGTCAAGGCAACCTTGACGGTCTCCAGCGGCCGGGGGCTGAATCGTTCCAGCTTGAGGAACGCGGCTTCCATCAGTTCGCGCTGCTCCTCACCGAGGGTGAAATGACGGGCTGTGATTTCCATCTGCATTGAGGCTCCTCCTTTGGGCTGTCCTGCGCTACCCACCAACGTGAAAACTCGACTAGAACTGCTTGCGCATACGCGCACTGAGAATTCCCATCTGTTCCCGATACTTGGCAACCGTGCGGCGGGCAATTTTCAGACCGCGCTCCTGCAGCATTTCAACTATTTTCTTATCGGACAACGGTTTGGCGGTGTTCTCCTTGGCGATGATTTCCTGGATCATGATCTTCACCGCTTTGGCCGCCACTTCCCCTCCGCCCTGGGAATCCAGGCCGGCACTAAAGAAAAATTTCAAGGGAAAGACGCCCCGGGGGGTCTGAACGTACTTCTGCCGGGTGACCCGGCTGACCGTCGATTCGTGCATGCCGATCCTGGAGGCGATCTGCTGGAGCGTAAGGGGTCTGAGGGCGATGGAACCCTTGTCGAAGAATTCCTTCTGCTCCTCGACAATGGCTTCCATGACCTTGATCATGGTGCGGCGCCGCTGCTCGATGGTCTTGATGACCCACTCGGCATGCTGCCTCTTCTCGTCGATGAATTTGACTGTGTCCTCGTTGCGGGAGTCGGTGTTCTCATAGGCCTTGCTGATACGCAGACGCGGCAGGTTGGAGTCGTTGAGGTACACGGCGAATTCGGCTCCGTCCTCGTCGACCTTGACGATTTCCAGGTCCGGCACGATGATCCGCGCGCCGTCACCCTCTGCTGCGAGTCCCGGTCGAGGATCAAGTTCACCGATGCGCTGGGCGATATCCTGCACCTCCCGCGGCGTGATTTTCAGGGTACGGGCAATCTCCGCGAAGCGGCGGTTGATCAGATCATCGAAATGATTCTTGATGACCAGGGCTTCGGCGGATTCACTCTGACCTTTGGCTTCCAGTTGAAGCAAGAGGCATTCCCGAAGATCCCTGGCCGCCACACCGGGGGGATCAAACATCTGCACGACCTTGAGCACGGCCTCCACTGCAGCCTCATCCACTTCGAAATAGGCGGCGATCTCGCTCACCGGACAAGCCAGGAGCCCGTCTCCGTTGAGACAGCCGATGATGTATTCACCGATGCGGCGTTCCAGCCCCTCAGGCACCGCCAGCTGCAGTTGCTGGGAAAGGGATTCCTGGCCTGAGGGAACATATTTCTGGGGACGTTCGAGATCGTCCTCCTCCTCGTACCCGTGTTCGTTGGACAGGCCCCGAAAACCATCGTCCCAACTGTCGCCCCAGTCCCGTTTCTCATCCCCCGGGTCGGCATTGCCATCGCGCACTATTTCCTCGAGCTTGGTGATTTCCCGGTCCTGCCTGACTTCCTCCTCCAGCTCATCCTCGGGCTCGATTTCTTCCAGCAGGGGGTTACCCTGGAGTTCGTGCCGCAAAATCTGTTCAAGTTCAAGGGTCGGCACCTGCAGCAACTTGAGGGCCTGCTGCAGGCGTGGAGTCATGACCAGCTGTTGCCTCAGCTGCAGGCTCTGACGTAGACCGATATTGGGAACCATGATCTATCCTCCGCCAGTCCTACACCAGGGCCTGGTGCCCCTGCGCCCGGATCCGTGCATCGATTTCAAAGGCGAAACTTATCTCCAAGATACAGCAACCGGGCCTTTTCGGAACCTACGATCTGGTCGGCGTTACCCGCAAGCTCGATCCTGCCTTCGAACAGGATATACGAGCGGTCGGTTATGCTCAACGTTTCCCGGACATTGTGATCGGTGATCAGAACACCCAGGCCGCGGTCCTTGAGCTGGACCACCACCGACTGCAGGTCCGCCACGGCGATGGGGTCAATCCCGGCAAAGGGCTCATCCAAAAGGATGAACTTGGGGTCGGTCACCAGGGCGCGGGCGATCTCCACCCGTCGGCGTTCACCACCCGAAAGCTCGTAACCCCGGTTCTTGCGGATGTGCTCGACACCCATGAGTTCCAGCAATTCTTCCAGTCGTTCGCGCCGCTGCTCAGCCGAAATTTTCAGGCTTTGCAGAATCGCCATGACGTTCTCTTCCACGGTGAGTTTGCGGAAAATGGAAGATTCCTGGGGCAGATAGCCGATCCCCAGCCGCGCCCGTTTATACATGGGCAGGCCAGTGAGGTCGCGGCCGTCAAGAAAAACCGAGCCTTCGTCCGGGGTGATAAAACCCACGATCATGTAGAAGGTGGTCGTCTTGCCGGCCCCATTGGGCCCCAGCAGCCCCACGATTTCCCCCTGCCGCAGATCCAGATCCACGCCATCAACCACGGCCCGGCGGCGATAAACCTTTCGCAGGTTCTCCACTTGGAGTATGGCTCCAGCCGGGTTGTCCATCATTTGCCTCCCTGCGGTGCGGCCTGATCGTCGCTGATCTTGCTCTTGAAGCTCTGCTTGATCTCAAAATACTCCAGATCAGGCGAAGCTTCCATGCCGATCCCCGTGGCGTGGCCGTCGCTCCAGGAATATTTGTCTAATACGTCGTTGAAAATCAGCTGGGACTGGTTGTCGTAAAAAAGTTCCCCGGTTTCCAGACGGCGATCATCATTGGTGACCACCACGACGTTCCCCCAGGCATGGACATCGCGCGTATCCGGGTTGGCGCGACCGCTGTCGGCCGTCAGAGTGGAAAAGACCTGGCCATCCCGATAAAAGTCCATGACCAGGTCAATGAGCAGGATGTCATCCTTGCCCGCGTACTTCTTCATCTGGTTGCTCTTGAGGATCCACTTGCGGTGGCCATCAATGGTCTCGATCATCTTCTGGTCCGTGAAAACCTGCTCCAGCATAGGTGTCGCAGAGGAAGGGGCCGCAGGCTCCTCCTGGTCCTCCCGACCGCAGCCGGCGAGCACGACCAGGGTCAGCAGTCCGGGCAACAGCAGTTTGTATCCGCATCTTCCGACCCGCGCCATCTTGAGCTCCTTAACCTTGGCTATGCCAACGGTCATGAAACCAAACCCACTGTTCCGGGTTCCGTCGAATCAATCTCTCCAGGGCACTTTGACATTCCCGTTGAAGGCGTTGCACCCTCTCGGCCCCCGCCCCCATTTCATCGTCCCGTTCGGGTTCCCGGTTGAGAACCGACTCGCGCTTAATGACATGATAACGGGATTTGTCGTCCCACACCATGGCCACCGGCAGGATCGGCGTGCCCAGACGCAGGGCGATCCTGGCCAGTCCATCCGGAGTGGGCGCGGCTCGGCCAAAAAATTCCACCGGCGGATCCTGGTCCGAGAGTTTTTGATCCAGAAGCAGGGCAGCCACTCCTCCGGCCCGTACATGGTCCACCAGGGGACGCAACCCCTCCCTGCGAGTCATGATTTTCAGGCCCAGGGCACGGCGACGGTTCTGCAACAACCTGTCCACGGGGGGGTTGTGAACCGTTCCGGTGACCACCCCCAACGGCCCTCGGCCCAATCCGGCTAGCACCGAGGCGATCCGCGCCCCCAGCAATTCCCAACATCCGATATGCCCGGTCAAAAGGATCAAGCCCCGGCCGAGGTCAAGCAGGCTGTCCAGTTGGGAGGTGAATTCCCCGAATTTTTCTTCCTCGCCCGCAGCAAGCTGGAAGACACGATCGTCTCCCGCCAAGCGCCCCAGGACCAGCATGTCGAAAAAGTTCCCCCCCAGTTGGGCCGCGGACTCCCGGATCAGGGTCCGCCGCCCCGCCGGAGACAAATCCGGCAGGGCCAGGCCCAGGTTGATCAGGGCGCGTTCCCGCTCCCGGGGTCTCAGCTCCAGGGCCATCCGTCCCAGGCCCCTTCCCAGCCGCCTTCCCCAGGTGCGGGGCAACACGCGCCCGCAAGCGAGGGTCCCCACCACCAGCAACCAGTAAAGGCGCCGCCGCATCCGCCGCCACAGGGAAACTATTCCGCTGCTCAGAGCAACCCCGCCTTGAGCACGTCATGAATGTGCAGCAGCCCCAGCGGACGACGATCCTGGTCCGTCACGATCAGGAGCGTGACCGGTCCTTCGGGCCGGCTCTCCATGATGCGCAGGGCGCTGAGCGCGAGCATATCGGGGTCCACCGTGGTAGGGGCCGGATTCATGACCTCAGTGATAGGCAAGGCGAGGGCATCATCCCGGGCCAGCAGGACCCGTTTGACGTCCCCGTCCACACAGATGCCGCACAACCGTCCCGCGGGGTCAACGACACAGGTGCCACCCAGACGCTTGTCCACGATCTCCGGCAGGCACTGGCGCAGATTCAGATCCGATGTCACCACCGGCAATTCATCCCCGGCGTGCATGAGCTCTCCCACTCTGACCAGCATGCTGCGTCCCAACACCCCGCTGGGGTGGAACATGGCGAAATCCTCGGCCTTGAACCCCCTCAAACTGATCAGGGTCACCGCCAGGGCGTCACCCATGGCCATGGCCGCCACCGAACTGGTCGTCGGCGTCAGATCCAGCGGGCACGCCTCGCGGTCCACGGGCACCGGCAGCACCCCATGGCAGGTATCGGCCAGGGGGGAATGTTCCTTGCCGGTGATGGCCAAGGTGCGCATGCCGAGTTCCCGGCAGCGCGCGGCAAGCCTGACAACTTCAGGGTTGTTGCCGCTGCGAGAGACAGCCACCAGCAAATCGGCCTCGCGGACAATACCCAGGTCACCGTGGACCGCTTCCACCGGATGGATGAAATGGCTGGGAGTTCCGGTGCTGGTCCAGGTGGCGGCGAGTTTGCGGGCGACGATCCCGGATTTTCCGATACCCGTCAGCAGCACCACTCCACGGCAAGCCAAAAGTTCACGCACGGCGGAGGCAAACCGCTGGTCGAGCCCGCGGCCAATCATGGCCAGGGCGTTCGCTTCCTGGGAGAAGGCGGCCGCGCCCAGCGCGATCACCGTATCGTTGTCGGCTGCAGCTTTCCTGGCAGCGGCCTCGGACATCATGGTCTTACCCCGTTTCCCCGGCAGGCTGATCCGCGGCCGGGACGTGTGGGTGCCGAGCAGTGACGTCACCCAGGACCATGCCGAACACGCCCCTGCTCTTGAGCACCAGATCCATCACCTCTCGCACGGCGCCCCGTCCGCCACCGGCGGAGGTTACGTAACGGCAAGCATCGCATACAACGCGCGGCGCGGCCGGAACCGTCACCGCCAGGGCGACGCCCGCCATGGCCGCCATGTCGATGACGTCATCACCCATATACAAGGTCCTCCCGGCCGCACATCCGGTTTCATTCAGGATCTCAGCCAGAGCCGCAGCCTTGTCGAACCGGCCCAGTTTCAGGGCCTCGAAATGCAGTTCCCCGCATCTGAGGGCCACCATGTCGCTAAGGCGACCCGTCAACACGGCGCGCTTGATTCCCGCGGCCCGGGCCAGGACCAAACCCAGGCCGTCCAGGGCGTTGAACGTCTTGAGAGCCTCGCCCTGGGGACCATAAATCAGATCCCCCGCCGTCAGCACACCATCGGCGTCCAGAACCACCAGTTCGATGGCGGCGAACGCGGCGGCCAGATCTTCGCCCACCGCGGCCACGGCCCAGGCGCGTTCCTCTTCCGGGGTCACCGGGTACCAGGCGGGGATGGCAGATGAGGGATTGGTCACGCCTGATCCTCCAGGTACAGGTTGCGCCAGGCGGCCAGCCGTTCCACCAGCGGCGCGAATTGATCCAGGGGCAGCTGGCTGCCGCTGTCGCTCAGGGCACGGCTGGGCTCCGGATGAACTTCCAGGAAGATGGCGTCCGCTCCGGCGGCCAAACCGCACCGGGCGAGCAGCGGCACTAACTCGGGCCGGCCGCCGGTCGTGGTCCCCGTGCTGCCGGGAGTCTGGACCGAGTGCGTGGCATCGAAAACCACGGGATAACCCAGGGCGCGCATGACGGGGGTGGAGCGGAAATCAACCACCAGATCACGGTAGCCGAAAAAGGAACCACGCTCGGTCAGGAGAATGCGTGCACAACCGGCGCCCTTGAGCTTGTCGGCAACATGCCTCATGTCCTCGGGAGCCAGGAACTGGCCCTTTTTCACGTTGACGGCGGCGCCGGTGGCGGCCGCCGCTTCCAGCAGGGATGTCTGCCGGCACATGAACGCCGGGATCTGCAGGACCTCCGCGACTTCAGCCACCGCGGCCGCTTCCTCCGGGTGATGGATATCCGTCAGCACGGGCACACCCACGGCATCCTTGATTCTATCCAGCAACCGCAGCCCCTCCTGAAGACCAGGGCCCCGACTGGATTCGCCGCTGGTGCGGTTATCCTTCGTGTAACTGGACTTGAAACAGAAACCCAGGTTGAGCCGTCGGCACTGGTCCGCCAGATGCTCGGCCACCAGCAGCATTTCATCCGGATCTTCAAGCACGCACGGCCCGCCGATGACATAGAGCGGCTGTCCCGCGCCGACCAGGGACCCGGCAATGCTGACCGGAGCGGCTGATTGCAATTGATGGTCCATCGCAGCGTCTATCCTTCCTGCCTCTGGTCGGATACGTTCCCTTCCTGGTGGCGCAGGGCGGCGGCCACGAATTCGCGGAACAGGGGATGCGGCCGGTTGGGCCTCGATTTCAATTCCGGATGGAACTGGACCGCGATGAAGAACGGGTGCGCGGGCAACTCCATGATCTCCACCAGGGAGTCATCGGGAGACGTGCCGGAGAACTCCACACCCACCGCGGCGAAACGATCGCGGTACACGTTGTTGATCTCGTACCGGTGGCGATGGCGTTCGCTGATCTGTTCCTCCCGATAACAGCGCGCGGCCAGACTGCCGGGCGTCAGCACGCAGGGATAAGCCCCCAGGCGCATGGTCCCGCCCAGGTTGGCGATGCCACGCTGTTGTTCCATCAGATGAATGACCGGATGGGTGGATGCAGGATCGAACTCCGCGCTGCCGGCCTTTTCCAGTCCCACCACATCGCGGCCGATTTCGATCATGGCGCACTGCAGACCCAGGCAGATCCCCAGGAAAGGAACCCCGTTCTCCCGGGCGAAGCGGGTGGCGTTGATCTTGCCGGGGATACCTCGCTCCCCGAAGCCGCCGGGCACCAGAATGCCATGGATATCGGCGAAAATTTCCGCCATGCGCTGATCGCCCACATCATCGGCCTCGAGACTCTCCGAATCGATCCACACCTGTTCGACCCCGACCCGATTGGGAATGCCGGCGTGAATGAAGGCCTCGATAATACTCTTGTAGGCGTCTTTCAGTTCAATGTACTTGCCCACGACGGCGATCTTCAGGGTGGCCGGGGGATTGAGAATCATGCCCACCATTTGCCGCCAGGGTTCCAGGTCCGGTTCCTCGGTTTCCAGCTTCAGATGCTCACACACCAGGCGGTCGAAATTCTGGTCGTGCAGGTTGAGGGGCACCTCGTAGATGCTCTCGACATCACGGCCGTCGAACACATGCTCCACCGGAAGGTTGCAGAACAAACCGATCTTGCGCCGGGCGTCATCCTCCAGGAGCTGAGTGGTCCGGCACCACAGGAAGTCGGGCTGGATCCCGATGCTGCGCAGCTCACGCACCGAATGCTGAGTGGGCTTGGTCTTGACCTCGCCGGCCGCCGCGATATAAGGAACAAGGGTCAAGTGCACCGAGACCGAATCCTCGGCTGGGCGTTCCAGCCGGAACTGCCGGATGGCCTCCAGAAAGGGCAGGCTTTCAATATCACCGACGGTGCCGCCTATCTCGGTGATGACCACGTCGACTTCGGGATCCTCTTTGGCCGGCAACATGATCCGGCGCTTGATCTCATCGGTGACATGGGGAATGACCTGGACCGTGCGCCCCAGATACTCTCCCTTGCGTTCCTTGGCCAGGATCGTTTCGTAAACCCGACCGCTGGTAAGGTTGTTGATCTGGGAAAGTTGGGTATCGGTGAAACGCTCGTAATGCCCCAGGTCCAGATCGCATTCAGCCCCGTCGTCCAGGACAAAAACTTCCCCGTGCTGGAAGGGGCTCATGGTCCCCGGGTCAACGTTCAGATAGGGATCAAATTTCTGCAACACGACTCGTAATTTGCGCGATTTCAGCAGGTTTCCCAAGGACGCACTGGCAATCCCCTTGCCAAGAGCCGAAACAACACCACCGGTGACAAACACGAACTTGGCCATGGCCATCCTTCCCCAAGTGGGCGCTGAAAGTTATCGTTCTGACCAGATCCGCCGGACCTGATCCAGATCCGCGGGGATGTCCACTCCTACCGGAGCATCCCCCACCCGCACCACGCCGATCCTGCCGCCGTCCTCCAGGACGCGCAACTGCTCAAGACCTTCACACCTCTCCAGATTTCCCGTGCCCAGGGACAGGAAACGCTCCAAGGCCTGGCGCCGATAGGCGTAGATGCCGATGTGTCTCAACGCGATCTGATAACCCGGCGTCTCTGTGCCCGGGAAGATACCCGGAATCGGCGCCCGCGAAAAGTACAATGCGAATCCATGGTGATCCACCACCACCTTGACCACATTGGGATCTCGCCAGGTTTCGCCCTCGGCAAAAGGGTGGGCGCAAGTGGCGATGTCCATCCCGGGGTGGCCCCGCAGGAAATCCAACAGGGCTTCGACCGTGCCGGGTTCCAGCAGCGGTTCGTCGCCTTGCAGATTGATGATGATATCCGCGGAATCGGCAGCCGCGACTTCCCCCACCCGGCCCGTACCGGTCTCGTGTCGCCCAGTCATGACCGCCTCAAAACCGGAATCCCTGACCGCGGCCAGGATACGCTCGTCGTCCGTGGCGGCGACCAGCCGGTCGATACCCCGGATACCGGCGGCATTCTCCATGACCCGCACAATGAGCGGGCGGCCACCCAGGTCGGCCAGGGCCTTGCCGGGAAACCGGGAAGAGCCATAGCGGGCGGGCACGACCACAAGGACGCGCTCGGGATTGGAGGCCGCCTGATTCATCACACCCACCTCAAGGAAAAGGGAAAAGCCCGCCCTTGGCAGGGCGGGCTTGCAAATCCTGTAGCCTCGAAGGCCTAGAAGGGTTCGACGTTGACCCGCTTCTTGGTACCCCGAAAATCCTGGTAAACGACCGTGCCGTCCACCTTGGCGAACAGGGTATCATCGCCCCCCTTGCCCACGTTTGTTCCCGGATGGATACGGGTGCCCCGCTGCCGCACCAGAATGGTGCCGGCCAGGACTGCCTGCCCCCCGAAACGCTTGACGCCCAGGTTCTGGGCCTTGGAATCGCGGCCGTTGCGTGTACTGCCGCCTGCTTTTTTATGAGCCATGAAGGCGCTCCTTAGTCTGTGCCTGCTTCCGGCAGGGGATGCGAATCAGACGGTGATTCCGGTAACCTTGATTTCGGTGTAGGGCTGACGATGCCCGACTTTACGACGATAATTCTTGCGCCGCTTCTTCTTGAAGACAATGACCTTACGGCTGCGGCCGTGCCCCAGCACCTCGGCCGAAACGTTGGCCCCGGCCACGGTGGGAGTCCCGACCTGGATATTGTCGCCGTCGGCCACCAGAATGACCTCGTCGAAATTCAGGGTCTCGCCCACTTCGTTGTTGAAGAGGGGCACCTGAATCTTGGCATCGGGGGTCACCCGATATTGCTGGTTCTTGATCTTAACGACCGCGTACATTGAGTTTCTCCGCTTGATGAATGGAAGGGGGTCTGCAGCCCGAAACCGGAGCACACAGAAAAACCCGCCGGAGAGGCCCCGCCTCCCGGATTCGTCCCGCAAGTGCAATATTTAATATGCAAAGGCAGGGTCGTCAAGTTTTCAGATGCCCAAGTTTTCCGGGGCCGCGTGGTTCCCGTGCCCCGCAATTTCTGTTGGGGCATTGACATTGTAACGAATAATCTTAAGAATGGACAAAATAATCACTCCACCTATCCCCAAACAGGAGCAGCCATTCATGTCTGACAACAGCACGCCCAAGGTGATCATCATCGGTTCCGGTCCGGCCGGTTACACCGCCGGCATCTATCTGAGCCGAGCCAATATCCCCAACCTCCTGTGCGAGGGCCAGCAGCCCGGCGGCCAGCTGACCATCACCACCGAGGTGGAAAACTACCCTGGTTTTCCCGACGGCATCGACGGCCCTGAACTGATGATGAAGTTCCGCGCCCAGGCCGAGCGCTTCGGAACCCTGATCCACTCCGAAACGGTGACGGCCGTCGATCTGGGATCGCACCCCTTCAGGGTGACCACCAACAAGGCGGAATACACGGCCCCGGCGGTGGTCATCGCCACCGGCAGCACCGCCCGCTGGCTGGGGCTGCCCGATGAGCAGAAATTCAACGGCAAGGGCCTGAGCGCCTGCGCCACCTGCGACGGATTCTTTTTCCGGGACCAGGAGATCGCCGTGGTCGGCGGCGGCGACACGGCACTCGAAGAGGCCCTCTACCTGACGAATTTCGCCAGCAAGGTCACGCTCATCCACCGCCGTGACGCCTTGCGCGGCTCAAAAATCATGCAGCAGCGGGTCTTTGACAACCCCAAGGTTGACGTGGCCTGGAACAGCGTCATCAAGCGTTATATCCCCGACGACCAGGGCAACCTCAAGGGCCTGGAATTGCAGGACACGCAGGATGATTCCCTGCGCGAGCTTGTGGTCACCGGCTGCTTCATCGCCATCGGCCACACCCCCAACACCCAGTTCCTGGCCGGGCAGTTGAACACCGATGAGAACGGTTACCTGGTGACCAAGCCCGGCAGCGCCGCCACGGACATCCCCGGAGTCTTCGCCGCCGGTGACGTGCAGGACCATGTGTACCGCCAGGCCGTGACCTCCGCCGGCACCGGTTGCATGGCAGCCATCGAGGCCGAGCGCTGGTTGGGGGAACAGGGCATCTGATGTTTCGGGAACCCTGGTCGGACATGGCGAGTCCGCCGGGTGTGCCCCTGGAAGGCGCAACGCCTGCCGGTCAACGCTTGTCGCCGATCAGGTTGAGGAACTCGCTCCGGGTTTTCTCATCCTGTCGGAAGCACCCCAGCATCTCGCTGGTCACCGCATAACTGTTCTGTTTATGGATGCCGCGCATCATCATGCACAGGTGCTGAGCCTTCAGAACCACCGCCACACCCAGCGGTTGGAGATTCTCCATGAGGCATGAGGCGATCTGGGCCGTCATGCGTTCCTGGACCTGCAATCTGCGCGCGTAGGCCTCCACCACACGGGCCATCTTGCTCAGGCCGACAATCTTCCCTTTGGGGATGTAGGCAATGTAGGCCTTGCCGAAAAACGGCAGCATGTGGTGCTCGCACATGCTGTAGAAATCAATGTCGTTGACGACGATCATGTCCCGGCCCTCGGCGGCGAACAA
>CAZJGK010000010.1:10882-19762 GCA_964545545.1 uncultured Fibrobacteraceae bacterium | reverse complement strand
CCAACGCCAAGGGTCGGCAAGATTCCCGGAACCCACTCGTTCCCCCCGAGAGGATTTCCAGGGCGCCGACCCTTGAATATTTTGGTGGGAATCCGCCGTGCGTTGGCAAATAGGATTCAAATTCAACAAGTTACAGTCGCCTTAATACCATATATTCTTGCGTTCAAAATTTCGAAAATTATCTTATCCCAATGTGGGCAATTCTGGATGGTTCTAGCGACTCTGACCAGTGCCCAATCTGCACCATGAATCTTCGGAACCAAGACCAAGGAGTCGGCCGTGGGGAACAAAATCGTATTCGCCCAGGAGATCGCCCCCCTGACAACACTCTTCGAAATCGAAGCCGACCACATCGCCCGGCGTGGCCAAGCGGGTCAATTCATAATTTTGAGAGTCAACGACGAAGGTGAGCGTATCCCCCTGACCATCGCCCATCGCGACCCGGACAAGGGAACCATCACCCTGGTCTTCCAGGTCGTCGGCAAAACCACCGAGATGCTGGCCGACTTGAAGGTGGGCGACGAAATCCATGACCTGGCCGGCCCCCTGGGCAAGGCCACGGAAATTCCCACCGGCAAAACCGTGGTGTGCGTGGGTGGCGGCATCGGCAACGCGGTGGTCTGGCCCCAGGTTCAGGCCCTCAAGGAGGCCGGCAACAAGACCATCGCCATCCTCGGCGCCCGCACCAAGGAGCTTCTGATTCTCGAAGACGAGATCAGGAGCATGGCCGACGAAACAATCATCACGACCGATGACGGCAGCTACGGCAAGAAGGGCATGGTGACCCACGCCCTGGTGGACGTGATCGAGCGCGGTGAACATATCGACGAAGTCATCACCATCGGTCCGGTGGTCATGATGAAATTCGTCTGTAAAACCACCGAACCCTATGGGATCCCCACCCAGGCCTCCTTGAATCCCCTCATGGTTGACGGCACGGGGATGTGCGGCGCCTGCCGCGTTTCCGTGGGAGGCAAGACACGTTTCGCCTGCGTCGAAGGTCCGGAATTCGACGGCCATCAGGTGGACTTTGACGAGTTGATCACCCGCTTGGGTTACTACAAGCCGGAAGAACAGGTTTCGTTGAGTCTCCACCACCAGTGCAAACTCGAAGCCACCACCGACACCCAGGCCAAGGCCGATTAAGGAGGATCCTCGTGACCGACGACGTCAAGAAGCCCAAGAAGGTCCTCAACAAGAGCAAGACCAAAATCCCCATGCGAGAGCAGGCTCCCCAGGACAGGATTTTCAACTTTGAAGAAGTTCCTCTGGGCTACAACGAAATCGAGGCCACCCAGGAAGCGCTCCGCTGCATCCACTGCAAGAACAAGCCCTGCCAGGCGGGCTGTCCCGTAGGCATCGATATCCCCGCTTTTTTGCAGCTCGTCGGGGAAAAGAATTTCGAAGGAGCCCTGCGCAAGATCAAGGAGAAGAACTTCCTGCCGGCGATCTGCGGACGAGTTTGTCCCCAGGAGGATCAGTGTGAAATGGTGTGCACCCTGAACAAGCCGGACAAGGGGCGCGAACCCGGGGGTATCGGCCGGGTCGAACGTTTCCTCGGCGACTACGCCATGGAACACAACCTGACCATCACCCCGCATATCCCGGCTCCCACCGGGAAGAAGGTCGCCGTCATCGGCTCGGGTCCCGCCGGGCTGACCACGGCCAGCGACCTGGTCCAGAAGGGCCATGATGTCACCGTATTCGAGGCCCTGCACAAACCCGGCGGGGTGCTCTTCTACGGCATCCCCCAGTTCCGTCTGCCGAAGGAGATCCTGCTGCGCGAAGTGGCCGGACTCGAGGATATGGGCGTCAAGTTCGTCATGAACTATCCGGTGGGCAAGGCCGAGAGCCTCCAGAGCATCCGGGATCGTTTCGACGCCGTCATGATCGGCACGGGCGCGGGTCTGCCCTGGTTCCTGGGCATCCCCGGCGAGAATCTCAACGGCGTCTACAGCGCCAACGAGTTCCTGACCCGGGTCAATCTCATGGGTGGCTACAAGTTTCCCGGGCACGCCGACACGCCGATCAAGAAGATCAAGCGCATCGCCGTGGTCGGCGCGGGCAACACAGCCATGGATTCGGCACGCACCGCCAAGCGTTTGCAACCCGAACTGGTGTATCTGGTCTACCGTCGCAGCCGGCTGGAGATGCCCGCCAGGGCCGAGGAGATCCACCACGCGGAACAGGAAGGGATCGACTTCAACCTGCTGCACTCCCCCGTCGAGATCGTGGACAACGGTGCCGGAGCCGTGGGAGCCATTCGTTGCCAGGAAATGGAACTCGGCGAACCGGACGACAGCGGTCGCCGCCGGCCCATTCCCGTGGAAGGCCGGGTCAAGGAGTTCGCCGTCGATACGGTGGTCATCGCCATCGGCCAGGGGCCCAATCCCCTGCTGACAGCCGACGTTCCCGAACTGGAACGGGATGCCCGCAAGGGCATCATCGTGACCAACGAGTGGATGCAGACCAGTCTCGAGAACTGCTTCGCAGCCGGGGACATCGTCACCGGCGGCGCCACGGTCATTCTGGCCATGGGCCAGGGACGCAAGGCCGCCGATGCCATTCACCGTTATCTGATGACGGGTGATCCGGCCGCAACCGAAAGCGGAGGCAGCGACGTCTGCCCCAGCTTTCCCGGGTAGCGTGTAGCGCCAAAATGCCTTGAGATAAAGCTCCCGCCCACGGCGGGAGCTTTGCTAGGTCTGCCCCATCGATTCCTGGACCATTTGTTGGAGGATGCGCGGATAAAGCTCACATTCGGCGGCAAAAACCCGCTCCGCCAGAGTGTGGACATCGTCCCCCGGCAGCACCGGGACCTTCTGCTGACCCAGTATCCTGCCATGGTCATACTGGTCGTCCACCAGGTGCACCGTACACCCGGATTCCTTCTCCCCGGCCTCAAGAACCGCCTGGTGCACGCGATCACCATAATAGCCCTTGCCTCCGTACCGGGGCAGCAGGGCCGGGTGAATGTTCACCACCGGGCCGCGGAACGCCACAGGCTTCCGGTAAAAGCAAAGATCTCCCGCCAGGATGACAATCCGGGGCTCCCGGGGCTGCAACCAGGAATTGATGGCGTCGTTGTGGGCGGTGGTATCAGGGAAATCCTTGCGCCTGAACACAGCAGTTGGTATGCCCGCCTGCGTGGCGATGTCCAGGCCCCGCACCCCCGGGCGGCTGGAGACCACGCCCGCAATCTGCAGGTCAAGAGATCCGTCCTTGATCCGGGAAAGCAGATTTTCCAGCGTCCGCCCGCCGCCCGAAAGCAAAACCACCGCCTTGACCGGCCGCTGGTTCATCCCGCCTCGTTTCCCGTTGCCGCGCGCGGATCCAGGATGATGCCCTGGGCTGCCGCGAGGCCGGCCAGAACGCGCCGGTGAGCCCCGAAGGCGATGGGGCCCGGCAAATCTCCCAGGTCATAGAAGCCGACGGCGGCGGCATCATCTCCGGCGGCCAGTTCTCCCCCCAGTTCCAGTGCGCGGAAGAACACCACCAGCACCGGCTGGTTGGGAGGCAGGGTGCCCGTTTCCACCTCGTGCAGGTTGCAGAGTTCGACCTCCAGACCGGTCTCCTCACGCACTTCGCGGACGGCGGTTTCACCGATGGTTTCGTCCCACTCCATGAACCCGGTGGGCAAGGTCCACAGACCCCGGCGGGGAGGATATTTCCGCTGCACGAGGCAGACCTTCTCATCCCGCATGATGATCACGCCGGCACCGGGGGCGGGGTTCAGATACTGGGTATAGGCGCAGGCCCGGCAATGGCGGCGTGACCGGCCCCCATCGGTCACCATGGTCAACTCGCCCCGGCAGTAGGGACAATACCTGAACTGCGGTGAACGCGGCGCGGCGGTCATGCCTCCTCCTTTGCCACCCTGCACTCCAGAACCCAACCCAGGGCCAGCCAGACCACGAGGAAAATCCACAGGGGGTCCAAGCCCCAGCGCACAAAGAGCGTGTCGCCCTTGCCGGCTGGAATATCGGCCCGCACGAAGCCCCGTTCGCCAACCGGCAACCAATCCAGGATCCTGCCCCGCGCATCACAGATAAAGCTGATTCCATTGTTGGCGCAACGGATGACGGGAACCCCGCAGGCGGCCGCCCGGATGAGGGCCAAGCGGGCGTGCTGAACCGGTCCGGCGCTGTGGCCGAACCAACCGTCGTTGGTGATGATCACCAGCAGGCGACTGCCGGCGATTACGCTCGCACGCGCCAGATTGCCGAAAGCGGATTCGAAACAGATCAGACACGAAAACCTGAAGCTGTCGGCCCCGACCCCGACCAGCAGGGGTTCCGGCCTCTTGCCCGGAGTCCACTCCGCCTGGCCCACATCCACCCCGGCCAAAAACGGCAGATACCTTTCAAAAGGCATGACCTCACCCATGGGCAGCAGATGATACTTGGCGTACTGGTCCAGCAGGTTGCCCTGGGGGGAAAACAGGCCCGAAGAATTATAACGCAGGACCTTGCCCTCGGGACTTCTTTCGGCGTCGGGAAAACCGGTGAACAGGTAGGTGCGGTTGTCCCGCGCGACCTTGCGCACCCAGGCCAGCAAGTCCGGGTCATAGCGCAGGTAGGCCGGCACGGCGGTCTCCGGCCAGACCACAAACCGCGCACCTTTTCCGGCCGCATCCCGGGTCAGACTGGTCAAGGGCCCGCGCGTGGCTTCGATTTTGCCGGCCACCCATTTGTCCGCCAGGGCAACATTTGGTTGGATGGCCGCCGCCCGGATGAGCGGCAGGGGAGCCGGCGCGCCGTCGCCTGAGGTTCCCAGGGGAAACAACGCCCCCAGACCGAGGAAACCCCACCACAGCAAAGCCCCCCCGACGAGGTAAAGGCCGGGGTTGGCCCCCCTGCTGTGCCGCCGCGCCCAGCGGCCACGCAACCCGAGAACCGCGACGGCAAGCAGAGCCATGCCCAGGCCCACACCCGGTTCGCCCGCGGTCCGGTACAGGACCATCAGGGGCGTTGTCACCACCGTCGCACCACTCAGACACCAGGGGAAGCCAAGCTCCCCCACACCGCGCAGGGCTTCCATCGCGGCCCACAGGGCCGGCAGCATCCAGAGGGACATCCCCTTCAGACGCCGCCGCAGCTGGCCGAAGACCCAGCCCAGCAGCAGGTAGAACAAAGCGACGTAGCCTATGGCGGCCAGGGCCTGCACCGGCACCAGGGCACGGCTGGGAATGCTTTTGGAGGGGTCCAGAAAGAACAACCAGTGCAGCAAGGTCACCTGGTGAGCCAACCCGAAGACCCAGCCGGTTCGCCCCGGGTGCCGGCTGATGATCAGGGCGTAGAAGAACAACCCCAGGGCCAAGGGAGCCAGCACGACCGTCGCCGGAAACGGAGGCAACGCCGTGGTCATCATCAACCCCGCGAGCAAGGCCAGGTTGGTGGCCAGGGACGGCCTAGGCCGCAGCGATCCCAGAATATTCATCCATGGTTTCGTCATCATGCCGGGCAACGTAACCCCGGACGTGTCCCCTGTCTAGGCGACTGTTGCGCTTAAATGGTCTTCATGCCGCATCACCGGAAGGGGCGTGGATCCCCTCGATCAGATCGACCATGCCGTAGCGGGCGATCTTCTTGTAGAGCCCCTGGCGCGAAAGGCCGAGCCGGCGCGCGGCCAGAGCCTTGCGCCCGCCGCTGGCGGCCAGGGCCTTGCGGATCAGGTACTGCTCCAGCATGGCGCCGGCCTGATTCAGATTCCGCAGGATTCCCAGGTCGGCAGCTTCGATGGCTCCGCCCGGGGAAATCCGGATTTCGGGCGAGAGATGCTCCCGGCGGATGACCTCCTGCCCCGGATGAAGGGCAAGCATCCGCTGGATTTCATTTTCCAGTTCCCGGACATTGCCGGGCCAGCGCCAGGATTGCAAGGCTGCCAGAGCATCCTCGGTGATGGCCATGCCGTCGATTTTGCGGCCATGGCGGCGCAGGAAATACGCAATCAGATGCAAGATGTCCTCGGGCCGATGACGCAGCGGGGGAATGTCCAGGCTCACCACTTTCAGCCTGTAGAACAGATCCAGCCGAAACCTGCCGGCCTTGATCTCGCCCCGCAGGTCGCGGTGGGTGGCCGCGATGAAACGAATGTCCACCGGGTGCGCAGCCAGATCCCCGATGCGGCGCACCTTGCGTTCCTGCATCACCCGCAGGAGCTTGATCTGCAGAGGCAACGGCATGTCGCCGATTTCATCCAGGAAGAACGTGCCCCCGTCTGCCGCAGCCAGCAACCCCTTCTTGTCGCTTTTGGCCCCGGTGAAGGCTCCGGCCCGATGGCCGAACAACTCGCTCTCGAATAGTGTTTCCGGCAGGGCGGCACAATTCTGGCCCACGAAGGCGCCCCGGCTGCGGGTGCTGGAAGCGTGCAGGGCCACGGCAATGACCTCCTTGCCCGTGCCGCTCTCCCCGCGCAGCATGACGTTGACGCCGCTGCCGGCGACATCCCCCAGGATGAGCCCCAGGTTTTTCATCTCCTGGCTGACCCCCACGGCTCCGGGAATCCCGGGGATCATCAGGGGCCGCGGCAGCTGGATTTCCTCCCTCCGGGACCGGCGACGAACCCCCGCGGGTTGCGGCAGGCAGCCGGGTGAGGACTTCGCCGGCAAAGGAAATAGGTCAAGCTGGTTTGAGGAACGGCAGGCGGATTCGGCCCGGGGATAAGGATCCAACTGGGAAAGCACGGGCGCCAACCGGCCGGCAAGGCGCTGCCCCCACAGGAACACGCCTTCCCGCCAGGTTTCATCGGCTTCAAACAGCAAGGCCAAAACACCCAGTGGTTTATCATCAATGCGGATGGGCTCGACCCAGAGGGCCGCTTGCCGCCCGGGGAAACTCAGGGCCTCGCGATCCTGGACCAAGGCTCGCAAGGCGGCGCCCAAGGGCGGGGCGGAAACCGGAAGTTTTCCGGTGGGGGTTCCGCGCGACCACTCGAAGAGCAGGCGCAGGGGAGCCTCGGCTTCCACACTGTCCCGTCTGAACACCCAGAGGGAACTGAAACGGCAACCATGGGGGAAACAGCGAATTTCTTCCTGCCAGAACAACCGTGCATTCATGGAAACTCCCTGGAACAAGAGGCGAGCAGGCCCAGGTACGGCCATAATTATTTTGGGATGACCCGGGGAAATGCACGAAACGGGCCAAGGCCGCCGCACGGGGCGAAGAAGATACAAACGGATTTATTGAATTGATTATTATCTTTTTTTTAACAGGTTACAATGAATCAGTAAGGTTTTACATCAAGATAACGCGGCCACGAATCCCCTCAGTATGATGTCCCTCCCATGTCCCACGCCTATCCCCTCACGATCCCCCATTTCGGAGCCGTCAGGCCGGGAACCGCTGAGACCGGGAAGAAACCGCGCGTGAGACAGGACCCGCTCACGGGACACGGGTCAAAACCCCAGGTCGACCCTCTCCCCACCCGCGACCGTCTCCCCGATGGGCAACGCTCCGATCGCGCCCATGACGGCGGCGTCCACCGTGGGATCCACGAACAGCACCATCCCGATGCCCATGTTGAAGACCCGGTACAGCTCCTTCGCCTCGATGCCGCCGCGGTCGCGCAACAAGGTGAAAATCCCCGGCACCGGCCAGCTCGCGGCGTCGATCCGGGCACAAAGTCCATCGGGCAGCACCCGCGGGATGTTGTCCAGGAATCCGCCGCCGGTGATGTGCGCCAGCCCGTGCAGGGCGGGGCGACCGGCCTGCCGCCACAGGGCGCGTATGGGCTCGAGGTACGAGACATGCACCGCCAGGAGGGCCTCGGCCACGCTCATGCCCTCCAGTTCATCAGGCGTATCGTCCACCTTCAAGCCCGCCTGTTCGAAGATCACGGCGCGGGCCAGGGAAAAGCCGTTGGTGTGCAGGCCGCTGCTGGGCAATCCCCAGATCCGGTCCCCGGCGGCAATGCGCGTCCCGTCGATCACCTGGTCGGGCTCCACCTGGCCCACGATGGTGCCGGCCAGATCGAATTCCCCCGGGCCATAGACTCCCGGCATCTCGGCCGTCTCACCGCCCAGCAGGGCACAGCCGTTGTCGCGGCAGCCGGCGGCGAACCCGCTGATGATCTGCGGCAGGATCTCTTCCTGCAACCGGGCCGTGGCGAAGTAATCCAGGAAGAACAACGGTTCGGCGCCCTGGACCAGGATATCGTCCACGCAGTGGTTCACCAGATCGCGGCCCACGGTGTCGTAGACGCCCGCCATGCGGGCGATCATGACCTTGGTCCCCACTCCATCCACGCTGGCCACCAGCAGGGGGCCGTCGGGGCGGGGCTGATAAAGGCCCCCGAAGGCGCCGATCTCGTTGCGGACCCGCGCATCCCAGGTCGATCGCACCGCATCCTTGCTCAGGGCCAGGGCCCGCATGGCGGCGTCGATGTTCACACCGCTGTCGGAATATTTCATGATCATGTCCCGGGCAGGTGCGGACCCTCACGGGGCCCGCGGGTACAAAGGCAGGCTCCACGCCATTATTCGGCCGCCATGGAGTCCTGCAGGGGATACTGGGAGAGTCGCCGATTCAGGGCGTCAAGAACAGCAAAAACCACGGCTTGCTGACGATTGTGGGCAGCCGAGCAGGTGCCGAAGAGGATCTCGCTACGCCTTCCTTCGACCAGGTTCACGGCCGCCAGGACGATCGTTTCACCGCCGAGGGTGGTCGTGGTGATCTCGTGCAAATGCAGCAGCAGATCCGCAGCCAGAAGTTGGCCCACCGCATCCAGGGTCGCCTCGGCGATGAAGGTCACATCGCTTTGCGGATGGTTGGGACCCTCGTATATGCCGCTGGCACCCGTCTCCCCGGCCTTGAGCTGGACCTCGGCCCGGATACGGGATTCGGAAACCAGGACCCCCACCCCGGCGCAAAGCATGCGGGG
>CAZJGK010000010.1:0-10782 GCA_964545545.1 uncultured Fibrobacteraceae bacterium | reverse complement strand
CCGATTTTTTTGTAGTAGACATCGATGCCCAGGCGGGCCTTCAGCAGGCTTTCCACATCCCGCACGATATGACGGGGTTCCCGGTCAAAGCCGGCCACCACATGGATTCCCGAGATATCACCGGTGGAATCCAGTTCGATCTTACTCTGCAGAACGCCTTTGATCTGGCCGATCCAACGCTGGGCATCGGCAACCCAGGCATCGCGTTCCTCGGGCTCCCACTCCAAAAGATGACTCCTCTTGAATAAATATGCTCTTGACGGTCCATCTCCACACACACCATATCCCAGCGCATGGTCAGCCAATTCATGGTATCACAGTCAAATTAATCCAACAAGATGTTCTTGCAATTGACCCTTGAATCCATGAAATCTTCCGTAAATATCGCCCCACGCGATCAGGGGATCATCATCTCCCGCAGGGTCTGCAGGCGCTGGGCATAGGCCGCGTCGTCGACGGCAACCAAACCCTCGACGCTGAACCCCTCAGGGCAAAAACTCGCCGTCACGGTTCCCTCGAGCATGGCCTGGCGGAAGACCCCATCGGCGTCGTCGCGGTGAGCCCCGGCCTCGGCCAATGCGCCCATGAACCCGCCGGCAAAGCTGTCACCGGCCCCGGTGGGATCCACGACATCGTCGAGAATCAAGGCCGGGACAGCCAAAACGGAATCGGACCCGAAAAACAAGGCTCCGTGTTCACTCTTCTTGATCACGACCCGGCGAGGGCCCATGGCGGCGATGGCGGCCGCGGCCTTGGCCAGGCTGCGCTCTCCGGTCAACTGGCGGGCCTCACCATCGTTGACCAGCAGGATGTCCACCTTGGCCAGAACCCCTCGCAGATCCTCGGGAGTGGTATTGATCCAGAGGTTCATGGTGTCCAGGGCGATCAACCGGGGCCCGGCCATCTGGTCCAGGACATGGGCCTGCAGGGCCGGGTGAATGTTGGCCAGGAAAAGGTACTCGCTGTCACGCCAGTCGGCAGGAACTTCCGGATGGAAATCGGCAAAGACCCCCAGCTCCGTGGCCAGGGTGTCGCGCTCGATCATGTCCGCATGGTACCGGCCGGACCAGTGAAAACTCTTGCCCGGGGCCCGCACGATACCGCGGGTATCGGCGCCGAACCGGCGCAGCAGTTCCAAATCCTCGTCGCGGAAATCATCCCCTACCACGGCCACGCACCGCACCGGACCGCGCCCCCGGGCCGCCACCGAGAAGTAGCTTGCGCTGCCGCCCAATTGGCGTTCACGCTTCTCCAGCACTGTTTCCACGGTGTCGTAAGCCACAGAACCCACCACGAGAATTGCCATCTCAGTCTCTCTTTTCCATGGTGTCCGGCATGTCGATGCCGATCAGTTCAGCCAGCTTCCGCAGCACATGCCGGGTCAGCAGACTCAAGTGCAATTGAGCCGTTCGCTTGGCGGGCTCCTGATCCAGAATCCGTTTGCACTGGTTGTAGAACTGGTTGTAAAGGGTGGCAATCTCCAGGGCGTATCCGGTCAGGCGATGAGGTTCGCGGCTGCTGGCCGCCGAAACGATCACCTGGGGCAGGCGCACCAGTTCACGCGCCACCGCCCAGGCGGCCTCATCCTCGAAAGCGGCCAGGCTTTCGGCCGTGGGGACACCGACCTCGATCCCCTGGTCCTCTGCATTCTTGAGCAGGGAACAGGTCCGCGCGTGGGCGTACTTGACCTTCAGGACCGGATTGACATCGGATTGCTGCCGGGCCAGGTCCAGATCGAAATCCAGGTGGCTGTTGGGCTTGCGGGTCAGGAACAGGAACTTGGCCACATCAGCGCCGACCTCGTCAATCAAGGCATCCATGGTCACGAATTGGCCTTTGCGCTTGGACATGTCCAGCACACGATCATCCTCGAGGAAGGTCACTTGCTGCAGGATCTGGATCTCCAACCAGCCATCGGGAACCCCCAGCACCTTCATGGCTCCCAACATGCGGGGAATATACCCATGATGGTCGGGCCCCCAGAAATCAATGGCGTGCTCGAAGCCTCGCTGGAACTTGTGGTAGTGGTAGGCGATGTCGGCCAGAAAATAAGTGGATATCCCATCGGAACGGACCAGGACCCGGTCCTTTTCATCACCATAGTCGGTGGACCGGAACCAGGTGGCGCCATCCTCCTCGAAGACCGCACCCTGCTTTTTCATGCGTTCCAGGGCGCGTTCGATACGCCTTGTCTCGTGCAGCTCGGATTCGAAGTACCAGGTTTCAAACCTCAGCCCGAACCGACGACATGTTTCCCGCTGCCAGCCCAGGATCTTCATCAGGGCATATTTGGAAAAGCAGGAGATCGATTCGTCTTCGGGCAGCTCGCGCCATGACGTCGCGTCCCCGCGGGGAATTTCAATGCGCTGAAAACTTTCATTGTCGAAAGCCGCGCCCGCATCCTGAATCGCCTTGCTGTCCTTGGCCAGCAGTTCAGCCGCCATGATCTCCAGGTAGCGGCCTCGGTATCCGTTTTCCGGAAATTCCACTTCGTCCCCGGCCAGCTGCAGATAGTGAGCGCGCAGGGACCGTCCCAGCAATTTGATCTGCCGGCCGGCATCGTTGACGTAGTACTCGGCGTGAGCGTCAAAACCGATGGCGTCCAGCAGATTGGCAAGGGTCATCCCGAAGGCCCCTGCGCGGGCCGAGACGATGTTCAGGGGACCGGTCGGATTGGCGCTGATGAATTCCACGTTGATGCGTTTGCCGCCACCGGTCTTGATGGCCTCCATGGCGCCGTCCGAGCGCCAGATGTCAAGCAGGCGACCGATCTGGTGACTGCGGGCGATGCGGAAATTTATGAAACCGGGTCCGGCGATCTCCACCGACTCGATGATCGCGCGCGGCAGCTCCAGCCCAGCCGCGATTTCACCGGCCAGTTCACGGGGCTTGCGCCCCAGACGCCCACCCAGAACGAGGGCCAGATTGGCGCTCAGATCGCCATGGCCGCTTTCCCGCGGCTTTTCCAGCACGATGTCGATGTCTTCCTCGAAGACACCGTATTGCTCGATGGCGGCCAGCAAAGCCTTTCTCAAAAGGTCCTCGAGAATAATCATGGAGCTACGAACCTTGAATTTCCGCCGCGGAGGCGAAGGTGAATTTCAGATCAGGGTGCCGATCGGCCACCTGCGGATCGCGAAACCAGTCCGGGGTGAGGTCCAGCCTGCGTGCGTCGTTCCACAGGTGTTCAAGCTGATAATATCGGCGGGTATCACCCTGAAAGACATGGATCACGACGTCGAAGTAATCCATCAGCACCCAGCGCCCCTTTTCCATACCTTCGACATTCCGGGGTTTTTGACCGGCATCGAGCAAGCGGTCCCGTAAATTTCGGGCCAAGGCCCTGACTTGGGTATCCGAGTTCCCCTCGGCGAGGACGAAAAAATCGCACACATCCGAAGAACCGCGCAAATCCAGGATGACCACATCTTGGGCCTGTTTCTCCAACAGCAGCCAACAGGAGGCTTCGGCAAGTCGGAAACCCTTCGAATCGTCCGGTATGCTGAAGGCGGAGGTATCCTGATTTTGCGGTGGTTGAGAAACGTTTTTTTCAGTCATGGCATTCCTAGTTCAAGCGGTTGATGACATACTCGACAGCCACGGCCAACAGCTTCTGCTGCGGCCCGGTGGCCACCGGTGCCAGAGCAGACTTGGCTTCCTCGCCGTACTGCTTGGCCATGGCGAAAGCATAGTCGATGCCCCCGTATTCGGTCACGAATTCCTTGATCACAGGCCAGGAAGCCCTGCGGTCGGCAGGCTCTCTGGCCTGGGAAATTTCCGCCACCTTTTGGCGGGCATCCTCTGGAGCATTGGCCAAGGCGGCGATCAGCGGCAGGGTGATCCGTCCTTCCTCCCAGTCCTGACCGGTGGGTTTGCCCAGGCGTCGGGCATCCCCAAGATAGTCAAAAATGTCATCTGTGATCTGAAAGACGAGGCCCGTCTTGCAACCGAAGGTCCCGAAGGCCTCTTCCTGCTCCGCCAACCTTCTGTTGAAGGAAACTCCGATGCGGCAGCTGGTCTCGATCAGGGAGGCCGTCTTCTGGTAAATGATCTGGAGGTAACCCTCCAGGGTAATGTCCAGATTGTACCGATGTTCAAGCTGCAGCATCTCGGCTTCGCTCATCAGGACCGTGGTGCGGGCCAGCAACTCCACCGCGTGATGGAGCCCTTCGCTGCACAGATTATGCAGCGCCTTGCTGTACAGGAAGTCCCCCATGATCAGGGCAGCGCTCGAACCGAACTTTTCGTTGACCGATTCCTGGCCGCGCCGCGTCAGAGCCTTGTCGATGAAATCATCGTGAACCAGGGTCGCGGTATGAACCAGTTCTACACTGGCGGCCGCACTGATGGCCGACTCGCAGAATCCCTGGTCGTCCTGGGCCGCAAGCAACAAAAGGGTGGGACGGAAACGTTTGCTTTTGCCTTGGCGGATGTGGTCGCAGATCTCCTTGGCCAGGAGACTGTCGGCCCCGGTGATCCTTTGGAAAACGGCCTCCACACGCTCCAGGGCGGGAGCGATCGTTCCTTGCAAAGTGATCAGCTTGATGCGTTCCTTATCAACGAAGCCCATCAATACCCGCTCTCGACTGGATGAGGCACACCAAAGCCCAGGCCAAGGGACGGAACCCAAGAATCAACGGATAATCCCGGACGCCCAAACCCCATCTGACAAATATTCGCAAATCTCAGCCGCTGTCAATCCTGTTTCCGTAGCTTGCGCGTGACGATCAGGGATACCAGCACCGATCCAAAGTACAGGACAAGTACGGGAACAGCCATCATCACCTGACTGATGACGTCCGGCGGGGTCAGGATCGCCGCCGCGGCGAAAATGATGATGATGGCCAAACGCCAGGCTTTCAGCATCCTCTGGGGGCTCAGGATGCCGAGCGCGCTCAGTCCCAGAACCAGCAGCGGCAGTTGGAAAACAAGCCCGAACGCCAGACACATTTGGGACACGAACCCAAAGTAGTTGCTGACACCGATCAGGGGCACCATGGTCTTGGTCCCGAAACTCAACAGAAAAGTGATCACCTGGGGAATCACCACCAGGAAACTGAACGCGATCCCGGCGTAGAACAACAGGGTTGAAGCGAACATCAGGGGGGCGACCACCCTGCGCTCGCTGCGGTACAGACCCGGCATGACGAAGGAATAGACGCGAAACAGGATGAAAGGCAATACCACGAAGATGCCCACCATCCCGGCGATCTTCAGCCGGGTCAAAAAGGCCTCGTTGGGGGCGGTGAAGTAGATGCCCTCTTCGGATATGGGGGCGATCAGCACGTCGAGTATCCGGGCCGACCAGAACCAACACAGACAGGCCGAGGCGATGGCGGCCAGACCCGACTGGATCAAAACCGAACGGAGTTCCTCGAGGTGCTCCATGAATCCCATGCGCAGGCGTTCCTTGTCCCCCGACGGCCCGGGAAGTCCGTGTTTCGAACTTGAGGCCGGTTGTGAGGATTCCGTAGTCATGGCTGGGATTCCGGGTCCGGAGAAATCTCGATCTTGGTCTCCACCTTCATGGCGTTCAACAGATTGAAAAATTCGTCCACATTCTGAAAACTCCGGTAAACCGAGGCGAACCGCACATAAGCCACCTCGTCAACCAGCAGCAATTCGTCCAGCGCCAGCCGCCCGATCATCTCGCTGGCCACCTCGCGCCGCCCTGAAGAGGCCAGACGCTGTTCAACCCGGTCGACGATCATTTCAATTTCCTCCAAGGAAACCGGCCTTTTCTCGCAGGCCTTGGTCACCCCCACGATGACTTTCGACCTGCTGTAGGCCGTCCGCTCCCCGCTGCGCTTGACCACGAGCACCGGCTTGGTCTCGATGGATTCGTAGGTGGTGTACCGCCCCTGGCAATGCGAACATTCCCGACGCCGGCGTACACCCCGACCGTCACGCACGACCCGGCTATCAACGACCTTGTCATCCTCCTGGCCGCAACGGGGACACTTCACGCCACACCTCCAGGGTAATCAGGTAAGGTCACCATAGAGCGGAAAGGCGCGGCAAAGGGCGGCGCTTTCCCGACACAGGCCTTCCAGGGCGTCATCATCATCGCGGGCCTCGACCGCCCGCGCCATGATCGAAGCGATCTGGCTCATCTGCTCGGTTCCCATGCCCCGGGTGGTCAAAGCGGGGGTGCCCAACCGGACACCGCTGGTGACAAAGGGACTTTGGGTATCGAAGGGAACCGCATTCTTGTTCGCCGTGATTCCCACCCGGTCCAGCAGGTCTTCCATTTCCTTGCCGGTCAATCCCTTGTTGGTGACATTGACCAGCATCAGATGGTTGTCCGTACCGCCGCTGACCAGATGAAAGCCATGCCCCATTAGTTCATCTGCAAGTCTTGCAGCATTTTCCACTGTTTTCTTCGCGTATTGTTTGAAGGATTCCTGCATGCACTCGTGGAAACATACGGCCTTGGCCGCAATGATGTGCATGAGCGGACCACCCTGAATTCCCGGGAAATTGGTTTTCTGGATGGCTTTGAAATGGTCCTTGGTGCAGAGGATCAAACCGCCCCGGGGACCGCGCAGGGTCTTGTGGGTAGTGCTGGTGACCACATCACAGAAAGGCACAGGGCTGGGATGGACACCACCGGCGACCAGGCCCGCGATGTGGGCCATATCGAACAGCAGGATGGCATCGATTTCGTCAGCGACACTGCGCAGGATTTCATAGTCCCAGAACCGCGGATAGGCGCTGGCGCCGCCTACGATCATGCGCGGGCGTTCGGCAAGGGCCCGTTCACGGAGCCGGTCATAATCGATGGTCTCGGTCTCGCGGTCCACCTCGTAGTGCAGGGCCTGGAAGAGCATCCCCGAAAAGTTGACCGGATGCCCGTGGGTCAGGTGTCCCCCGTGGGCCAGGGACAGGCCCATGATCTTGTCCCCCGGCTTCAGGAATGACAGATAAGCCGTCATGTTGGCCGTTGAACCGCTATGGGGCTGAACGTTGGCCCGCTCGGCCCCGAACAGGGCCATGGCCCGCTTCTTGGCCAGTGTCTCGGCCTGGTCCACATTGACGCATCCGCCGTAGTAGCGTTTGCCGGGATAACCCTCGGCGTACTTGTTGGTCAGGACCGAACCCATGGTCTGCATCACCGCCGGGCTGGTGAAATTCTCGCTGGCTATCATCTCCAGCTGTGAGCGTTGCCGGGCCAACTCCAGGTCCAGAACCTCCGCGATCTCGGGATCAACCTTGTGCACCTGTTCGTACATGGCTCCGCTCCTATTCTTGATGACTTTTCTCGTAAGCTGTGATCTTTGCAACCCGCCGGGCATGGCGTCCGCCCGCGAATTCCGCGGCAAAATAGGCCTCGGCCACGGCTGTGGCCGCAACGGGGTCCAGGGCGTCCCCACTCAGGCATAGGACATTGCTGTCGTTGTGCCGCCGGGTCATGGAGGCCTGATCGGGAGTGAAACACAGGGAAGCCCGCACGCCCGCCACCTTGTTGGCGGCAATGCTCATGCCGATGCCCGAACCACAGATCAAAATCCCGGCCTCGGCCCGGCCGTCGGCCACGAGTTCAGCCACCCGAAAGGCGGCATCCGGATAGTCTGCGGATTCGAGACCCGGGCACCCGCAATCGGTCACCTGCCAGCCTTGTTGCGCCAACCAGGCAGCCAGGATCTCCTTGTGCGGAAATCCCCGATGATCGGATCCGATGGCGATGTGCATGGCTGTCCTCCCTGATCCGGGGCGCCCACCAGAGGCCCCGGTAACGATAACTACCCGGGAATTGGAAAATTAGGCTGCCCGCAGAAGACCGTCAAGGGTCAGGGATCCTTACCGGAGAAAAGGCAAAGGGCCCGGCCGCAAGACCGTTGGCTGCGGACCGGTCAGATCCACCAAGGCACTGGGCAAGGCCTCCGCTTCGGCCCCCGCCTCCCGGTTGCCCCAACACCCGTCCACATCGGCACCGAAAACACCGGCGGCATCCCGGAGATTCCGGCAGGGCGCCTGACCATCAAGATTGACACTGGTGGAAACCAGGGGGAATCCCACCGCCAGGATAAGCTGGCGCAGCAGCGCATGGTCAGGCACGCGCACCGCCAGGGTTCCGGCCGCCGCTTCCACACCCGGGGCCACGCGGCCTGCCCCGGGCAAAATCAGTGTGAATGGTCCGGGCCAGTTGCGCGTGCCGAACTCCTGCACACGGCTCGACAGGGGAGCCAGGAGGTTCCAGGCCTGTTCGATTGAGCCTGCCAGCACCAGGAACGGCTTCTGTGACGATCGCTGCTTGAGACGGCGAATCCTGGCCACGGCCTCAACATGGTCAGCCCGGGCGTGGAATCCGGGCAGGGTGTCGGTCTCCAGAATCAGGACACCACCGCTGGCCAGCAGGGCCGCCGCCTGGGTTCCATCCTGTGCGGGACAGTTCATCTCAACGGCCCCCACGGGCCATTTCACGTCGATGGGCATCCACGGCCGCCGCAACATCCTGGTCATAAAGAGCGATGATCCTGGCCGCCAGAACCGCCGCGTTCCTAGCTCCTGCGCTGCCGATGGCCACCGTGGCCACCGGGACCCCCGGCGGCATCTGAACCATGGACATCAGGGCATCCACTCCCGCCAGGGGGCCGGCCGCCACCGGAACACCGATCACCGGGCGCGGCGTCAAGGAGGCCACCACTCCCGGCAAATGAGCAGCCATGCCCGCCACGGCTATGAATATTTCCGTGCCGCCCTTTGTGGCGCTCTGGACGATGCGGTGCAGAGCGTGCGGCTGGCGGTGAGCCGAGGCGACTTCCACCTGATGCGACAAACCGAACCGGTCCAGCAATGGCAGGGCCTGCTCGATCACCGGCAAATCGCTGGCGCTACCCAGAAGAATCATGACCCGGGGGGAAGATTTCCTGTTCATCCTAGAATCCTTTCCCGTCAGCGATGTCCCGCCTGAAGATAAGGCCGTCGAAATGGACCTGGTCCAGCAGCTCATAGGCCGCGCGCCGGGCATCGGCCAGGGAAAACCCCGTGCCGACCGATCCCAGCACCCGCCCGCCGGCGGTGACCAAGCCCTCGGCGGTTTGTCGGGTTCCGGCCTGGACGATCCAGCGATCCGCGTACTGAGCGGCGGGCAATTCAAGGGCACGTCCCTGGATATAACGGCCGGGATATCCATCCGAAGCCGCCACCACGACCACCGCATGCCTGCTCCAGTCCGTCAAGCCCGCCCCTGTCCAATCTGCGGGACCAAGGGACTCATCCCGAGACGCTCCCTGCAGATGACGTCCCAGCTGCCCCGTCGCGGTGGTCCAGCAAAGGTCCAGGAAGTCGCCCTTATAAAGCGGCAAGACAACCTGGGCCTCGGGGTCTCCGAAGCGGCAGTTGAATTCCAGGACCTGAGGACCGCCTGCGGTCAGCATCAACCCCGCGTACAGCACTCCGCGGTAGGGAATATCCCGCAGGCGCAATTCCGCCAGCATCGGCAGCACGATATGGGTGTCGATCTCCCGGTACAATTCAACGGGCAAGACGACCGGGGCGAACGCCCCCATGCCGCCGGTGTTGGGCCCCTTGCCGTGTTCGCCGATGCGTTTGTGGTCCCGGCTGGGAGCCAAAAGGCAGTAATCCTGACCATCGGTCACGATCAAAACGGATAATTCGGGTCCGAACAGGCAGTCCTCCATGATGATCCGCAACCCCGACTGCCCAAAGGCCTGATCCTGCAGGCACAATCGGATGTGGGCTTCGGCTTCCTCCCGGTTGGCGCATACGGCCACACCTTTGCCCTGAGCGGCCCCGCAGGCCTTGACCACCACCGGCAGGTCTACCGTATCCAGATGCTTGAGGGCGGTGTCCAGATTACTGAAGGCATGATAGTGCGGCGTGGGCACACCTGCGGCAGCCAGTAACTCCTTGGCGAATTCCTTGTCCCCCTCCAGCCTTGCACCCATGGACCCTGGGCCGAACACCGCGATCCCCTCGCGGCGCAGATGATCGGCCAGACCGGCAATCAAGGGGTCCTCGGGCCCGATGATCACCAACGTGATGTCCTGATCCCGGCAAAACACCGCCACCTCGGGGAAGGACATGGGATCGAGGTCCACATTGACGGCCAAACCGGCAGTTCCCGGGTTGCCCGGACAGACGAAAATGCACGGCTCCTGAACAGATGCGGCGAGCCTCAGAACCATGGCGTGTTCCCGGCCTCCGGATCCAACGACGAGAACGTTCATGAGCCATCATCTCCTGCAAGGGTTTGGCCGGCAGGCCGCCCCTGCCAGTTTCGAGGTCCAATCGATTCTAACCCGTATACATGTTGGGGAAAAGACGGGAAAAAGCCCACAACCCCGGTAGGTTGCCGGCATCGCATTCAAGCCGGAACGATTCTGGTTCCTGCGTCGCCCTGGATCGCCGCCAGGAGATAGTCCGGGGACGTGATGATAACCTCCCGGCCCCCACCCTCGAGGAAAGAGAGTGCGGATTCGATCTTGGGGCCCATGCTTCCCGGCGGAAAATCCCCCGCGGCCAGCATGGCGGCGGCCCTGTCGGCTCCCAGAACAGAAAGGGCTTCCTGCTCAGGTGTGCCGAAACCCGCATAAACCTGATCCACCTGGGTGATGATGACCAGGGTGTCCGCGCCGATGAGCCTGCCCAGCAGATCACTGGCTCTATCCTTGTCGATCACGGCATCGACGCCGTGCAGGTGGCCGTCAGCATCACGGGTCACCGGCACGCCTCCGCCACCGGTGGCGATCGTCAGCACACCCGCCTCCACGAGAACGCGGATGGCATTCCACTCAATAATCTCCCGCGGGTGCGGAC
>CAZJGK010000009.1:31925-56245 GCA_964545545.1 uncultured Fibrobacteraceae bacterium | reverse complement strand
CCTGCAACAGCGCGGCCTGGGTCTTGGGCGGGGTGCGGTTGATCTCGTCGGCCAGGATCACGTTGGCGAACACCGGACCCTGTAAAAACTTGAAGCTGCGCTTGCCCGTGCCGTGATCCTCCTCGAGGATCTCCGACCCCGTGATATCGCTGGGCATCAGGTCGGGGGTGAACTGGATGCGGTTGAAGCTCAGTTCCATGACCCGGGCGAGGCTGCTGATCAGCAGGGTCTTGGCCAGGCCGGGCACGCCTTCGAGCAGCACATGGCCGCCGGCGAACAGGGCGATGAGCATTTCCTCGACCACCTCGTGCTGGCCCACGATGACCTTGCCCACTTCGCTGCGCATGGCCTGGTACTGCTGGGTGACCGCATCGATCCTGGCGGCGTCGTTCACGGGGATTCCTTTCGTGGAGGTGGCGCGCGACGGCCCCTGCCGCCGCAACCGGGAGTATAAAACGATAAGGGCGGATGGTTCCAGCGTCCACCTCTGCTTGCGCCCCAAGGACACCCGCCGGCGAAGCGGCCAGGACCGGAACCAGAATCATCAGGAAAACGGCACGCACCACCATCCCTCCCCGAGCAGCGAAAATGAAGAGGCTGGAGGTTGCCAAGGTCTTCGCCATTCTTTAGGCCATGTCAAAGATGGCAAGGTTGAAAGAACAAGGGAGCCGTTCCCCGTGGTTTCGACTCCCTTGCCCCTTCATTGATAATTCCCGAGCGAAAGTCCCTTGGATCGCTTGAAACGAGGATCCTCGTTTCAGGCCACGTCAGGCGAGCGCTCAGTTATAAATAGCCTTGAGGCTCCCCCAATTGGTGCTTTCATTGGCCACGGCATCGCAATTGCACGTCAGTTGCACGTCATCGATGTAGCCCGCAAGGGAACCCAATCCCACATTGTCGAATCCCAGATCGATTAGGACCCACTGGGTATCAGCGGGAATCGCCACGCAATCCACGGTGATTTTTTCCCATGTCGAAGCGCTGGCATCCACGTATAGGGATGCCGAATTGGTTGAGGTGGGGCTACCCCACCCGTATGCATTGTTAAAGGTGCGGACACTGATTACGCCGCGGGGCGTGATGGGTTCGCAAGCGTTGAACCATGCGGAGACCGTTAGGGTGCTGACCGGGGTGGATCCCACCGGCAAGGCCTGCCATGTTTCAGAGATGGTACCGCCGGTGGGCATTATCTTCAACATTTTGTCTCCACTGTGGGGCACAACGCCTTGGCATGCTCCAATGGTGTCTACGATGGCGGCGTTTTCATCGCCCCAGTAATCAGCTGTGAATTGCGGGGTTACCACGCCATCAAAGTCGCCCAAGGCCAAGCTTTCAAAGCCGGGATCCGCAATATTTGCACATTGAGCAAGCAGTGAAGCAGGAATCATTGCCAACAAAAGCCCAATACAAAGTGCATGACGAAGTAAGTCTCGATTAGACATGAGGTCCTCCTTTAAATCAAAATTAATCATGGTCAGGAAACAGGACAAAAATTCACTCCTAACCACTCACACTTTATACCGAAGATTTTGAAAATGATCAACAACAAATTTTTGGGTTTATCATTTGGTTGTGCCTCGGCAATTGTTGCTGCCGGGTGGCAAAGACGCCAGAAACGGCATACCTTCTTTCGGGCCGTTCGGCGCCTTGTGTGCTACCTTTGGGCGTCGGCCGGGCCATGGTAAGGGGCGCGGCTCCGGATGGACCGGCGCCTCTGTTTTGCAGGAAGGAAAGCTCCGTTGGGTAAGAAACTGTTTCGCAACGTGGAAATGCTGCTGGCCGAGATCGACGCCTCCGACGGCAACGAAAAGATGCTCGAGGACATTCTGCATCTGCTGGTCGAGAGCGACGACATGGTCGCCCTGGGCATCGTCAGCGGACGGCTGTACCGCGAGCGCGAGTACGACTACGAGCTGATCGTCTCGGTCAGCGGCCACGGCCCCGGCATCAGGGGCAAAACCGTCAGCAAGGACTACAAGGTGGTGCGCGAAATCGAACGCCACCGCCTGTACGTCGTCTCCCCTGAAACCCCGGGCTTTGACCCCGAGTTGGAGGCCCAGTTCTCCGACGTGGACTCCGCGGCCATCCTGGTGGGTCGGGAACCGGCCTACATCCTGAGTCTCGGCATCCGGCACCACGGCAGCGAGGACGACCTGCTGGTCCTGTTGGAGACCCTGCGCGCGGCCATCGGCATGAAGCTGCGGCAACAGGCCATGGCGACCCAGATGAAGCAGGCCCGGGCGATCCAGGCCTCCCTGCTGCCGGAACATATCCCCACCCTCGAGGGGTTCGAGATCGCCGCGGTCACCCAGGCCGCCGAGGAAGTCGGCGGCGACGTCTATGACGTGCAGCAGGTCGAGGAAGGCGTCGTCGGCATCATGGTCGCCGACGCCAGCGGCCACGGCCTGCCCGCCGCCCTGCAGGCCCGCGATGTGATCATCGGCATGCGCATGGGCCAGACCGGCAAGGAGAAGATCACCGCGGCGGTGCGCCGCATGAACCATGTGATCCATTACAGCGGCCTGACCAGCCGCTTCATCTCCATGTTCTACGGCGAGCTGGAAAAAACCGGCAACTTCATCTACGTCAACGGGGGGCACTGCCTGCCCCTGGTCCTGACACCCGGCGGCGAGGCCTTCGAGCTGATGACCGGCGGCCCCGTGCTCGGTCCGTTGCCGGATGCGGTGTACCGGCGCAACTATGTCAATCTGCGGCCCGGCGAGGTGATGGTGATCTTTTCGGACGGGGTCACCGAGCGGGAAGCCGCCGAAGGCCCGGTTGATGAAGACGGCCGGCGTGAATTCGGGCGCGATGGTCTGATCAAGCTGGTCCAGGGGATGTTGGATAAGTCGGCTGAGGACATCGCCTCCCGCATCATGGACACCATTATGGAGTTCGGGGGCAGCAAGCCTTTGGAGGACGACGCCACCGTGATGGTCATCAAGCGCCTGGCCGCCGAAAACTATCCGCCGGCCGAGGGGCTGGTCAGGGTGGCAGGACCGGACAGGCGGTAAAGCGCCACCGTCCAGGTCTCCGGTTCGCGCAGACCCACGCCGTGGATTTCGCAGGTGTCCAGCAGTTCGAACCGGACCCCGTGGATCGTGCGCCCGGCCCAGCGCGGAGCCCCCAGGGTGCGGTCGACGAAGTAATCCGGCGGACCCCCACCCGGACGAGCCGGAATGTCCAGCCAGGCGCCGTCGGCCACCATTTCCTGGAAGCCCAACTCCTGTCCCACCGCCAGCACTTCGGGACTGACCAGGCCCATGAGATCCAGCACCCTCCGCCGGCTGACATAGCCCACAGCCCCGATGTCCAGGGCGGCCACCACCGCGTCGGGCGGGGTGTTGTCGTGCAGCCACTGCCCCATCCCCACATAGCATTCCCGAATACCCGCGGGAAATTCTCGCGCATGGGGCAGGACCTGGCGGGTGAAAACCCAGGCGTTGATCAGGAAGGTGGCGACCGCGGCCAGGGCCAGAAGGCCCACGACACGCCTACCGGGCAAGCGGGCCGCACAACGCCGGGCCAGGACGGCCGCGACCAGCAACAGTCCCGGAGCCAGGGGGCAGATGTAGCGGGAGATGATCCAGACCTGCTTGACCGCGTAGCCGGCAACGAGCACGATCGACCAGGTAAGCACGCTGCCGATCAGGGCGGTTTCGGTGCGGCTTGGCCTCGAACCTGATGCACCCCGGCTCACCCTGCGCGCCCCGAGAACCGCCACCAGCGCCGCCGCGGCCACGCCGAGCCACGCCACGCCCTGGCTGACGGCCAGCACCTCGCCGGCCTGTTTCACATACCCCAGCACAACCAGCGGCGCGACGGTCAGGCCCGCGCTCTTGGCCGTGGCCGTCCCGGGCGTTATCCGCCCGAAGGACCACCAGGCGAAGCCCAGCCAGGGCCCAAGCACCAGAGCCCAGCCCAAAGCCGCGGTGACCAGATCACCCAACCAGGAGGACTTGCCGGCCGCTTTTTCGGGGCGCCCGGCCCAGGCCAGCCACGGCCAGGCCAGGGGCGCAATCAGCATGAATTCCGGACGGACAAGACCCGCCAGGCCGGCGGCCACTCCCCAGGCAAGATGCCCGGACCTGTCCCCGGCCGGCAACCCCCCGCGGCGAACCAGCGGCCAGAGCAGAATCAACAACATGGCCGAGGCCAGCGGTGTCTCCATGCCCGAGAAGCTCCAGCGCAGAAACCACACGTCCCCGGTGATCAACAAAAGCGTGGCCCACCGCCAGGACTCCGGCAGCTCCAACCGCCGCAGCAGCGCCCAGGCCATGATCACCGTCAGCACCGCGGACAACGCCCCGAGGGCGAAGGGAGCGCTCAAAGGCGGCACACCGGCGGCCAGCAGCAGGGCAATACCGAAGATCCACAGGGGACTGGTCGCACCATAGGAATGTTCGCCCGGATTGAAGGCAAACTCGCCGTGATGCAAAAGGTTCTGGGCATAACGCAGGTGGATGAAGGTGTCGTCGGTGATGTACCCGCGCAGACAGAAACCGGCCGCGGCCAGCAACACGACGGCCGCAAGGAGCATGAAAAATCCGCGCTGGCGCATCGGCCTCCGGTTTATCTGAGGAACATGGGCAGGTTCTGGACCCGCCTGATGACCGGCTTGTATTCCTTCGTATCGTAGAAACGGTCGACCTCGACGCGCTTGACACCCTCGATCACCGAGTTCAGGCCCACGGTGGTGTACTTGCCGTCCTGCAGCGCGGCCATCAGGCCGCTGGCCCCGTCCAGGAGCATGTCCATGGCCAGGTTGGCGAAGTTCATGGCGACCATGCGGTCCAGGGCGTCGGGGGCGCCGCAGCGCATCATATAACCAAGCTGCTGGTATGTCACGCCCTTGCCCGTGATCTCCTTGATCCTTTCAGCCGTCCACATGCCGACCCCGCCGAGCTTTTTGTGCCCGTACGCGTCCGTCTCGCCGGACTCGACAATCTCCCCGCCCAGTGGCCTGGCCCCTTCGCTGATGGTGATCATGGCATAATGGCTCGGGTTGTCGGCCTTGTCCTTCAGGACCATCTCGGCCAGAAGATCGATGTCAAAATGTACTTCAGAAATCAGGGCCCGGTCCACATTGGCCAGGTAGCTGGCGATCAGGGCGGTCTCGCCGCTGTTGCGGCCGAAAAGCTCCATCACCCCGATGCGTTCGTGGCTGCCCACGGGGGTGCGCAGGTCGTTGATGGCCTGGACGCTGCGCGTGATCGCCGTGCTGAATCCGATGCAGTAATCCGTCCCGTAGACATCGTTGTCCATGGTCTTGGGAATGGCAACCTGGGGATAGCCGGCCTGGTTCAGGCGGGCGGCGTAGCTGAGGGTGTCGTCACCACCGATGGGAATCAGGGCGTCGATCTCCAGGGATTCCAGATTGGCCACGATGGTGTCGGTGATGTCCACCGGGTACTTCAGGCCCTCTTTTTTCAGATGCTCGGGCATGTCCTTTTCCCGCACCTTGGCAGGATTGGTGCGCGAGGTGTGCAGGAACGTTCCGCCCGAGCGGTCGATGGTCCTCACATGGGACCAGTCGAGCAGGGTGACCCACTCCGCGTTGCCTTCCAAGCCCTGTTCCGGCCGGTAGGAACTCAAGCCCCGCCAGCCGCGCCGGAAGCCCAGCACTTCGATGCCTTCGCGCAGGGCACGCCAGACCACTTGCCTCATGGCCGAGTTCAGGCCGGGGACATCCCCCCCGCCGGTCAGGATGGCGATTCTTTTGATCTTCCTCTTCATGGTATTCCTCACTGAACAAACAGGATTGGTTGGGGTTCATAGGTTAACTAAACACGCTCCGACGGCGTGGCAAGAGCGCCGGCGCCGAAAGGGCAACCGCAACCCGCGGACAGGAACGTGCCCCGGCAGGACATCTCCGCCAGTCTGCGGACATCGTTTTCCCCGAAACCGAAGGTCTCCATGGCCAGTTCGTATTCCTGGGACATGCTTGTGTTGCTGACGGTCGGGTTGTCCGTACACAGGGCCACCTTGACGCCGGCGTCCAGAAACCGCGGCAAGGGGTGCTCCTTGAGGGAGGACACCGCCCCGGTTTGCAGGTTGGAGGACAGACAGACTTCCAGATAGACCCCGTCCGCCGCCAAGCGTTTGATCAACGCGGGATCCTTCCCGGCGCTGGTCCCGTGGCCGATGCGCTGGGGTCCCAACTCGTCCAAAGCCTCCCAGATGCGCTCGGGACCCTCGCTTTCCCCCGCGTGAGCGGTCTTCTTCAAACCCATCTGGTCGGCCAGGGCGTAGGCCTCGGAAAAAAGCACCGGCGGGAAGGGAGCTTCGTGACCGGCGATGTCGAACCCGATCACCCCGATCCCGTCGTGGAAATTCTCCTTCTCGCCAACCACCTCGCGCAACAGCAAGCGGGCCATGTTGCCCCCGTGGCTGCGCATGGCGATGACGATGATCCCGGCCTGAAAATCGGCATGCTCTTCCACGAATGTGTCCAGGCCCTTGCGGGCCGCGGCGATCACCTGGCGTGTGGACAGTCCGGCCCGACGATGGATCAACGGATTCATCCGCAGCTCCAGCAGACGCACGCCGTCCAGGTAGGCGTCCTCGGCCAGCTCGTAACTGATGCGCCGAATGTTGTCGTAGAACTGGGTGTACTGCAGGGGGACGTGGAACTTGTCCAGGTAGTCCAGCAGCGTTTTGTCCCTGCTGTCATCCCACTGCAGATAGTGGCAAAACTGCTCGAATTCCAGGCCCGGCACGGCCCGGTAGTATCTTTCCGATAGTTCCCATAAAGTGCCGGGCCGGATGGACCCGTCAAAATGGCGATGAATATCCGCCAGAGGAAGCGTGGCGATGAAAGATCTGCGTTCGCGGGCATCCATGGTTCCACCTCACTGAAATCGGGATAAATTCCTTGCAGAATAAGCACAGGCGCCGCTCATGTCCAGCAGGCCGAAGCAATTCCGGGCAACTTGAGCTTTCCCTGCCCGGGAAAAGAGTGTAGATTGGTAAAATCTTAACGTGTTGTTTCCGGGCACCGCCGGTGAAATCCAGGAGTAAGGATCTCATGAAAGTCAACACCAAGGTGCGTTACGGCCTGCGCGCGATCCTGCAGATTGCCGAATGCTACGGTGGAGACCCGGTGCCCATCAGCACCATAAGCGATAGTCAGGATATCAGCGGAAAATACCTTGAACAGGTGGTCGGCACCTTGCGCAAGGCTGGGTTGATCCATAGCCGCAAGGGTGTCCGGGGTGGCTACACCCTGGGGCGCGATCCCAAGGAAATCAACCTCTGGGAAATCATCATGGCCCTGGACAGCCACACATCCCTGGTGGACTGCGTGGATGATCCCCTGGCTTGCGACCGAGCCGACGACTGCCTGACCCGGTCCATCTGGACCCTGCTCAGCCGACGGATGCAGGAATTCTGGCAGAGCTTCACCCTGGCTGATCTGCTGGCGACCATGCACGATTCCGGTGACATGACACTGCGGCAACTCAAGGACCTTGAAAAGGGCTAACGCCGCACGAAAAGCCCCTGGATCCCAATTACAGCCGGCTTTGACCACCATTCCCCCCGGAAAATGTTTACGCGTTGACAGGCCCCCTTGTGCGACCCACTTTTCAGGTGATCCAAACACTCAAGACCGCAATGGCAAGGGAGCGGCAATCATGGACTTCGTGCAGGGGCTGCAGCACAAGGCCGCCGAGTTGAACCGGACCATCATACTGCCCGAATCCGGGGACGAACGGATGCTTAAGGCCGCCGGCGTGGTTCGCGACCGGGGATTTGCCAAGATCGTCCTGTTGGGCGACGAGAACACCATCACCGGCAAGCTGCGGGAGTTGGGCATAAACCCCGAAGGCATCGGCATCATTGACCCGGCCCGTTCGACCTACCGCACGGAATTCATCCGCGCCTACTTTGAACTGCGCCGGCACAAGGGCATGACCGAGGCCGAAGCGGCCGGCGTCATGGACGACCCCTTGTTCTTTGGCGCCATGCTGGTATCCAAGGGCATGGCCGACGGCATGGTTGCCGGAGCCATCAACGCCACGGGCAACGTGCTGCGCGCCGGATTCCAGATCATCGGCACCGCTCCCGGCTCGAACCTGGTCTCAAGCTGTTTCGTCATGGTCAAACCCGATTGGCCGTTCGGCGCCAATGGACAGCTGGTTTTCGGCGACTGTGCCGTCAATCCCCAGCCCACGGCCGAACAACTGGTCGACATCGCCATCGCGACCGCCGGCACCGCACGCCAGCTGTGCGGTTTCGAACCCAAGGTGGCCATGCTCAGCTACTCCACCAAGGGCAGCGGCGGCGGTGCGGACGTGGACAAGGTGATCGAAGCCGTGCGCCTGTTGAAGGAAAAGGCCCCGGACCTGGTGGTCGACGGTCCCCTGCAACTTGACGCGGCCATCGTGCCGGAGATCGGCGCCAGCAAAGCGCCCGGCAGCCAGGTGGCGGGCCAGGCCAACGTGCTGATCTTTCCGGACCTGGACGCCGGCAACATCGGCTACAAGCTGGTGCAACGCCTGGCCGGCGCCGAGGCCGTGGGCCCGGTGCTGCAAGGCATGGCCAAGGGCGTGAACGACCTTTCGCGCGGCTGCAGCGTCGATGATATCGTGAACGTGGCGGCCATCACCGCCCTGCAAACGGCCTGACCGGAGAAAATCATGCCACCGTCTTCAGCCCACAACGTGCTGGTGATCAACTGCGGCAGCAGCTCGCTCAAGTACCAGCTGTTGGACATGTCCAGCGAGACCCTGCTGGCCAGGGGCCTGGTCGAGCGCATCGGTCTGGACGACGGCATCCACACCTACATCCCCGCCCAGGGCGAGGATATTCGGCAGGAGTTGCCTATCGCCGACCACGCCCGGGCCATCGAACTGGTGCTGGCCGCCTTGACCGACTCCGAGCACGGAGTTCTGGGCAGCATGACTGAAGTGGCGGCGGTGGGTCACCGGGTTGTTCACGCCGGGGAAAAGTACTCCGCCTCGGTCGTCATCACCCCAGACGTCATCGACGCCATCAGCGAATGCGTCTCCCTGGCGCCCCTGCACAACCCGGCCAACATCACCGGCATCAAGGCGGCCCAGGAGGTCCTGCCCGATGTGCCCATGGTGAGTGTGTTCGACACCGCCTTTCACCAGAGCATGCCCGACCGGGCGTACATCTATCCCATCCCCTATGAACTGTACGAGAAGTACAAGATCCGCCGCTACGGCTTCCACGGCACCAGCCACCGCTATGTTACCCAGCGCGCGGCGGAGATCCTGGAACGCGATACCGAAGACCTGAACCTGGTCACCTGCCACCTGGGCAACGGCGCCTCGGTCGCCGCCGTACTCGCGGGCCGCTCCATCGACACCAGTATGGGCCTGACGCCGCTGGAGGGCCTGATGATGGGCACCCGCAGCGGCGACATCGATCCCGCCATCGTGGGTTACCTGGCCCGCCGCCTGGACTTGACCCTGGCCGAGGTCGAGCAGATGCTCAACAAGAAGAGCGGCATGCTGGGGATCAGCGGTATCAGCAGCGACCTGCGGGACGTGGAGCGCGCCTATGCCAACGGCAACGACCGCGCGCGGCTGGCTTTGGAAGTCTACGCATACCATATCCGCAAGTACATCGGAGCCTACGCCGTGGCCCTGGGCCGTGTGGATGCCATCATCTTCACCGCCGGGGTGGGCGAGCACGCCTCCCTGGTGCGCGAGTGGGCCTGCCAGGGCCTGGAAGCCATCGGCGCCATCCTGGATCCCTTCAAGAACGCCACCCGCCACGACGAGGCCATCATCTCCAAGATGAGTTCGCGCGTCAAAATCATGATCATCCCCACCAACGAGGAACTGATGATCGCGCGGGATACCAGGGACCTGGTGTTGGGCCCGAACAAGTAGCGGAAACCCTGCCCGTCCCCGGCAATGCAAATGGGGAGCCGTTGTTCCGGATCAAGACTTCTCCACCCACGGTGATGCTGTCGGCCAGAGCCCAGCCCCCTATCCTTCCGCCCGCCTCGCACCGTGATGAAAGTGGAACGACCCGCGCATCACCACCACCCCGGTCGCCGACAGGCGCACATGGGCAACCCGGTTCCCCAGCGAGTTCACCTGCAGCAAGGTCCGCGTGGGCCGGCCCAGGGAATGTCCCTGCTCGGTGATGATGAGGGTCTCGTCGCCGACGGGCACCAGCTTGTTGTGCACCAGGAAGGCCGCCGCCGCGCCCATGCTCGTGCCGCTGGCCACATCTTCCTGGGCGCCGAGCCGCGGATGAAAAAATCGCAGGTGGAAATCGGCCTCGTCGCTGTAGGTATAAGGGCAAAACAACGTGATGCCGCCCACGCCACGCAGATCGGTCAAGCGGCCGATGGACTCGCTGTCCTTGAACTCGCCGCGGATCACCTCGCGTTCGCATACCGGAACCACGATCTGATCGAATCCGCAGGAAACACGCTGGGGGCCGAATCCGCGGTACATCAGGTGCTCCGCCGGCACATCCAGGGCCGCGGACAGTTCACCCGCCGAAACCGGCTCGCCAAAGCGGGCCGGCGGCAGTTCCAGGGTCACCAGCACGCGGCCATCCTCGCGCCGGCCGAGGTGAACGGGCAACAAGCCTGCCCCGGTTTCCACTTTGAGATCCATGCCTCCGGGCGGCACCCGGTAAAAACCCCTGTCAGCCATCGAGGCAAACGCGGCGATGGCCACGTGCCCGCTCAAAGCCGCCTCGCGCCGCTGGGTGAAAAACCGCAACCGGATATCCGCTCCCACGGTCGATGGCGGCAGGATGAACCCCGCCTCCATGGACAATTCGTCGGTGATCCCACGCATTTCCAGCTCGCTCAGTCCGGTGGCGTTGGGAATGATCGCGGCGGGATTACCCGTAAAGGAGTAATCCGCGAAGGCATCAACAATGTGAAAGGGAACGATAGCCATGGCGGCCTCACTTTCGACGAATCCCCAATCGTCTCTCCGGCACTTTACACCGTTTTGTTCCCCGAAGCAACCCTCGCGGCGGGGCCCCGCCTCTGGAACCTCCGGCAAACAGATGGGTTTTGACCATGCGGAATGTCTGTCTTATCATGAGAGCATCCCACAGCCAATCACCGAAGAGGTTCGCCTTGTCGCCCAATTCTGCCTTCCCCGATCGCCGCAAGGTTGCCCTGGGGACCATCCTGCTGATCCTGGCTCTGCTCGGATCGTTCATCACGGCGCGGGCCGAGCAGACGCCCGCCAGTCAAGACATGACCCAAACCATCTACGCCACCTTGCGCCACGGTGACTGGCACAAGGCCCTGTCCCTGCTCCGGACCTACAACGAACAATTTCCGGACGACAAGCGGATGCTCTACAACCAGGCCTGCCTGGAAAACCGGGCCGGCCAAAAGCAGCAGGCCCTGGCCATCCTGCAAAAGGCCCTCGCCGCCGGCTTCGACCAGATGGGCTTTGCCTTGCAGGACCCCGACCTGAAAGGGGTGGCCGACGATCCGCGGCTATTCAATCTGGACACCGAGAGCCGAACCCGGCTGTTCCTGCTGAGCCGCGAAAATCAATTCCGGGTGGGCTACCAGGCCTGGTCCCAACCCGTGACTCTCGACCCTGTGATGAAGGCCGCTGAAGATTCGCCCTCCCCCACCGTGCGCCTTGGCTGGCAACCCGCCGGCCTGCGACTGGAGATCACGGCCCCGACTCCCTGGGATGATTTTGCCTCCTCTTCCCTTCAACCCTGGGCGGACGGAGCCAACATCATCGTGGTCCTGGCGGTTCCCGACAGCACCACGGCCTTTGCCGGGAGCAACACCTTCACCTTCGCCTTCGGGTCGGAAAAAGGCGGCCCCGTCGCCGCCCAATTCCTCCCGAGACAGGAACGCTGGCAGCGCATTGCCGAAATGGATCCCAAACTCTCACATGACGCACAGGGCGCTGTCGTCCTGAACGCCATCATCCCCTGGCTCGCCATCATGCCCTACCATCCGCTGGTCGATCCTGTCCTCGGCATCAACATCGAGGTGCGGCGCGACAGCGCCCACGACTATGCCAAGGCAGCCCTGATACCCGACCCGTGGGCATGGGCGCCGACCGCCCCCTCCCACCGTTTCGTGCCTGTTTCCTTCCAGCTCGAAACCGTGGCCGAAGATCTTTTCATGGGCAGTGTCTCCCGATCCATCGGCGGCGATGAGCCGATCGAGCTGAAACTGACGGTCATCTGCCCGGACGGCGGCAAGGCCCGCCTGACCCTGAACTTCCTGGATCCTGCCATGCATCCGGTCCTTCAGGGAGGGGCCCGCTCGGAACAAGTCGAGCTCAAACAGGGATTGAATACCCTGGTGAGGAAGGTGGATTTCAGGGGACTGCAAACCGGAGCCTACCTGATCCGCGCCGGCCTGCGCTTTCCTTCGGGAAAGGAAGCCACCTGGAGCACTTCGGTGCTGCAATTCGCCCAGGGCTGGCAGGAGGACCTGGAAAACCGGATCGCCAAGGTGCGCGCCGCTGATCGCCCCACCCTGGTGCGGATGCTCAAGGCCATCACCGAGGCGGTGCCGCTCCACCTTGTTCGCCGCAGCCCCGGTCCCATCTCCACCACCCTGCAGGATCTCCAGTCCATGCTGAATCAGGCCACCGCAACCGGATCCGTCCTACCTGGTTATGGCCCCGTGACCCTGTTGTATCCCGGTCCCGCTGGCGGCGATCGGCTTTGCACCCTGTATCTAGCCGCTCCCGCCGACTCGACCGCCAGCATACTGCCCGTGCTGATCCTGCAACAGGCCCGTGGTCACGAGGGGATCCTCATCGACCGCATCGCCCGCAACCATGAACACGGCGATCTGAAGCCCGATCCTGCATTCGCCAAACGGCCGGTGTACATCGTACCCCACAGCCCCCGGCGAAACCTGAGCGAGTCTGAATCTGAAGCAGAGGCCACAGCCTGCCTGCACTGGGCCCTGAATTACCTGGGCGCCGACCGGGCGCTGGTCGTCGGCATAGATGCCGGCGGCGGCCCCGCCCTGCAACTGGCCGGCAAGGAGCCTGATCATATCGGCAGGGTGCTAGTTTTCGCGGGAGCAAATCTGAACCCCTGGCCCGGGGCCACGCCATCGGAACTGGCAAAACACCTGTCGCAACCGCCCGCGACACCGGTCACCTGGGTGGGCTTTCCCATGGAGACGGAGCAGAGCGGCCAGGGCCCTGCAATTCTCAGGCAACTGCAACAATCGGGCTGGCGACTGACCGCGACCAGTTCCGTCCGGGGTGGGCTGAGCCTTTCCCAGGCCGCAGACCGGCTGGTTTTGTGGACCGTGGGGGCGGTTCCGCCCGCCGGAAAATAGAAACGCAACCAGTTGGCTGATAATGCGTATCTGATCCGTCCTTGACCATGAATATTCATGACCGGGCCGGGTAATGGATGCGTCCCCCGTCCGTTGACTCGAACCAGGAGTAGAACATGAAAACTTGTCGATTTCTCGCCCACGGCCCCATCTGGCTCGCTGTTCTTCTGCTCACCTGCATGCTGTTGCCCGGCGCGGCGTGGGCGGCCGCCCCTGAAGTGACCCAGGACGGTGTCCTGCACATCAAGAACGGCGACACTCCCAACAAGGGAGCCCAGGACATGGAGCTGGAGGAACTGTGGCGCATCGGCGGCGAAGACGACGAGGATGTCCTGCTGGGCATCATTTCCCGCGTTCTGATCGACGGCGAAGGCAACATCTACCTGCTGGACGGCCAGCTGTCGCAGGTTCAGGTCTTTTCCCCCGATGGCGAGTTCATCAAGACCCTCGGCCGTCAGGGCAACGGACCCGGAGAGATCACCAACCCCGGTGATATGGTCTTCATGCCTGACGGAACCCTGGGCCTGGTCCAGATCTTTCCCGGCAAGATCGTGACCCTCGACATGGACGGCACGCCGGCCGGAGACTTCAACCCCAAGATGGGCGACGCCACCGAAGGCGGGTTCCTGGCCCTGGTCAACTGCCGCAGCGCCGGCGGCAACCTGGTGCTGGGCGGTATCCAGATCAGCATGGACCAGACCACCATGACCCAGACGCGCAACTACTTCCTGCGCAGCTACAATCCCGCCGGCGACAAGGTGGCTTCCTACATCGAGAAGCCCGTCACCTGGACCTTCAACAATGATTTCAAATTCCGCGAGATCGACAGCGACTTCATCTGGTGGCGCATGGATGTGGGCCCCAACGGCAAGGTGGTCGCCTGCGAACCCCGCTACGAATACGCCCTGAGCGTTTTCAATCCCGACGGGACCCTGGACCGGATCATCGACCGCAAGTACGAACCGTGGACCCGCACGGACAAAGTCCGCGACCGTTACCTGTCCATCATGAAGGCCCAGGCCGCCCAGTTTCCCCCGGGCACACCCGTGGAAACCGAGGACAAGGAGCAGGACATCAGCGACCTGCGCGTCGCTGCCGACGGCACCATCTGGGTGTTGCCCAGCCGTCAGATGTTCGAACCTGAGCCCGGCTACTTCGCGGTCTACGACCTGTTCACTCCCACCGGGCAATTCGACCACCAGGTTCGCGTCAAGTGCCCCGGTGACCCGTCGGTCGACCGGTTGATGTTCGCCGGCGGGGATCGCGTGTTCCTGGTCACCGGGTTCTGGGACGCCGTGCTCAACGCCAATGCCGCGCCCGCAGACGGGGAAGACGATACTGAAGCCAAACCCATGGAAGTCATCTGTTACAAGATCAAGTAGGGAAACCGGAGAGAAGGTCCAAGATGATGTTCAAGACGATGATCCTAGGCGCCGTGCTGTTTTGCGCCGGTGTTGCCTGCGCCGAGCCGGTCCAGGTGGACAACCCGGCGACACCGGACGGCGGGGTCATCAAGGCCGCGTTGACCGAACAATGGCGGGCCGGCGGGGATGACGATGAGATCTTCTTCGGCAACATCGCCAACGCGTGTGTCGACGGGGACGGCAATGTGCTCCTGCTGGATAGCCAGCTCTCCCATGTCCTGGTCATCTCGCCCCAGGGCGAACTGGTCCGTACTCTGGGTCGCGAAGGCGATGGCCCGGGTGAACTCCGCCGCCCCGGCGACATGATGCTGTCGGGCGACGGCACCCTCTGCGTCCTGCAAGGCTTTCCCGGCCACATCGTCAAGATCCACCCCGACGGCACCCCGGCCGGCGACGCCTCCTACTCCACCGGCGACCCCAACGGCGGTCAATTTCTGGTCCTGATCCGCGGCATGGCCTATCCCGACGGCATGGCGCTGGCGGGCATCCGGATGAGTTTTGCCGGTGCGGGCAAGAGTGTGCAGGACTACTTCCTGTCCATCTGCAACAACCAGGGGCTGCAGAAGACCCAGTTGCTCACCAAGCAGCACACCATCGACTACAATGATTTCGAATTGTCCGAAATGGGGATGGACTTCATCTGGAGGCGCTCCGCCACGTCCCGCGACGGCACCGTCTATGCGGCACCCGAGCGCAACCAATACCAGATCGAGGCCTTCGGCAAGGACGGGCAACCGGCGCTGATTTTTTCCCGCCCGGTTACCGCCCCGGATCGCACCACCGAGGAAAAAGCCCTGGCCCACAAGGTCCTTGAGGGTGTCGCGGCCAACTACCCGGTGCCGCCCAAGCGCTATGTCATCGAGGACAAGGCGGCGGTCATCGGCGGGATGTGGGCCACGGACGACGGGTTGCTCTGGGTGCAGGCCAGCCGCGGTGTCGACACACCGCCGGCCGGTTGCTGGGCTATCCTGGATGTGTTCAACGCCCAGGGCAAGTTCCTGCGTCAGGTCGCGGTGCCCGGGGATTTCAACCCCGAGCGGGACAGCCTCGATGTTTTGTCCGACGGCCGCATTCTCGTCACCGTCGGCGCCCTCGATGCCTTCTTGAACCAGCAGGCCGTGGGATCGGACAACACGGACAAGGCCGCCGTCGATCCCCTTGAAGTCATCTGTTATGATATGAAGTTGAAATGACCATTGGGTTTCACAGGGAGATGTTCATGCCAGTGCAACATGTTGATGGCCGCCGCTTGTTGATCCTCGTGTCCGTGCTGGGGCTGCTGGCCCTCGGCGGTTGCAAAGGCATCAGAGGGGACCAGGCCGCCGCGCCGGACAGCACCGCAACCGGAGCTGCCTCCGACGACAGCACGGCCGCCGACAAGACCAAGCGGGAAAAGGCCATCAAGGTCAATGTGGGGCCGGTCCGCCGGGGGAACCTGGTGGTTTCGGTGTTCGCCGACGGGGCCATCCGCACCCCCCGCTCGGTCGAGATCAAGACCAAGATCGCGGGTGAGCTCATGACGGTGAAAGTTCAGGACGGCGATCATGTCCGCAAGGGCCAGGTGATTGCCAGCATCGACCCCCGCGAGTACGAGATCGCGCTTCAGGAAAGCCGATACAAGCATCTGCAGGCTCTCAGCCAGATGGCCGCCGAGGCGGACACCTTCATAGTGAACCACAAGGCCCTGAAGGATTTTACGGACGAGCGCGACAAGCTCATGGCTCGACGCGACAAGGGCGGGCTCAGCAGCGACGAGTACCAGACCCGGCTGCTGGAACTGGAGATGGACGCCCTGCATAAGGGCGCCTTCCGCGACGCTGTATTCGAACAGCGCACCGGCCTCGCGGACGCGCGCATGGCCGAAGAACGAGCCCGCCTCAATCTGGAGTACACCAAGATAAAGGCCCCGTTCTCCGGCATCGTCCAGGGTCTGGCGATCGTCCAGGGCGCCATGGCCACGGTGAACCAGCCGGTCTGCACCTTGTACAACAACAGCGAGCTGGAGGCTCGGGTCAACGTGCTGGAGGGGGACCTGGGCGACCTGAAAACCGGGCGGCCGGTGCTGCTGGCCATTCCGGCCACCGGAGACACCCTGCAGGCCAAGGTCGATGTCATCAGCCCGACGCTGGACCAGGCCACCCGCACCTGCGAGGTGCTGATCCGCTTCGACAATCCCCAGGAACGATACCGGCCCGGCATGTTCGTGCGGGCCCGCATCGCCGGCGTGGTCTATACCGACCGGTTGCTGGTGCCCAAGGACGCGCTGTTGATCCGGGACGACCGCCCGTTGGTGTTCAAGGTCGCCGATGACCGCGCCCAGTGGTTATACGTCGATGTAGGTCTGCAGAACGAGGACTGGGTGGAAATCACTGGGGTCCACAGCGGCGGCAGCCTGGCGCCCGGCGACGAGGTCGTGGTCAGCGACCACCTCACCCTGGCCCATGAGGCCAAGATCAAGATCCGCAAGCGCATCCCGGCCAAGGACTGCTGGAGCTTCGCCAACCTGGATCCGGACAACGGCCCATGATTATCCAGACCGCCGTCCGGCGGCCCGTGGCCGTTCTCATGCTCTTTGCCGGCCTGGTGCTCATCGGGCTGAAGGCCCGGGAGCGCTTGTCGGTGGATCTGCTGCCGACGATCAATTATCCCAACCTGACGGTGATCACCAACTACGCCGACACCCCCGCCGACGACCTGACGCGTCTGGTCACCCGGCCCCTTGAGGAAGTCATCACCGGCCTGGCCGGGGTCAAGAGCGTGGTGAGCAAGACCCGCGAAGGGGTCTCAACCATAACGGTGCAGTACGAGTGGGGCACCGAGATGGATTTTGCCAACTTGCACCTGCGCGAGGCCATCGACCGGGTCGCCTACCGGGAGGATTTTCCCGCCGCGGCGGATCGGCCCTTGATCCTGCGCTGGGATCCGAGCGCCCGGCCCATCGCCATCATGGTTCTGCACGGCGACGATCCGTTGAAACACATGACGGAATTCGCCCGCGAGGTGGTCAAACCCGCCCTCGAGCAGATCCACGGCATCAGTCAGGCCGAGGTAATCGGCGGCGCGGAACGGGAAATCCTCGTTCAGCCGGACTTCGACAAGCTGCGTCTCTACGGTTTGACCATGTCCGATCTGGCCACGGCGCTGCGCGTGGCCAACGTCAGTTTTCCCGGCGGCCGGATCCGCAAGGGTCCCTTGCACTTGCCGCTGCGCATCCTGGGTGAATTCGAAAACCTCGATGAAATCCGCAGCACCGAAATTCCCGCCGCCGGCGCCGAGTTGACCATCGGCGACCTCGCCACCGTCAGTGACGGCGTCCGCGATCCCGACGGCTACACCCTGGACGGGAAACAGGAAGTCGTTTCCCTGCACCTTTACAAGGAGATCGGCGCCAACACCATTGAGGCCACCAGCGAAGTGGACAAGGTGCTCGGCATCCTCAAGGGGCAGTATCCCGGCCTGGACTATTCGTTCATCTACCGAGACGCCGACTTCGTGAAACAGAGTTTCGAGGGCTTGCAAACCTCGTTGATCTACGGCGCGATCCTGGCCTTCCTGGTGCTCTTCGTGTTCCTGATGGATCTGCGCAGCCCCATTGTCGTGGGGCTGGCCATTCCGGTGTCCATCATCACCACCTTCGCCTTCCTGCATTTCACCCATGTCAGCCTGAACCTCATGTCCCTGGGCGGGCTTTCCTTGGCCGCCGGCATGCTGGTGGACAACTCCATCGTGGTGATCGAGAACATCAACCGTTACCTGAGCGAGCGGCGGCCGGGCATGAACGTGCCCGATTTGTGCGCCTCCGCCACGGCCGAGGTGGCCTCCCCCGTGGTTGCCGCCACCTTGACTACCGTCGCGGTCTTCTTCCCGGTGATCTATGTTCCGGGCATCGCCGGCGAGTTCTTCCGCGACCAGGCACTGACCGTGACCATCAGCTTGATGGTGTCGATTTTCGTGGCTCTGCTGCTTCAGCCCATGCTTTCGGCCTACATCCTGAAGGCTCCCGCCGAACACCCTTCCGCCTTCTTCAGGCCATTTGAACTCGCCTTCGAGGCCTTGCGCAAGCGCTACCACTCCTTGCTGGTGGCCACCCTGGATCACAAGGGCCGGTTCATGATGGGGTTGGTCGTGTTGTTCGCGATCGCGGGATACCTGGGCTCACGGATGCCCTTCGCCTTCATGCCCGAGCGAACGCGCGGCGATTTCACCTTGTCGATGGAGTTGCCGACGGGCACCCCGCTGGAAGTCACGCGGGATGCGGCCGAAAATATCGCCGCCTTTCTGGCGCCCATGCCGGAAGTGACCACGGTCTACTCCCAGGTCGGGGTGACTGAAAAGACCCTGGCCAGCCTGAAGGAGTACAGCGCCCCCAACACCGCGCGCATCAGGGTCATGCTGCGGCCTTCACGACACGGCCGCCGGGATCTGGCCCATGTCCGGGCTCGCCTGCAGCCTATGCTGGACCAGCAAAAGGGCGCCGACTTCGCTTACCGGGAGGAGGGCGTCGGTCTACGCGAGATCCTCTCCAGCGGCGAGGCCCCCTTTACCCTCGGCATCGTGGCGGAAAAAAGTGCTCAGGCCCTCGCGGTGGCCGACGCCTTGCTGCCCCAGCTGCAAGCGATTGCCGGCCTGGAGGACGTGCAGATGGACCGGGTGCTGGGCAACCCGGCCGTCGAGGTGAACATCAACCGGGAGTTGGCCCTGCGCTACGGCCTGGAGCCCGACGCCCTGGCCCGCGAGTTGCGAGACCGGATCCAGGGCACCGTCGCCACCACCTACAACGAGATCGAACAGCGCATCGACATCGCCGTGCGACTGCCCCGCGACGAGCGCTATGACCTGGACAAGATCCTGGCCTCGCCCGTGCAGGTCTCAGGCGGCAAGACCGTTCCGTTGGGTTCGTTCATCACCCAGACCACCAGCACACCGGTGCGCGAGATCGTCCGGCGCGACCAGCGTCGCCAGATCACGCTGGCCGGCGATGTCAACCAGCGCAGCTTGGCGGCCGTGTGGAAGGATGTCGACGCCCTGCTCGACCGCACCAAGGTTCCCGACGGCGTGGCCTTCTTGACCGGCGGCGAGCAGGAAGAGATCAACAACAGCTTCCGCGATCTGGGCTATGCCCTGTTGCTGTCGGCCCTGCTGGTCTACATGATCCTGGCGGCCCAGTTCGAATCGTTCCTGGACCCCCTGATCATTTCGGCGGTGCTCCCGGTGGGAGTCGCCGGCGGTCTGATCACCCTGGACCTCACCGGCCAGACCCTGAACATCATCTCCTTGATCGGCATGATCGCCCTGCTGGGTATTGCGGTCAATGACGCCATCGTCAAGGTGGCCACCATCCGCCGCCTGCGCGCCGACGAAGGGCTCGGCGTCCGTGAGGCCATCTACCGGGCAAGCAATCTGCGCTTCAAGCCGATTCTCATGACCACCTTGACCACCGTGCTGGGCATGGTGCCCATGGCCATGGGCCTGGGAACGGGCGAGCAGATCCAGCGACCGCTGGCCATTACCATCATCGGCGGCCTGTCCTTGGCCACCGTGCTGACGCTCTTTTTGACCCCGGTGGTGTACGAATTGCTGCACAGCCGGATCGACCGGGAGTACAAGGGATGATCCGGTTCGCGGTTGATCACCCGGTGGCCACCTGGATGCTCTTCAGCGCCCTGATCGTCACGGGGATCTATGCCCTGCCCCGGCTCAACATCGAGGCCATGCCCGAAACCGAGCTGCCGGAACTCTCCATCATCACCAGATGGAACGGCGCTTCGCCCAGCGCCATCCAGCGCTCCATCACCCTGCCGGTCGAGGAAGCCGTGGCCGGTTGCCACGGCGTCGAGGACATCGATTCGAAATCGGAGCACGGGACGTCCACCGTGACGGTCAAGTACCAGCGCGGATCAGACATGGAATTCGCGCGGCTGGAGCTTTCCGAACAGCTGGGCGCCGTGCGACGGACTCTGCCTGCAGCGGCGGGCCAGCCCATGATCAGGCCCTATGTGCCCGAGGAACTGCGCACCGAGGATTTCTTTTCCGTCAGCCTGGTTTCGCCGCTGCCTTTGAACGAGCTGCGCGACCGCGCGGAGACCTGGCTGGTGCCGCGCTTTCTGGCGATCCCGGGTGTCGCCGACGCCGAGCTGCGGGGCGGCGCGCGCCCTTTGCTGCGCATCCTGCTCAACCTGGAACTGATGGAGCGGTATGGGTTGACCGCCGACGGCATCGCGAATCGGATCGATGCCCTGGATGACATCGTGCCGGCCGGTCCGGTGCGCCGGCACGGTTACGAGCTGACGGTCAGCGTGCAGGACTCGGTCACCACCGAGCGCCTGGCCCGCACCGAGCTGCGGTCGCTGGGCGGGCACCCCATCCTGCTCTCGGATGTGGCCACCCTGAAACGCGATTTCGAGGACATCGCCTACTACAGCCGCATCGACGGGGAAAATGTCGTCACCCTGAACATCACCAAGCGCAGCGGGCAGAACTCCATCTCGGTGAGCCGGCGCTTGCGCGATCAGCTGCCGAAAATCCAGGCGGCCGCCCCCTTTGCCCTGAGTTTCAAGGTCGACCAGGACGAAGGAAAGGACCTCGAGGACAAGCTGCGCGAGCTGGTGATCCGCTCCCTGGTCATTCTCGGCTTGCTGTTTGCCATGCTCGCCATCGCCCTCAAGCGCGTGGTCCTGACCGGGATCGTGATCTTCTCCATCCTGCTGGCCATCGTCATCTGTCTGACCCTGTTCTACTTCTTCGGCATCTCGGTGAATTTCATCACCATCAGCGGTCTGACGGTCAGCTTCGGCATGCTCCTGGACAACAGCATCCTGGTGCTGGATTCCATCCACCGGCGACTGTCGGGGAAGAACCGCCAGGAGCCCCGCCTGGCCCTGATCCAGGGTACCGGCGAAGTCGCCTTTCCCATCATGGCCACCACCCTGACCACGGTCGTCGCCTTTTTGTCGTTCATCTTCATGACCGACCGCTTGTCCCTGTTCTACCGTCCGCTGGCCGTCAGCGTGGGCATCGCCATGTTGGCCTCCATCTTCGTGGCCTTCTGGTGGATCCCGGTGGCCCTGCGAGGTTCCGCGGCCGCCGAAATGAGGCGTCACGAAGCCGCCGGCGACGAGTTCAGCCTGACCGGATGGGCCATGCTCTGGCGTTGGGCGGTGGGCACGGGGATCCTGGCCGCGCTTGTCCTGACGGCCGCCTGGCTGCTGAAAGGGCACAGCTTCGCGCACTCGCTGGCGCCCTGGATCGGCGCCACCGGAGGACTGCTGGTGGCCGTCGGCGTCTTCGTGAGCTATGCCGAAACCCTGACCCGCCTGAACCTGCGCTTCTGGTATGTCGCCGCCATCCTGACCTTGGGCCTTTTTACGGGCACATTTTTTGTCTTCAAGGACAAAATCCGGACCGGCGGCTTCTGGCGCCCCCAGCCCAAGGAACAGATCATCGTGTATCTGGAGCGGCCCGTGGGCACCGACGTGAAGCTCAGCAGCGCCACCATCGCCCTCTTCGAAAAGGAAGTGTTGCCGCTGCCCGAGGGAGCCCATATGCGCAGCGGGGCGTTCGGCAACCGGGCCTGGATCAACCTTGAATTCGACGACAATCTGCTGACCTCCGTCTATCCGGAAATGTACCGCAACCGGCTGATAACCCTGGCCGAGGAAATGGGCGGCATGTTCATCTGGATCAACGGGTTCGGCGATCCGTACATGAAGGGCGGGCGGGGCGGAGGCAATCCCAACTCTACCATCCGTCTGGTGGGATACAACAGCAAGGAGCTCAAACAACTCACCGACGGCGTGCTCGCGCGGCTGGACCGCAACCGACGGGTCCGCAATCCGCGCCTGTCCAGCGGCGATCGCTTCGATCGCAACGCCACCGACGAGACCGTGGTGATCCTCGACCGCGACGCCCTGGCCCGGCATCGCTTGAGCATGATCGAGATCATGGGCTATATCCGGCGCCTGCTGGGTGTGGAGCAGCCCTGGCACATGGTGCTCGACGGGGAAGACAAGCGGCTGATGCTGACTTTCGACGACGCCCAGGAAATCGAATACGACCAGATCCTCGGGCGCACGATCACCACTTCCCGCGGACAGAAAGTCCGCCTCGGTGACCTGATCCGCATCGAACAGCGGCCCGAGGTCAGTTCCATCAATCGCCACGACCAGCGCTACAGCACCTTGTTGACCTGGGAATACATCGGCACCGACAGCATGCGCCGCGCGTTCATCAACGACATCATCGCGGGCATCCAGCTTCCCTACGGCTACACCGTCGAAGACATGAGCGGGCAGCAGATGACCGAGGAGGAGGCCAGCGAGCTGAAGTCGACCTTGTGGCTCACCCTCGCCTTCATCTGCATGGTCCTGGCCGCCATGTTCGAGAGCTTCTCCTTGCCGTTTCTGGTGCTGTTGGCGGTGCCCATGGCCCTGGTCGGCGTCGGCGGCATCTTCTGGGGCACCGGCAGCGAATTCGACTCTTCGGCCAAGATCGGCCTGATCCTCATGTTCGGCATCGTGGTCAACAACGCCATTCTGCTGGTGAACCGTTTCCGTCTCCAGATTCGCGAGGCCTTGGCCGCGCGCCAGGGCGATCCGGGCCTGATCCCGGCCAAGACCCGACTGGGGGGATTCGACCTGCATCGGCTGCCGGGCGACGAGCGGAGATCCATCCTGCAGAACGCCATCACCTCCGGGGTGCGCATCCAGATGCGCTCGATTCTGCTGACCAGCGGCACCACCATCGCCGGCATGCTGCCCCTGCTCTACAAGCAGGACCTGTCCCGGGGCAAGGATATCTGGATGAACCTCGCCTTGAGCTCCATCGGCGGGTTGACCAGCAGCACCGTATTGATCCTGGGCTGCATTCCCGCCTTCTACTGGATGTTCACGCGCTGGGGCTGGGGCTTTGCCCGCCTGGGGAACACCATGGGGGCGCGCCGCTCCCGGCCGCAACCGTCGCCACAGGTCGAAGCTTGATTCCCGCTTCCTTTTGTTCAAGGATGGTTCCCGGTCCACACAGCCTTCAATCCCGGGGAGGCAGCGGATCATGAACCCTGCTGAGCCCGACCTTCCGCGGCAACTGCGCCACCGCCTCCACGCCCTGGCCGAACTTGCGGGGCAGGAAGAGGCCACCTCCGCCTTCGTGGCCGAACATCTGGCTACCTGCGCCCCGGACCGCCTGCTGACGGGCCAGAGCGGCCACGGCGTGCTGGCTGTTTTCGAGGGGACCGCACCGGGCCCCTCGCTCCTGTTGCGCGCCGAGCTGGACGCCCTGCCTATTCCCGAAACACTGGATCTGGACTATGCCTCGTTTTCTCCCGAGGTCTCCCACAAGTGCGGCCACGACGGACACCTGGCCATCCTGCTGGCGCTCGCCGCCAGGCTGCGCGCCGAGCCACCGGCCACGGGCCGCGTCATGCTCCTGTTCCAGCCCGCCGAGGAAACCGGCGCCGGTGCGGCCGCGCTCCTGGCCGACGGGACCTTCGACCAGCTGCGCCCGGACTGGATCTTCGCCCTGCACAATCTGCCAGGCTACCCGGTCAATACGGTTTTAGTCGCGCCCGGGCCGTTTTGCGCGGCCAGTTCCGGCATCGAGATCACGCTGACCGGAAA
>CAZJGK010000009.1:0-31825 GCA_964545545.1 uncultured Fibrobacteraceae bacterium | reverse complement strand
GACGCCCGCCGCCTGGTGGATGCCGCCGCCCTGGCCGAAAACCTGGAATGGTCGGTCTCTTTCCGTGATGAATTTCCTGCGGTCGTCAACGACCCCCACGCCGTGGACGCCGTCTGTCGGGCCGCCCGGGATCTGGGCCTGCCGCTCGCGGCGCCGCAGGAAAGCCCCTTCCGCTGGTCCGAGGATTTCGGCCGCTTGGCGGCGCTCGGCCGGGGCGCGTTGATCGGCCTGGGATCCGGCCTGGATCATCCGGTCCTGCACGCCCAGGACTACGATTTCAACGATGCCCTGCTGCCAACGGGGACCGCTCTGCTCCTGAGGATCTGCCACCGGATAACCAACGGCGGAATGTTGAAATAATCCCACCAGAATAGATTGATTACCTTTATCAACAACGGCTTATAGCTAGACGTTAATAAATCCACAAAAAATTGTGCTGCCCGGTTTCATGACTTATGTTCTAATTTCATTTGTCGCGCAACACATCCTGACCTTAACTTCCAGGAGATGAAGATCCATGGCTGAAAACGGTTCGGTTGCCTGGTCATCGGTCGGGAAGAAGGTGATTACCGGGATCACGGGTTTCGCCCTCATGGGCTTTATCATCGCCCATTTGATCGGCAATCTCACCCTCTTCATCGGTCCCTACGCCTTCAACGGCTACGCCCATTTTCTTGAAAGCATCCTCTACGGCTGGTTCGTGATCGCCTTCGAGGTCGTGCTGCTTTTCGTTTTCCTCTTCCACATGATCGCGGCGATCACGGTGGCCTGGAACGACCGACGCAATGCGCGCACAGTGGGCTATCGCTACGCCAAGAACGCGGGCGGCAAGAGCCGTAAGACCCTCTCGTCGACGACCATGATCTATACGGGCATCCTGGTCATTATCTACGTGATCAGCCACATCTACCTGTTCAAGATCAACCCCAGCGGCGACAACCTGTACAAGACCGTGGCCACGGCCTTCAAGAGCGCAGGCTTCGCCGCTTTCACCGTGATCATCATGACCTTGCTGGGCTTTCACCTGCGCCACGGATTCTGGAGCGCGTTCCAGTCCCTGGGCTGGACCAACGATAGATACCTGCCGATCCTCACCAGGATTTCCCTGATCTTTTCCGTGGTGATGGCCATCGGCTTCATCGTGATCCCCGTTTACATGTTCCTCTTCGGCGATCCCAATCTCCCTGTGGGAGGTCACTAGTCATGGCTGACAACAACATTCTCGATCCAAAAATTCCTGCCGGCCCCCTGGCTGAAAAATGGGATCGCCACGCGCAGGAAAGCCCCCTGGTGGCCCCCGGCAAGAACCGCCGCGAGAAATCCATCATCGTCGTGGGCACCGGGCTGGCCGGTGGCGGCGCGGCCGCTACTCTGGGCGAGTTGGGCTACAACGTGCTCAACTTCTGCATCCAGGACACCCCCCGCCGCGCCCACAGCGTTGCGGCCCAGGGCGGCATCAACGCCTCCAAGAACTACCAGAACGATGGCGACAGCGTTTACCGGTTGTTCTACGACACCATCAAGGGCGGCGATTACCGCTCTCGTGAGGCCAATACCTACCGTTTGGCCCAACTCTCCATGGGCATCATCGACCAGTGTGTGGCGATGGGCGTGCCCTTTGCCCGCGAGTACGGCGGCACCCTGGCCAACCGCACCTTCGGCGGCGTTCAGGTCAGCCGGACGTTTTACGCCCGCGGCCAGACCGGCCAGCAGTTGCTGTTGGGCGTCTACAGCGCCCTTTCCCGGCAAATCGCGGCGGGCACCGTCAAGATGTTCCCCCGTCATGAGATGGTCGATCTGGTGGTCGTCGACGGCAAGGCCCGCGGCATCATCGCCAGGGAATTGCTGACCGGCGAGATCAAGCGCTTTGAAGCCGACGCCGTTGTTCTGGCCACCGGCGGCTACAGCCCGGTGTTCTACCTGTCCACCAATGCGGTGAACAGCAACGCCACGGCAGCCTGGCGCGCCCATCGTCGCGGCGCCTACTTCGCCAACCCCTGCTACACCCAGATCCACCCTACCTGCATTCCCCAACTCGGGGATTACCAGTCCAAGCTCACTTTGATGAGCGAGAGTCTGCGTAACGACGGCCGGGTTTGGGTGCCCAAGAAGGCGGGCGACAAACGCCGGCCCACCGAAATTCCGGAAAACGAGCGCGATTACTACCTGGAGCGGCGCTACCCCGCCTTCGGCAACATGGTGCCCCGCGACATTGCCTCCCGGGCCGCCAAGACCGAATGCGACGCCGGCAAGAGCGCCTACTACAGCGACCAGGCGGTCTATCTCGATTTCGAGGAGGCCATCGGACGTCTGGGCAAGGATGTCGTCGCCGACCGCTACGGCAATCTCTTCGATATGTACGAGGAAATCATCGGGGACGACCCCTACACCATTCCGATGATGATCTACCCTGCTCCCCACTACACCATGGGCGGGCTGTGGGTGGATTACAACCTGCAGAGCACCATCGAGGGCCTGTTCGTGGCCGGCGAAGCCAACTTCTCCGACCACGGTTCCAACCGCCTGGGCGCCAGCGCCCTGATGCAGGGTCTGGCCGACGGGTACTTCGTCGTGCCGCGGGTGGTGGCCAACTACCTGGCCGGAGCCAAGCTTGCCCCCGCCAACACGGACCACGACGCCTTCAAATCAGCCGAGGATGACGTCCGCAAGAATCTGCAACGGCTGATGGACATCAAGGGTTCCCGCACCGTGCGCGACATTCATTGGGAACTGGGCCGCACCATGTGGAATAATGTCGGCATGGCCCGCAGCGCCGGTGGTCTCCAGGAGGCCATCACCACCATCGGGAAACTGCGCGAGGAGTTCTGGCAGAACCTCAAGCTCACCGGCGAAGCCCAATCCTTGAACAAGCAACTGGAACAGGCCAACCGTCTGTCCGACTACCTTGAGCTCGGCGAACTCATGGCCCGCGACGCCCTCAATCGCGAAGAATCCTGCGGGGGCCACTTCCGGACCGAACACGTGACCGAGGATGGCGAAGCCAAGCGTGACGACACCAACTTCAAATTCGTTTCCGCCTGGGAATTCACCGGCCAAAACAAGGAACCCAACCTGCACAAGGAAGACCTGGTCTTCGAGAACGTGGAACTCAAGACCCGCAGCTACAAGTAGAGGAAGGACAGTGTCATGAGTGACAAAGGAATGACCATTCATCTGAAGATCTGGCGGCAGGCCCAGGACAAGGCCGCGGGCAAGTTCGTCGATTATACGGTTCCGAATGTCCTGCCCGAGATGTCCTTCCTGGAAATGCTCGATATCCTGAACGAGGATCTTGTAAGCAAGGGCGAAGAAGCCGTCGAATTCGACAACGACTGTCGGGAAGGCATCTGCGGAACCTGCGGCATGGTCATCGGGGGTGTGGCCCATGGTCCCCATGGCGGCAGCACCACCTGCGAGATCCGCATGCGCCGGTTCAAGGACGGAGAAACCATCACCGTGGAGCCGTTCCGGTCCAAGGCCTTCACCCTCATCAAGGATCTGGTCGTGGACCGGTCGTCTTTCGACCGCATCCAGCAAAAGGGCGGCTTCGTCTCGATGAACGTGGGGTCGGCTCCCGACGGCAACGCCTTTCTCATCCCCAAGGACCATGCGGATCATGCCATGGATGCCGCAGCCTGCATCGGATGCGGCGCCTGTGTGGCCGCCTGTCCCAACGCCTCGGCTTCCTTGTTCGTCAGTGCCAAGATCAGCCAGTTATCCTGGCTGCCCCAGGGTGATCCGGAACGCTCCAAGCGTGCCCTGGCCATGATCGCGCAGATGGATGCCGAGGGATTCGGGGATTGCTCGAATCACGGCGAGTGCGAGGCGGTCTGCCCCAAGGAGATCTCCATCCAGAACATCGCGCGCATGCGCCGGGAGTACATCAAGGGCGCGCTGAAGGGCTGACCTCCGGCCGCCAAAGGACAAAGCCCGGACGAAGCCGATGCGGCGACGTCCGGGCTTTTGTTTCCCGCCTCGAGGTTCAACGGGCCTCGTACTCATGAGGGAAATCTCGCAACAAGTGTTCGCTGTTGCAATCGATACGCCAGCTCCGCTGCGCACCCAGGTGCAGGCGCTGCACACATGGGGGTATGTTTTCACCTGACCGATACCATCGCCGAGGCACCACCTATTTCAGGAGAGCCAGTTTGATGCTCCGCACCTGGTAGCCGGCTTCTACCCGGCAAAAATAGACGCCCGAGGGAACGGTGCGGCCCGTGTCATCCTGCCCGTTCCAGGTGGCCGTTTGGGATCCGGCCGGCAGGACCTGATCCACAAGCCGCCGGATTTCCCGGCCCTGCAGGTCGAAGATCGCCACCTGCACCAATCCCTGGCGGGGCAGACCGAAGGTGATGCTGGTCGTCGGATTGAAGGGGTTGGGATAAGCCCCCCGCACGACCAGATTCCGCGGCAGTTCGCCACCGGCAGGGTCATCCGGATCCTGCCCGCCGTGATCCTCGACGCCAAGAGCGACGTTGGTGCTTGTGCGACACCGGATCGTCACATCCACGCCTTGGGACTCGAGAGAGTTCCAGGAGACCCCGTTGAAGCTGTACCAGCTCGAGCCCGCATCCACCGGTCCGTCACCGTCGGCGGTCAGGGGATACGTGAAGGTTTGATTCTCGAAACGGACCGCCACATAAAAATTCTCTCCCTGGGTCAGGGACAGGGGGTCGTCCAGCTGGACATAGTGGTAACCGGGTTCGCTGAAGGAGTTGCTCAGGCTTGAAGCCAGCAGGGTGCTGAGGCTGCCTCCGGAAAAATTACTGTAGACATAGACATCCACATCCACCGCCACATCGCTGGTCCAGAATTCGACGCGGTGGAGATTCGTGGCGGTCGGCGCGGTGAAAGCCCCCATGCCCCACATCACGGTGCCCAGCCCGCCGAAGGCGGCGGTGTAACCACCCTCGTCGTGGTAAAGCAGACCCATCTGGCCGTTTGGTACCATGAACTCCTTCACGAACGAGGAATACATCCCCACATTCGCGCTGCCGTAGGCGATGTAGAAATAGCCGCGCTCCGTACCGTAATCGCAGGTTCCGCCCCAGCTTGTGCCCCAGCTGTTCTTGATGATCCAGGCGCCCGAGCCGCCGGCGTGGACGATGGAATCGTCCCAGCCCACGATCAGCACCGAATGGTTGGGTGGCTCGGCCCCGGTATAGTAGAGCGCGCCGGTGCCGTCGTAACCGCTGACCTGACCCCACCAGGTGGGCTGGGAATCATCGCCGGCGAACAAGGTGGTCAGAATCGGTCCGTAGTCCATGAGGTACTGTTTGATGACCGCCGTGGGGGCAACCGTGTCGCCGGAAATACTGGAGTAGTCCAACACCGTGAACTGGGGCGAGCAACCCAGGGTGCAACCGACATCGGCCGGCGCGTACGGGTCGCAGCTTTCGAGCTCGGCTCCTCTGGTGGCCAGGTAGTTCATGATGATGTACTGGTTGCCGCCTGAGCAGCTGGACCCCTGGAAATGGCATTCCTTCATGCTGTTCTCGGACAGGTCGTACACCCCCAGCCCACTGCGCAGGATCTTGGACTCCAGGTCGCCCGCAGAGCTGAACGCGTAACAGGCTCCGCAGGCACCCTGGTCCTTGACCGGTGATACCATGCCCAGGGCCCGGGTGTCGTAACGGGTGGGCAGGGATTTCTCGGCTCGCAGATTGGCGGCCACAGCGTGGGCATAGTGGGAGGTCGAAAATCCCGGTGGGATGAACCCGCCCCGGTCCGCAACAGCCGCCTTGGCCGCAACCACGGAATGATCCAGGTGGGGCGTACCCTCGGCCGCGGCAGCCGGCATTGATCCGGCGACCGCCAAAACCAGGGAAAATACCGCCGCAGCGGCCAGCATCGTCTTGGGGTGGGTTTTTGCCGGTCGCGCGCGCATGGGTTTCCTCCGGAAAATTATGGGGCCGACAAGCGGCCTGATCACACTCCCGATAATTATCGGCATCCCGCCTAATTCCTGAACCCCGAACCATGTCCTGATGCCGAAACTTGACGAAATAGCATCTAACCCGAATAATGGCGGCAGATGATTGTAGTTAATTCAGGCTTTTCGGTTCCAGAAAGGACCATGATCATGTCCAAGCACATCGATGTCCTGCTCTTACTGGCCCTGCCGGCCAGCGGCAAATCCGAGGTCCGGCGTTATCTGGCAAGCCTTTCGGCAGAACAGTGTCATGAGCAGTTCGGGATCGGCCACACCGTGCAGCTGGATGATTTCCCCTACGTCCATATCATGCGCCGGGTGACCGACGAGTTGACCCGCCGCGGGCGCGAGGGTTTGTTCTTTATTTCCCCCGCCCTGCCGTTCCGGGATCCCCTGGACTGGCTGACCCTGATCGAACTGATCAACGAAGACTACCAGGACCTTCTGGACGGGCGCAAACCGGCCCCCGAGGCCGCGGCGCCCTGGCTGTTCGAACGCATCGACGCGGCGCGCGTGCGTGCCGGCGATTCCCCGGCCATTTCAACCCTGCCGGCGGACCTCCGCAGCGAAATTGCCGCGGCCGTGGAGCAGGACGCCGCCGACCTGCTGGCCGCCAAGGTTGCCGAAGTGCCCGACTCGCTCGAGGGCAAAACGGTCGTCATCGAGTTCGCGCGCGGCGGCGCCGACGCTTCTCCCATGCCCCTGCCGCTGCCCTTCGGCTACCGCCACAGCTTGGCCCAGTTGAGCCCGGAAATCCTGGCCAACGCGAGCATCCTGTACATCTGGGTCACACCCGAGGAATCCCGCCGCAAGAACGAGGCCCGCACTGATCCCGACGATCCCGGCAGCATCCTGCACCACGGCGTTCCCTTGGCCGTGATGTACGGGGATTACGGTTGTGACGACATGCAATGGCTGCTGGATCAGTCCGACAAGAAGAATACCGTGAAGATTAAAAGGGACGACCGGATCTACCATTTGCCCCTGGGCCGGTTTGACAACCGGACCGACCACACCACCTTCGTCCGCGAGGACCCGGAAAATTGGTCCCCGGATGATGTCGCGGCTCTGCAGGCAGGCCTGAAGGAGGCCTTCGATCCGCTGGTTCACGGCGAGTAACCGGCCGCCGCTTAGCCCGGATTATTCATGAATAATCCGGGCTAGAACCAGCGAATCCTCAGCCAGACCAGGCTGAAGCCGACCAGGAAAAGCATCCCTGCGGCGCAATAGATGATCATGACCCGTCCGGGGCGCAGATCCCGGGGCACGGTCGGCAGGAACATGACGCGGAAGTTGAGGGCCGCGACCAGGGGGGCGGTCAGGAAGGCCAGCACGGTCACGATATCCACCAGGGTTTTCATGGCGCCCAGGAAACGGCTGATGATCAACACCGCCAGAATGATCTGGGCGACCAGAAAGAACGGGTACAGTTTTTTGAGAAGCTCACCCCGCCCGCCCAAAAGAAGCAAAAAACCGTTGCCGAGGGTCCTGGCATAACCGTCGAGAACGGTCAAGGTGGTGGAAAACATGGTGATGAAGGCCACCAGCGCGATGATCGGACGCGTCCAACTCCCTAGAGTTGCCGTGTACATGCGGATCAACTGCTGGCTGAAGGTCAGGCCCGAGGCGGAAAATTCCACACCCGTGCCGTGCATCACCAGCGCTCCGAAACTCACGAACGCGACTCCCAGAACCGCGGTCGCCCCATAGCCCAGGTTGAAGTCCAGCATGGCGCCGGATCGCCGGGGCAGCGTGGGGTCTTCACGATGCTTCTCGATGATCCACAGGGATGACCAGACGCTGATGTCCAGGGGCGCCGGCATCCAGCCCATCAAGGCCAGCAAAAACGTCACGCCGGCCACGGACCAGATATCCGGATCCTGCCAGGCGGGATCCCCCACCGGGCCATGGATGAAGGCAACGGCCACCGCCACCAGGGTCAGAACCCCCAGGACCAGCACCATGATCTTCATGCCCAGGTCCAGCAGGCCGTAACGCCCCACCAGCAGAACCACCGAAATCAGCATCAACAAGCCCAGGCTCAACCAGGTCAAGGAGACGCCCAGACCTAGCAGCGCGCCGGCCAGGCCCGCGGTGACGATGGTCACCGCGGCGGTGGTGATGAACGAACTGATGATCACGATGGCCATGAAGACCACCAAGGCCCAGTGGCCGATGCGCCGGTAGCCCTGGAGCATGCTTTCACCCGCGGCCACCGTGTAGCGGTGCGAGAACTGGAAAAACGGATACTTGAAGAAGAGGACGAGGATCACCGCCCACAGCAGGGAAAATCCGTAGCCGGCTCCCGCCCGGGTGGACTGGACCAGATGCGAAACCCCGATGGCCGCCCCGGCAAAAAGAATCCCCGGTCCCACCGCGCGCATCCGTTCACGCCATGTGACCTGAGCGGACATCCGGCCCTCGCTCATGGGCGGTCCCCTTCTCCGGGAACCGGAGGAAGTCCACGGGCAAGAATCTCCCGAACCTCCCCGACCAGCGGCACGCTCCGGCCGGTTTCCAGATCCACCACGGCGAAGCTCACATCCGCCGAAGCCACCAGGGAATCCTCCGGGATCATGACCACATCCTGGTGAATCACTCCGCTGCGCTCTCCCAGGCTCGTCATGCGTGAACGCACCTCCAGCATCACGTTAAATCCCGCGGGACGCCGGTACTTGATGTTGATGCCGGCCACCACGAAGCCCAGGCCCCTCCGTTTCCAGTCGTCCAGGTCGAGACCCTTTTCCAGATATTCCCAGCGCGCCTCCTCCAGGAATTCCAGGTAGCGGGCATTGTTCACGTGTCCGAAGAAATCGCAATGATATCCTCTCACCTTGATCCTCAAGGAGTCTTCCATCAGGCTTGTTCCTTTCCGATGCCGAGCCAGGGCAATCGCTCCAGGTCCACGTTGCCGCCCGAGAGGATGATCCCCACCCGCCGGCCGGCGACCTCTGCCCGGTGACCCATAACCGCGCCGAGGCAAACCGCCGCGGAGGGCTCAATGACAATCTTCATGCGTTCCCAGATCAGGCGCATGGCCCGGACGATGTCATCCTCGGGAACCGTCCAGATGGTTTCCACCTTTTCCCGGATCACGGCGAAAGTCAGCTCGCCCAGGGAGGTCAGCAGACCGTCGGCAATGGTCCGGGGATTATCCGAGGGAATGATGTGTCCGGCGATCAGGGAGCGGGCGGCGTCATCGGCCGCCGCGGGTTCACCGGCGATGACTCGGGGCGCAGGCTCGGCGGCGGCACACACGATCGCGGTGCCCGACAACAGCCCGCCGCCGCCGACCGGAGCCATGACCACATCCAGGTCGGACACCTCGGCCAGCAATTCCAGGGCCGCCGTGCCCTGCCCGGCGATGACCCGTTCATCGTTGTAGGGATGGATGAATTCCGCTCCGGTGCGGGCCACCACCCCGGCCAGGGTCGATTCACGCGCCGCCAGGGTCGGCTCACAGTCAATGATCTGCGCGCCATAACCGGCGACCGCCGCCCGCTTGATGCCGGGCGCGGAAGTCGGCATGACCACGAATGCAGGGATCCCCCTCAGCCTTGCCGCCAGAGCCAAAGCCTGGGCATGATTGCCCGAAGAGTGCGTTGCGACCCCCCGCGCCGCGACCTCGTCCGTCAAACTGAAGACCGCGTTGCAGGCCCCTCTCATCTTGAAGGCCCCAACCTTCTGGAAGTTTTCACACTTGAAGAACAGACGTGCGCCAGTCACCTCATCCAGGGCGCCGCAGGTCAAAACCGGCGTCCGGCGGGCTTTGCCTTCGATCCTGGCTGCGGCGGCGTAAACATCCTCTAAATTCACCATTGGCGTCTCCGGCAAGTCGTGGTTCCAGTCCCCGGCCAGAGTAACGCAACCGCTGCCCTCATCCCATCAAAATCACCCGGGTGGACAAACAGAACCGCCGCTGCCAGGGCAGCGGCGGTCAATTCCGATCCTGCGGACTTTCAGCCTTGCCAGTTGCGGGCGATCTCATCCCAGTTCACCACGGCCAGCACCTCGTGCAGTTCATCCAGATGCTCGACCATCTTGTCCAGCAGGGGCTCCGCTTCTTCCAGGGAACCGCCCTTGGCGTACATTTCCAGGGCCAACGCCGAGGCCACGAAGGCTCCGGCGCAGAAATTCGAGGCTCCGCCTTTCATACCGTGGGAATCGATGGCGACCTTCTGGACATCCCGGGCCCTGATCGCATCACGCAGGGATTGAATCTGATCCTGGGATGTTTCCATGAAGATCTCCACAATCTCCCGCAACAATTCCACATCACCATCCAGATTGGACATGGCTGAGTTGAGATCCAGAACACTGTCGGGCGTTGCAATGTCCACTGACATGACCAAGCTCCCTTATCGAATCGTTGGTAATGGTATCGGGGTGGAGCGGCTGTTCCACTTGAACAATCCATCCACCTACCTGATGTTCGGCAGGGGGCGGGTATCATTTAGAGAATATTCCACCGCCGGGAAAACCCTAGCTGGTGGTTTTCTTGCGGACGGGTGATTTTTTGGCTGCTGCTTTTTTCGTCGTTTTCTTGGCGACCGTCTTCTGTGTGGCAGCTTTCTTGGTCACTGGTTTACTGGTGCTGGTTGTTTTGGTCGCGACCTTTTTCCTGGTCGTGCCTTTGCGGGTGCCGGACTTCTTCGTCGACGATTTTTTTGACGCCGATGTCCCGGTCGTGGATGTTTCGGTGTCTCGCGGGGAATCACTCGCCGTATTTACCTGATGCGCCATGGCTTCGGCGGGCTTTTCCTCCCTGCCGGCATCCCCTGTCGCCACCGCAGGCTCCCCCTCCGAGGTCTCCGGACTCTGGGCGCCAACTCCGAGCGGATCGGGTTGGGGCCGCCTGCCGCTGCGGTCGGATGACCGGCGGCGACGACGGGACGAACGGCTGGGAACGGGGGCTGTTTCCTGTTCCGGAACCTTACCGGACGATCCTTTCCCCAGGCCCTGAACGACCCAGGTCCCCCCCGCCTTGGCGTCCCGCTCCACCATGAGAAGGCCCAGGTTCCGGGCTTCCTCCAGCAAATCGCCGAAGGTGGAATACCCATACACCCTCTCGGAGAAATCGGGCTTCTTGCGGGTCATGGTGTCCTTGATCAACGACCCGTAGAGCACGCCCCGGCTTTCCTGCAGAAGACTCTGGACAGTTTCCACCAGAAAATCGAACAGTTCACCTTTTTCCCCGGAAACGCCGACCACCGGCCGGGAAACCCTTCCGCGAGCCTGGTGATATATGTCGTCGTAGAAAATGAACTCGTCGCAGTTGCCGATCAGCAACTTGCTGCTGCTGTTTTTCATGCCCACCCCGATGACGCGCTTGTCGTTTTCCCGCAGCTTGGAGACCAGCGGCGAGAAGTCCGAATCCCCGGTCACCAGCACGAAGGCGTCGATGTGGTCCTTGGAATAGCAGAGGTCCATGGCGTCGACCACCATCTTGATGTCGGCGCTGTTCTTGCCCGAAATCCTGGGCATGGGCACCTCGATCAGTTCAATGGCCGCCTCATGCAGGGCTATCATGTGTTCCTTGTAGTAATGCCAGTCCGCATAGGCGCGCTTGACGATGACCTTGCCCTTCTCCAGGATGCGGTGCATGAGCAGTTTGACTTCAAAGCGTTGGCGGGCGTCACGAGCCCCGAGCGCGACATTGTCGAAATCGATAAAGAGCGCTAGGTTCATTTCCCGTTCGGAATTCATGGATCCTCCTGAAGACCTTGGTGTCCTCGTTGGGCAGTGGTTTTTTTGAACCAATTCGGCTCATTTTCCGGTAGAATGCCCATCGCAGGCAACCATAACCCCAATCCCGGGAAAGGAGCAAGTATTCATGGCCGAGGTTCTATCCCCGCGCGACCTGACCAGCCTCATCCGGCGGGTCTTCCGACCCGGGTCCACGGACCGGGGTCTGGCCCTGATCGCTGATGTCCCCGACGACAAGCTTCCCGACAACACCGACTGGCGGCAACGCCGGGCCCTGGCCGCCGACTGGTTCGGCATCCTGGGGCAAACAGATGGAGAAATCGGTCTGAAGCCCGTCTCCCTGTTCTGGTACCCCAATGTGGGCAACAATAACGCAGACTTGCCCCCGACCTGCCACCAGGCCGGTGAAGGCGTGCCCGAACATGTCCGGGATCTGGCGGGTTTGCCGGAGATACCCTTTGCCCAGGTCTTCGCCGAGCACAGCATTCTCCTGGCCCCCACCGAATTGTCCACCACCGCCCCGCTGAAGGTGGCCGCCCGTCTGGCCGGGACCGGCTCGCAGGGGTTCCGCGCAGCCACCATGCCCGGCTTCCTGCCCGGCATGATCCCCGCCCTTAAGCTGGATTACGGTGAGGTCAACCGTCGGGTCACTCTTTTGAAAAACCTGCTCGACAACGCGGAGAGCGCCCGCTTCAGCTTCAAGGCCGCCGGAAAGATCCATCTGCTTGAATTGGATCTCAGGCACCGCCAGGGACACGCCTCCGGGGGGTTGTTGCACACCAACGGGAGCGCCGGAAATCTTCCCTCGGGCGAGGCATACATCGTCCCCTACGAAGGCGAAAATCCTGAGGACCCCAGCCGATCCGCCGGAATCCTCCCCGTGGAAATCGACGGCGAAGTCGTGCTCTACGAGATCGAGGGCAACCGGGCCGTCGCGGTCATCTCTTCCGGTCCGGTCAGCGAGGCCGAAGCCGACCGCCTCATGACCGAACCGGCCTACGCCAATCTTGCCGAGATGGGCCTGGGCGTGCTGGGAGATTTCGGGCTGGAACCCACCGGAAGTATCCTGCTGGACGAGAAGCTGGGCCTCCACCTCGCCTTCGGCCGCAGCGATCACTTTGGCGGCATGGTCGGCCCCGCTGATTTCAGCAGCCCCGCAGCGGTGATTCATCTGGACAGGGTTTTCATCCCGGCCATGCAACCGCAGGTCAACGTTCTCTCGGTGGTATTGGCGGGAACCGGCCAGGAGCGGCCCATCCTCGAGAACAACAGGTTCCTGGGCCTGGCCTGATACCGAATACCAGGCAGGCGTAACAAACAGAGCCCATAACTTGACTTTTTCCGGCCGCGGGGCCCATGATGACGCCAGGGCCATACCAACAACTCCAACGGTGGGAAAACCATGACCGACGAACACGATCATCCCATCAGACTCCTGATTGTCGATGACGAAGAGGATCTGGTCACCTTTCTGGCGCAAAGGCTCCGCAAACGTGGAATCGAGGTCACCACGGCCACCAGGGGCCAAGATGCCGTGACGGTGGCCGTTCAACAGAAATTGGATGTGGCGCTGGTGGACCTCAAGATGCCCGATATCGACGGGATCAAGGTCATGGAGGAATTGCGGCGCCACCAACCCTTCGTCGAGACCATCATGCTCACCGGGCATGGAGGTCATGAATCCGCCTGGGAAGCAGGCCGTCTCCAGGCTTTCCGCTATATTCTCAAGCCTTATGATTTCGAGGACCTGTTCAGTTTGATTACCGCCGCCGCCTCACACAAACGCCACCGCATGCATGAAGAATTCGATACCCGGCTTTCCGAGCTCATGAATTCCACCACCTCGCCCCGTGACATCATTGAAGAGAGCGAAAAGTTGCGTCGTGAGTACGAACAGGATTGAGCTATCCACCGTCCTGGTCGGCAGCGATCCTGAACTGGGGGACCTTCTGGCCGCCCTATCCACGCGCGCCGAACTGCTCCCTTTGAACATCACCGCCTGTATCGACCTGGGACCGAGTCCCGCAGGCAAGGCTCTGGCTCTGGCCCGACGGATCGGGGTGCCCGTCCTCGGAACGCACCTGGGCGATCTGCCCTGCGATGTCGCACCTGATCTCGCCATCCTGACCGTTGACGGCGAAGCGGCAACCAGGGCCCTGCGGGATAAACTGCCCGCAGACACCCCCCTGCTGGGGCACGGCCATCTGCCCCTCCTGGAGGGCATCATCCGCCTGGTGAAGGAAAACCGTTCCCTGCGCATGGACCGCTTGCGGCTGAAGGAAACCCGACTGCGGCTGAACCAGTTCGTGGAAGCGGCCCCGCTGGCGATCTATATCAAGGATAACGACCTGCGCTTCAAGCGCCTCAACCCCCACGCCCAGAAAGTGCTCGGGGTCCGGGAGGAGAACATCGTGGGACGGCACAATTTTGCCGTCTTTGCGGGACCGGGCGCACGCTGGCTCGAGCAGGTCGAACAGGAAACCCTCAAGACAAAGCAGACCTTACATGCCACCGGGATCCTCCCGGTCCAGGGCGCCGAGATGCACGTGCAGATCATCCTGTTTCCGATCATCGAAAACGGTCTGGTCCAAGGCCTGTATGGTTTGATCGAGGACCTGACAGAGCTGTTCAGGAGCGAGCAGAAACGCCAGCAGGTCGACATCCAGCTCTACGAGACCCGGAAATACCTGCATGAGGTGCTGGAGAACAGCCGCGACATCATTTTTTTGACCGACCCCGAAGGCACGGTCCTGTCCTTCAACAGCGGCGCAGAAAATTCCCTGGGCTTCAGTCAGAAGGAAGTCGAAGGAAGCCCCGGGTCTGATCTCTGCCTGCATCCCGGCGATTTCAACGATATGTTCGCCACCGCCCTGAAAATCGGGCATGCCAACGGCTACGAAGTCAAGTTCCGCAACAAGAACGGCCACCCCGTCATCTGCGACATCAGCTTGACCCTCATCGACAGGCCCGACGGCAAGCCCCTGGAAATGGTTTGCCTGTGCCGGGACATCACCACCCGCCTGCAACTCAAGAACGATCTCATCCGTTCGGAACGGCTGGCCGCCATCGGGCAGATGGCCGCCGGGGTGGCGCACGAGATCAATAACCCCCTGGCGGTGATCGACACCATCGCCGGTCTGGTGGAGGAAACCCTTGAAGATGAAGGGGGACGCCTGAAACCGGACACCCGCGGCATGATTGAAAATGCCATGCACCGGCTCCACGCCCAGGTCCAGCGGGTGACGACGATCACGCACAGCCTGCTGGGTTTCGTGCGCAAGTCCAAACCGGGATTGCGGGAAATGGATCTGCACACCCTGCTGGATGAGTGTCTCAACGTGATGGGTAACGAGATCCTGCTCTCGGGAGCCCGCACCGTGCGGCATTACGAAGCGAAAATTTTTCCCTTCCGCTCCGATCCCATGCTGCTGGAACAGGTTTTCGTCAACCTCATCAAGAACGCCCTGGACGCCATGGCCGAGGCTCCCCAACGTGATTCGGTCCTGGAGATCACCACCAACCTGTCCGAGTCGACGGCCACCGTCCGTATCCAGGATAACGGGGTCGGCATCCCGGTCAAGGACCGGGACAAGATTTTCAACCTGTTCCACACCACAAAACCGGCCGGCCGCGGCACCGGTCTGGGTCTGGCCATTGTCCACGACATTCTCTTCCGGCTGGGCGGGACCATCCAGGTTGCCAGCGAGCCCGGGCTGTGGACCCGCTTCGTGGTGGAACTGCCGCTGGAACCACCGGCCCCTCTGAGGCCGGATCCCTCCATCAGCAATATCTCGCCCAGGGACCTGCCCGCAAAGGGGCCTCTCAACGATCGATGATCGCCAGCAGCGCCGCGGTTTTTTCCTGCATCAGACCGAGGTCCCCGCGGGATTCCACGTTAAGACGCAGCACCGGTTCGGTGTTTGACTTGCGCAGGTTGAAGCGCCACGACCCCATGTCGCAGGACAGGCCGTCGGTGCGGTCGATATTTTCCGCCCGGGGTCCGTACGCGGCCTCAATGGCCGCCAGGGCGGCGTCCGGAGCGGCCAAACGGCGATTGATTTCCCCGCTGGCCGGAAACCGGGCCTGCCGAGCCTTGACCAGGTCGGACAGGCTGCGGCCGCTGCGGGACATCTCGGCCAGAACATGCAGCCAAGGCAACATGCCGCTGTCGCAGTAGGCGAAATCGCGGAAGTAGTGGTGGGCAGACATCTCGCCGCCGTACACGGCATCTTCCTGGCGCATGCGTTCCTTAATGAACGCGTGCCCGGTCTTGCCCATGATGGGAATACCGCCGGCCTCTTCGACCATTTCCACCGTATTCCAGACCAGGCGCGGGTCGTGAATGATCCGGCCGCCCGGCCGGCCCCGCAATTGGGCCGCGGCGAGCAGGCCCACCAGGTAGTAGCCCTCGATGAAATCACCGTTCTCGTCGAAGAAAAAACAGCGGTCGAAATCTCCATCCCAGGCCAAGCCCACATCCGCCCCGTACTTCTTGACCGCAGCGGAGGTGTCGGCCCGACTCTCCGGCAACAGCGGGTTGGGGATGCCGTGGGGAAAAGTGCCGTCGGGTTCCTCATGGACCGGGATGAAATCACAGGACAGGTGCTTCGCGAACGCCCTGACCACGGGTCCCGCACAGCCGTTGCCCGCGTTGGCGACCACTTTCAGGGGTCCGATATCCTCCGGAGCGCTCAAAGCCAGCAGGGCTCCGACATAATCCGCCAAAATATCCTCATGGACCACGCGGCCCGGATTCGGAACCGCCTGGGCTTCACCGGCCATGGCCTCGGCCCCGATCTCATTCAAACCGCTGTCGCCGCTGACGGGGCGAGCTTGACTCCGGACCAGCTTCATCCCGTTGTGGCCCATTGGGTTATGGCTGGCCGTCACCATGATGCCACCGTCCAGTTGGCGGGCATAAGTGGCGTAATAGACCATCTCGGTCCCACAAACCCCGATATCCAGAACCTCGGCCCCGGCGTCGGTCATCCCCCGCATGACCGCTGCGGCCAGTTCTTCACTGCTGAGCCGGCAATCCCGACCGACCACGAAGCGCCGGCCTCCCAAGCGACGAACGGTGACCAGCCCGATGCGGTAGGCCAGTTCGGCATCCAGTTCCTCGGGGACCCGGCCCCTGATGTCATAAGCCTTGAAACATGCCGGTTTTGCCAGGGGTTCGTGCATGGATACCATTCCTTATTTGAGAAAGGGGTGATCCCCCGCCGATTGAACTTGTCGCTCCCCTGGAAATCCATTAGCATGGACGGGTTCCAACATCAAGGAATCGCTTCCTGACAATCCGCATTTTTTCCTTCCAAAGGGGGATGAAGATGAAATTCCGGTTCCTGACAGGTGCCATCCTGGCCATCGGCATTTTGGCCCTGGGCGGCTGCTTGCAGATGCATTCGACCACCGTGATCAACAAGGACGGCTCCGGCAACGCCACGTTGAAGGTTTCCTTGAGCCAGTCCGTTGCCGAGGCCCTCAAGGAAATGAAAGATATGGACATGGATTCCGGGCAAGAGATGCCGGATTTCAGCAAAATTGACAAGGCGGAACTGGAAAAGGCCGGGAAGAAGCACGGCGTCACGATCACCAAGTTCGCCCATGAGAATACCGAGGGCCGCGAAGGATTCACCGTGGAAATGAAGTTCAAGGATCTCAAGGGACTGTCCTACATGATGAACAATGTCATGGGCGAAGGGGACAAGGGCGGCGGTCTGGGTATTTTCGACGCGGGCGACGGCAATCTGGTGCTGCGCAGCGCCGAGTACGATTTTCCTGAGGAAGAAAAGAAGATCGAAGAGGAGGCCGTTGCCGAGGAAGATACCGCCATGGACAAGGCCGACATGGACCCGGCCAAGATGCAGAAATCCATGGAGTTGATGGGCAAGCTCATGGGCGCCATCAGCGAGCTGGATGTGCGCATGGAATTCACCGTGCCCGGCGATATCGTTTCCAGCAACGCGCCGACCACCGAGGGTCGCACCGCCATCTGGACCATCAATTCGGGCAACATGATGACCACGGGCCAGGACATGGAACCCGAGATCGTCTTTTCCGGCAAGGGCCTGAAGATCAAGCCCCAGGCGGAATAATCGGCAGGAACGATCCCCAAGAAAACGCCCCGGCCACAAGCCGGGGCGTTTTCTTGGCCATACGGTGATCCGGGGCGCCGATCAGGCGCCGCTGTCGGGGCCGGTCAGGGGCAGCGGGGCCGGCCGGGTTTTCAATTCCCGGTCGATCATGAACAGGCTTTGGCCCGTGTCGCCAAACATCTCCAACTTCTTGACGATATCATCGACGTTGGCCTCCTCCTCGACCTGCTCGGTCACATACCACTGCATCAGGTTGTTGGTGGCGTGATCCTTCTCGGCCTGGGCCAGATTGGCCAACCCGTTGATGTTATTGGTCATGTACTGCTCATGTTTCAAGGCGTCCTTGAAGGCCGCCAAAGGCGAATCCCACTCGAGGGGAGGGGCCTTGACCGCGAACAATTCCACACGACCGCTGCGCTCGATGATGTAATTAAATAATTTCTGCGCGTGCAGGTGCTCTTCCTCGGCCTGCATCCGCATCCAGTGGGCGCACCCATCGAGGTTCAGGTTCTCCATGTAGGCGACCATGGACTGGTATAGATAGCTGGAATAGTATTCCTCGTTGATCTGCTTGTTCAAAGCATCCTGAAGCTTGGGACTGAGCATGGGCAACCTCCTAGAAGATCCGATCAAAACCATGACGACATCATACCCGCAAGATAGCTCCACCAGGCCCTGGAGAGCCAGTGTCAAATCGCCGATTGGCGGTTTGGCTCCTCCTTGCTATCATGTTTATGGAGATTATTTGGGTCGACGTCCCGTTTATTCAACCAGGGCCAGCCACCGGCCTGTTTTTTTGGTTTCCAGGGTGACCCTCGGACTTGCTGCACCCCGCACGAAGGGGTTGATTCCCAACCGCAAGGAATAATGTATGCCCCGCCAACAACTCGCTAAATTCAGCGTTTCGTACCTGCAGATTCTTGATGAAAACGGCAAGGCCGACGCCAAGCTGGATCCGGGTCTTCCGGCTGAGACCATGCTGGAGATGTACCGCTGGATGCGTTTGGCCCGAGAGCTGGACGAGCGCATGCTCAAGCTCCAGCGGCAAGGCCGCCTGGGCACGTTCCCTCCCAATACGGGCCAGGAAGCCGTCTCCATTCCCGCGGCCATGGTCATGCGCAAGGACGATTGGTTCGCCGGGGCATTTCGCGAACTGGGCGGCCGCCTCGTGCGCGGCGAACCCCTGACCTCGACCCTGGACTACTACAACGGCTGGGAAGAAGGCAATGTGCTGCCGGACAAGGATCTGCGCATCCTGCCGAACAGCGTGGTGATCGGCTGCCAGATCGAGCACGCCGCCGGATTGGCCTATTCCGCCCGCTACCAGGGGACCGACGACGTCACCGTGGCCTTCATCGGCGACGGCGGCACGAGCGAGGGCGGTTTCCACGAGGGGCTGAACATGGCCGCGGTGTGGAAAGCGCCCCTGGTGGTCATCATCCAGAACAACCAGTGGGCCATCTCCATGCCCCGTGCGGCGCAGACCGCCAGCGAGACCCTGGCCCAGAAAGGCATCGCCTACGGCCTGCCGGTCATGCAGGTCGACGGCAACGATCCTTTGGCCGTCTGGGTCGCCGCCAGCGAAGCCATTGCCCGCGCCCGCAAGGGCGACGGGCCCACACTCATCGAGGCGGTGACCTACCGACTGATGATGCACACCACCGCCGATGACCCCACCAGATACCGGTCGCCGGAGGAGGAGAAGCAGGCCTGGGCGAAGGAGCCGCTGATCCGCACACGAAAATACCTGAGCGAGCGGGGCTGGTGGGACGACGCCAAGGAAGAGGCCCTCACCGCCGCGGTGAAACAGGAGGTCGAAGCGGCCGTCAAGGAGTTCGAGACGCCCCAGGATCGCCCGCTGGATGCGCCTTTCGCACATGTCTACGGCACCCCCCACCCCAACATCGAGTCCCAGCGCCGGGAGTTCCTGGACCACCTGCACGGGGAGGCCGACCATGGCTAAGTTGAACATGGTGCAAGCGGTCAACCTGGCCCTCACCCAGGAAATGGAAAAGGATGATGCGGTGCTCGTGCTGGGCCAGGACGTGGGCACCGACGGCGGGGTTTTTCGGGCCACCGACGGTCTGCTGGAGCGCTTCGGAAACCTGCGCGTCGTGGATACGCCCCTGGCGGAATCGGGGATTGTCGGCAGCAGCGTCGGCATGGCCCTGGCAGGCCTGAAACCCGTCTGCGAAATGCAGTTTTCCGGGTTCAGCTACATGATGATGGGCCAGTTCGAGGCTCATGTCACCCGGCTGCGCGCCCGCACCCTCGGCCAGCTGTCCCTGCCCATGGTCATCCGCATGCCCTACGGCGGCGGGGTGCGCGCCCTCGAGCACCACAGCGAAAGCCGCGAGGTCATGTACGCCCATCAGCCGGGCGCCCGGGTCGTGATCCCCAGCGGGCCGCGCAACGCCCGCGCCCTGCTGGTTGCGGCCATCAGGGATCCGGACCCCGTCGTTTTCATGGAGCCGAAGCACTCCTACCGCGCCTTCAGGGAAGAGGTGCCCGACCAGGAAGAGGTCCTGCCCATCGGCAAGGCCCAGGTCGTCCAGGAAGGCACTGACCTGACCTTGATCAGCTGGGGCGCCATGATGCGGCCGACCCTCAAGGCCGCCGCCAGCGTGGAAAAGGAGCGGGGAACAAAAATCGAGATCATCGACCTGCTGACCATCGCGCCCATGGACCAGGAAACCATCGTCCGGTCGGTGACCAAGACCGGCCGCTGTGTGATTGTCCAGGAGGCCCCACGCAGTTTCGGACCCTCTTCGGAAATCACCGCGGTGATCAACGATGGGGCCTTTCTGTATCTCGAGGCGCCGGTGAAGCGCCTGACCGGATATGATGTGGTGACCCCCTACTTCGGCCGGGAAAAGAATTACCTGCCCGATGCCGACAGGGTCGCACGCGGGATCGCCGAGACCCTGGACTTCTGAGGCCACGCGGCGGTCCCGGGGCCGCCGCCAACACGCGGAGGACGCCGTGTTCGAATTCAAGTTGCCGGACCTGGGCGAGGGAATCGCCGAGGGCGAGATCCTCAAGTGGCACGTCGCCGCCGGCGGCGCCGTCGTCGAGGACGAGCCTCTTTTGGATGTGGAGACCGACAAGGCCGCGGTCACCATCCCGTCCCCTCTAAGTGGAACCGTCGAGGCGCTCAAGGGCAAGGTGGGCGACATCGTCAACGTGGGCGACGTGGTGATCGTCATCGACGACGGGACCGGCAGCGCCGCCGCCGCAAAGGAAGCCGCCGTGCCCGAAGTCCATGCGCCCGCCTCGCCGCCCGAAGTCCATGCGCCCGCAACCGAACCCGGTGGGCATCGTCCGGTGCCCGCCGCTCCGGCCACACGGCGCCTGGCCCGTCAACTCAAGCTCGACATCAACCTGGTCACGCCCACCGGTCCCGGCGGCCGGGTGACCCCCGAGGATCTGCACCGATTCGCCGCCGAAACGGTCGGTGGCGCCCCGAAGCCCCGGCCTGATCATGTGACCGCGTCCACCGTGCGCGACGACACCGCGTTCGCCGAGTTCGCGGCCCACGCTTCGGCCACCATCCCGTTCCTGGAACTCGAGCCGCTGCCTGACTTCAGCGTGGACGGTCCGGTGGAGATCGAACCCCTGCGCTCGATCCGCCGCAAGGTCGCCCGCAAGATGGTCACCAGCATGTCGTTGATCCCCCATGTGGCCCATATGGACGATGCGGACGTGACCGAGCTGGAAACCTTTCGCAAACGCGAGAAGGAGCGCCGCACAGGCGGCAGCGGCGGCACCTTGACCCTGCTGGCTTTCGTGATGAAGGCGGTGGCGGCGGGCCTGAAGGCCGCTCCCGCGTTCAACGCCAGCCTGGATCCCTTCCGCGAGGAAATCATCTACAAGCAGTACTACAACCTCGGGTTTGCGGCGGACACCGGCCGGGGCCTCCTGGTCCCCGTGATCACCGGTGCGGACCGCAAAAGCATCGTGACCATCGCCGACGAGATTTCCCACAAGGCGCAGCTGGCCCGCGACGGCTCCCTGCCCGCCGCCGACATGCGGGGCGGCACGTTCACCATCACCAATGTGGGTCCGCTGGGCGGAACGGCCCTGATGCCCACCATCAACTACCCCGAGGTGGCCATCCTGGCCATGGGCAAGGTGCAGGAAAAGCCCGTGGTGCGCCATGGCGAGATCGTCATCCGCAAGATCCTGCCCCTGACCCTCGCCTTTGATCATCGCATCGCCGACGGAGCCGATGCGGCGCGGTTCGTAGCCGAGCTTGTGCGCCAGCTGTCGGATCCCAATCTCTTGCTGTTGGAAACCTGATCCGGTCATACCAAGGAGTCCTGTCATGGTCATGGGAAGTTTGCGCGAGGAAGCCCAAGTGGTAGTGATCGGCAGCGGACCCGGCGGTTATGTGGCCGCCCTGCGGCTGGCTGACCTGGGCAAAGAGGTCGTCCTGATCGAGGAACGGGAACGGCCCGGCGGCACCTGTCTGCTGGAGGGTTGCATCCCCTCCAAATCCCTTATCCACGTCGTGGAAATCAAGCGCAGCGCCATCGCCGCCAAGCAATTCGGCCTGGGTGTTTCCGACATCGGCGTGGATCTCAACAAGTTGCGTGCCTGGACCGACGACGTGGTGACCGGCCTTTCCCAGGGCATCGGCGCGCTGTTGAAGCGGCGGAGCGTGCAGGTCCTCCGGGGACACGCCCGGTTCACCTCGGCCACGAGCCTGGATATCGAAGGCGGCGAGGTCAGCGGCGTCGACTTCGAACAGGCCGTGATCGCCACCGGCTCCAGCCTGAACCGTCTGCCCGAGGGGATCGTTTCCTCGGTGTGGTCCAGCGCCGAAGCCCTGACCTTGCCCCGCGTACCGGTAAGTCTGCTCGTGGTCGGCGGCGGCTACATCGGCCTGGAAATGGGCCTGGTGTACCAGGGACTGGGCGCGAAGGTCTCGGTGGCGGAGTTCGCCCCCCGGCTGCTCATGGGCGCCGACCAGGATCTCGTGGAGGTCATGGTGAAACAGGTCTCCGGCCGGCTCGAGGAGATCATGACCGAGGCGAAGGTCCAGTCCATCACCGAAACCGACGGCGATCCCGCCCGGGGCTTCGACGTCGCGATCGAGACTCCCGCCGGCGCGATCACCCGGCACTACGATCAGGTGCTGGTGGCCATCGGACGCCGACCCAACACGGACGACATCGGCCTGGACCACACCCGGGTCGCCGTTGACGAGCACGGCCACATCATCACCGACCAGGAATGCCGCACCGCCGAACCGACCATTTTCGCCATCGGCGACGCGGCCACCGGTCCCATGCTCGCCCACAAGGCCACCCGCGAGGGCAAGGTGGCCGCCGAAGTCATCGCCGGCGGCGGACAGGACATTCCCGCGGCCTTCGACAACCGGGCCATCCCCGCCGTCGTGTTCACCGATCCCGAGATTGCCTGGACCGGCTTGACCGAAAAGGAGGCCGACGACCAGGGTCTCCAGGTGAACATCGGCCGTTTCCCCCTATCCGCTCTGGGCCGAGCCCGCACCCTGGGCCGCACCGACGGCATGGTGAAAATCCTGGCCGACCCGGACACCGGCTCGATCCTGGGCGTGGGCATGGTGGGACCGCTGGCCAGCGAACTGATCGCCGAGGCCACGTTGGCCATCGAAATGGGTGCGACCCTGGAGGATCTGCTGGTCACCATCCACCCGCATCCCACCCTGTCGGAAGCCCTGCTGGAAGCCGCCGCGGTCACCGCAGGCGAGGCCATCCACATCAACCCCCCGCGCAAGGTCCGGTGAGTCGCGTCCCGGACATAGGTCCTTTGCCAACGGTCCCTTACGACCGGGACGACCCCCTGCTGGATTCCGTGCGTCGGGACGGCCGCCCCCGCCTGCGCGTCTACGGCTGGGGCCAACCGGCGGTCGTCATCGGCCGTGGCGGTAACCAGGAGCGTGAGCTGTTCACCACCGCCATCGAACGGGACAACATCCCCCTGCTGAGACGCATCGGCGGCGGGTGCAGCGTGGTCCTGGACCCCGGCAACGTCATCGTCGCGGTGGGCCTTCCCCTGCCGGGCATCGGCGGCATCACCCGGTCCTTCTTCGCCATCAGCAACTGGATGTGCGCCGGCCTGGCCGACTGCGGCATTCCCGGCGTCCGCCGGGAGGGCGTTTCGGACCTTGTCCTGAAGGACCGCAAAATCGGCGGCTCATGCGTGTACCGCACCCGGGGCCTGCTGTACTACTCCACCACCCTGTTGGTGGATCCCGACCCCGACCTGGCGAACCGCTATCTGCGGCATCCTCCCCGCGAACCTGCCTACCGTCGCGGGCGCAGGCACGACGAATTCATGGGTGCCTTGAAACCGGAGTTCTGGAACCAGTCCTCCGCATCCCTGATCCAGGACCTGAAAACGCGTTTGGAGCCCTCCCTGGCCGAACTGCAGGCTGACTGTATCTGATCCCCAGGCCCCTACAAATTACCGGTGAGGATTGGTTGCATTTCCAAGCAGGCTGGTATAATATTCATTATAGGGACAGTGATTCCCGTTTCCTTTGGAGGGAAAAGGAAAGATGGTCATTATGGATGCCCCCCAGAAAACCACAAACCTGATGATCATCGATGACCACCCCCTGGTGCGTGCCGGCATCAAGGCCTTGGTGCAGCTCGAACCGGACCTGAATGTCTCCTGTGAGGCCGAGGATTATCAGGAGGCGCTGGACCTCATCGCCGAGTTTCGGCCCGACCTGGTCCTGGTGGATCTTAGTCTCAAGAACAGCAACGGGCTTATCCTCATCAAGGATATCAACCAGAAATTCCCCCGCATCCTGACCCTGGCCGTCTCCATGCACGACGAGTACACCTATGCGCTGCGTTGTCTGAAAGCCGGAGCCAAGGGCTACATCATGAAGCAGGAAGGCACCGAAAAGATCCTGGAGGCGATCCGTTGCGTCCTGGACGGGCAGATCTATCTCAGCAATGAAATGACCCGCAACGCCGTGGACCACCTGAGCAGCGGCAAGCCCGCGCCCGGAACCTCGCCGACCGATCTTTTGAGCAACCGGGAGCTGGAGTTGTTCCAGTTGACGGGCCAGGGGCTGGAAATTGCCAAGATCGCCCAGATGATGGACATCAGCCCGCGCACCGTCGAGGTCCACCGTTCCCACATCAAGAAAAAGCTGGGCCTGCGCACCAGCACCGAGATCTTCCAGGTTGCCTACGATTGGCTGCGCGCCAACGGGCTGCAACCCTGATCAGCGTTCCAGTTGGGTGACCTGCAGACCCCGGTCCCGCAACAGCTGGACGATCCCCTTGTCGCCGGCGAAGTGCCCGGCCCCCACGAGGACGAAAATGTCCCGATCCTGCCCCAGCCAGTCCGCAATGGTGCGCGCCATTTTGACGTTGCGGTCATCCAGGATGGCGCGGTAGAAACCCTCCAGCCGGGGATCTTCCCCGACCTGCCTGGCCAGCAAGCTGTCCACCCGGTCCACATCGCCGGCCTGCCAATCCTTGATCAACGCTTCCAGCTCTCCCGCCATGTTCGGCAACTCGTCCAGGGCCTCGCGGAGCAGAAGGCGCGCCAGCTCGTCATCAAGATCCGTGAACAGGGACATCTGCTGGGCCAGGGTTTCCAGTTCGAGAATCGACTTCCGGCCGCGAGCCAGGGTCAGGAAGTGATTCTCCAGTCCGAGTTGGGGATCCAGACCCAGCCGGGAATACTGCTCCGAGGTCAAGACAAGGGCCAGAAAGGCGGGCCGGAGTTTCCGGTAGATCTGCCAGGCCCCGGGCTGGTCCGCAAACTCGGCCTGAACCCGGACGAGCAGGCTGTCCGGCAGAACGTCGTCGAGGGTTTTGCCCTCGGGCAGCTGGCCCTCGGTCATCATGAGCTTGGCCGCTGCGGCCAAGCTGTCGGGCGCCAACACATCGACTTCCACAGCCAGGGCCCCGCTGCCGGCGAACGCCGTTTCGATGACCGGAGCCAGAGGGTAGAAATCCCGGCGGCCGACATGGATCGAACCCATCATGGTGATGGTGGCCGTCGGGGATTGCACCCGCCAGGCAAACAGGGGCCGGCCGGCATGAACCGGCGCGGCCGCCGTAAAAACGGCGGCCGCGAGCAACAAGGAAGGAGCAACAAACCGGCAAACCGGTTTAGGGATCATCGACCGCCACTCTCCTTCAGGAACCGGTAGAAATCGCCGTCGGTGGTCAGGATCAACGAGCTTTCCTTGTCCAGGGTAGCCTTGTACGACTCCATGGTCTTGAGGAACTCGTAGAAGGAACGCGAATCTGCCGATGGATTGTAGGCGGCGGCATAGATCGCCGTGGCTCGGGCATCGGCATTACCCTTGATGCCCTGGGCCTGGCGATAGGCCTCGGAACGGATCTTGAGCAATTCGCGATCCTTCTCGCCCAGGATCCGGAACGCTTCGCCCTGGCCTTCGCTGCGGAACCGGTCGGCGATGCGCTTCCGCTCGGAGATCATGCGCTCGTAGACCTTGCGCTGGACATCAGCCACGTAGTTGATGCGCTTGAATTCCACATCCAGGATCTCGATGCCCAGGTCGGAGGTCCGCCCCCTCGCCTTGTCCAGGATCTCCTGGCGGATTTCACCGCGGCCGTGCTTGATGGGCACCAGCGCGGTCTCGTCCGAGGCCACCAGTTCGCCGGTCTGGGCCTGGCGGTTGGTGCTGCGCACCACCTCGACCAGATCGTATTTGGCGATGGCGTTGCGGGTCTCGCCGTCCAGGATGTCGTCCAGTCGGGTCTGCGCCCCGCGCTCGTTGTTCAGGCGCTGGAAATAGAGCAGGGGATCGGTGATCCGCCACCGGGCATAGGTGTTGACCCAGATGAAGCGCTTGTCCCGGGTGGGCAACTGGTTGGGATCGCCGTCCCATTCCAGGAAACGCTTCTCGAAGCGATGCACCTTCTGGATCACCGGCACCTTGAACTTGAGGCCCGGGGTGACGACGGGGTCCCCCACGGGCTTGCCGAACTGGGTGATGATGGCCTGCTCGGACTCCTGGACCACATAGAAGGAGCTGAGGCCCAACAGGGCCACCACCACAATGAGAATCAAATATAGCTTTCCCATCACTTGCCTCCTTCACTGCCGACGAGCGGACCGCTGCCCATGTTCAGCAGGGGGATCAGGCCCTTGAGGCTGGAATCCACGATGATCTTTCTTTGCACCTGGGGCAACACCGTATTCATGGTTTCCAGGTAGATCCGCGTGCGGGTGACTTCCGGAGCCTTGCGATAGGCGTTGTACATGGCGGTGAACAGGGCGGAATCACCCTGGGCCCGGTTGATGCGGTCCAGAGCGTACCCCTCGGCCTCCTGAATGGTCTGCAGAGCGGCGCCCCTGGCCTTGGGAATCTCGGCATTGTATTGGGATTGGGCCTGGTTGATGAGCTTCTCCTTGTCCTGCTGGGCCTCGTTCACCGAGTTGAAGGAAGGCTTGACCGCATCGGGCGGATTCACATCCTGCAGGACAACCTGCTCGACCTTGATGCCGGTCTCGTATTTCACGCACAGATCCTGCAGGCCTTTGTTCACCTCCATGGCCACCTCGGCGCGGCCGACGGTCAGCACCTCGTTGACCGTGCGGTCGCCGACCACCTTGCGCATGACCGCCTCGCTCATGTCGCGGAATGTCTTGCTGACGTTGCGCACCCGGAACAGGTACTTGTAGGGGTCGACGATGCGGTACTGGACCACCCATTCGACCACGGCGGCGTTCAGGTCGCCGGTCAGCATGTTGGATTCCTCGGCATAGGGTTTGGTGGAATACTGGCTCTGAACCCCGGCGCGCAGGGTGCGGAAACCGAATTCCTCCTTGAGCTGGCGCTGGACCGGAACCTTCATCACGCTTTCGATGCCGAAGGGGATCTTGAAATGCAGACCCGGGTCGGAGGGCCGGACGTACTGCCCGAAACGCAGCACCAGTCCGGTTTCCTCGGGATCGATGGTGTAATAGGTGGTGAACACCAGAATCAGCACCAGCAGGGCCATGGCGATCAAGCGCACCATCTTCCAATTGACCGCTGGTAACTTGATCTCAGGAATCTGGGGACCTTGTGGCTCCCCGTAGTTCTGATCAGGAGACATCATTCACACCTCGCGAAAAAGACGATCGGCATTATGGACCGCAATGGTGATGACAACTTGGATGACCAGGACAACGTACACTGTTTTTCCCCGGAGGTCACCAAATCCCTTGCGGGGCCATTACACGGTGGGAATCGCCAATATTCAAATTGAAAAAGAGCCCGGGTCCTGGATCCGGGCTCAATGACAACACACGGCTCTGAAATCAGCGGATCAGGGCCATTTTGCCGATGGTGCGCTGATCCCCCGCGCGCACCTGGAAGAAGTACAAGCCCGAGGCTGCGGGCGTCCCCGACATGTCGACCCCGTTCCACCAGACCTTGCCGGACCCGGCCGGGAACACTTGTGGGGGTTGTTTTCACCTCACGGACAAAATTTCCGAGGCACAACCTTCATATTCAAGAATGAGTTTAAGGCATTCACTTGCATGCCGACAATCAATATAACAAAGGAGAAAAATATGATAACCAATGCCATTTCTTCTCAACTGGCTCAGCGTCCGTCCTGCGGCCATTCTCCGTGTGGACGCCAGGCACTCTCAAACAAGCATGAACATGCCGCCAGGCACGCCCATCGGGCTCCCGGGCGGGCTCATCTCCAGCAGGGATTGAAACATCTGCTGCGCGATGTTCGGCATGACATCGGCGGCGAACTGCGCGAACTCGCGGCTTCCGACAACCCCGACCCCGCGTATGCCGAAGCCGTGAAAGGTCTGGAGAAGGATTTCCGGGACAGCCTCAAGGATGTCTTCCATGCCGCAGGCAAGGGGGCAACCTACGACCGCAAGGCCGTGCTTGCAGGCGTGGGCCAGGCCATGGAGGAATTGACCGCCGGCTTGAAGAGCTTGCGGGAAGCGCGCGACGGGACCGGGGTCGCACCGATCGCACAACCGATCGCACAACCGATCGCACAACCGGTGGAAGATCCCCAGGAGCCCCAGGATCCCCAGGATCCCCAGCCTGAAGTGCCGGCCGGCCTGTTGCTGGACAACCAGGCTTGAGCCTGTCTCATTGCTGACCGGAACCTGGCGCCTCAGCCACGATCAGGCGGCGGCGGCCGGAAACCGCCGCCGCTGATCCGGCGCCTCTATCTGACGACGTTCTGGGCCCCCGATTCCAGGAATCGAGTCGTCTCCTGCAACCGGACGTGCAGTTGCCGGTACAACACCGCGTTCACCGCCATGGATACCGGATCGTGGGCCTCTTTGGGGCTCCCTATGATGCTGTTCAGGAAATCCTGCTTCTCCGGCAGGTGCACAACCTTGGGGGCCTGGGAAGCGTCCAGCCCGGCCAGCTTGGCCGCCAGAGCGATGGCGACATCCAGGTTGCCCACGGTATCGACCATGCCGATGGCCATGGCCTTGCTGCCGGAAAATACCCGGCCGTAAGCCAGGGTCGTGGCGTGCTCGAAGGTCCACCCGCGATGTTTGGCGACATCCTGGAGCCATTCGTTGAATCTGATCCAGTGGGCGTCGCTGAACCGTTGCCATTCCGCGTCCGTGGGCTCGCGGTAGTCGGTGCCGAGTTCGGCCATGGGGCCCTTGGAGAGGCCGTCCTTGGTCAGGCCGATCTTGTCGTAGAAGCCCTTCATGTTGAAGAACCCGTTGATGGAACCGATGGAACCGGTCACCGTCAGGGGATCAGCCACCAGCTTGGTCGCCTTGTAGGCGATGTAGTACCCGCCCGAGCCCGCCACATCGACCATGGAGACCACGACGGGCTTGACCTCGGCCAGCTTGCCGACCTCATGCGCCATCAGATCGCTGGCCAGGCTTTCGCCCCCGCCCGAATCGATGCGGAACACCACGGCCTTCACCTTGTCGTCATACCGGCAGCGCTGCAGTTCCTTCACGATGGTCTCGTGCCCCATCATGACCCCCAGCACCGGATCGACATTGCTCTCACGCCCCCCGATGTTGCCCTGGGCGTGGACCACGGCGACGGTCTGGCCCGTGTGCAGCCCGGCGTCCTTCCAGCTCACCTTGGCATAATCGCCGTAACTGACGGTCTTGAGCCGGTCCTTGTCGCCGGCCAGGCGCTCTTCGAGTTCCTGCATGTAGATGCACTCATCGATCAGCCCGGCTTCCTTGGCCTCGGTGGGCGTGAACTCGGCATAGTTCATCAGTTCGAGCAGCTTGTCGCGGCTCAGACCACGTTCGGTGCCGAGGGCCGTGAGCACCGTTTCCCAGACGTCGTCCAGCAGCGCCCCCTCGTTCTCGCGCGCCGCGTCGCTCATGCCCTTGTCCATGACCAGTTCCGCCGCGGCCTTGTATTCCTTGATCTTGCTCAGGTGGGGAATGATGCCGAGCTTGTCCAGCACCCCGCGCACATAGGGCAACTTCCGGCCCATGCCCTTGAATTCGAAATAACCTCCGGTGGGCATCATGACCTTGTTGCAGCCCGCGGCCAGGAACAGCGCGCGCAGGTTCAGGGCGTCGCCCCAGGCGTAGACGGGCTTGCCGGCGGCCTGGACCTTGTCCACGGCCTGGCGCAGTTCCTCGAGTTTGGCCCAGCCGGCGTTGTTGCTGCTGCTGATCTTGAAGATCACTCCCTTGATGCGGTCGTCCAGGGCGGCCTTGCCCAGGTCGTCGAGCATACCCTGCAGGGTCGGATCGTCTCCGCCGGTGACCATGGCCAAAGGTCCGGCGGGAATATCGTACTCGTGAAGGGTGCCGTAGAGGTCGAGCACCAGCCAGGAGCCGTCAGCGACCTTCACACCCCGCTTGCCGTGCAGCCAGAATCCGCCGGCGATCAATCCGGTCAGAATGATGATGGTCAACAGGGTCAGCAGGACCGAACGCACCAGGCTGTGAAAGAAACTGGGACGGGACATGAGTTCCCTCCTGGGAAAATGGATGGGCCAAATGGATGCGGAACCAAGACGCAGCGGAAGGAGAATTGTTGCAGGGGGAGTCTACCCCACCGGGGCGGCCATGGCTAGTCCTGCGGGGGTCAGGTGGCTGCACTTTCGTCCCGCGAAGCACGTTCCCCAAGCACGCGCGCGATTGTAAACAGCGAGAACCCGATGAGGATCGCCATACTCAACCACACCGTCGGGTATCCAGTCGCCTGCGCGATGTGATAGAGATCCCCTCGTCTCCCGAGGGCGAAAGCTACAGTTTCGCATACCACGTCGAACGCCGGTCGCAGACAAAGCAGCATGAACGCGACTCCAAGCGCAAAGGGCCGAATCAGTTTTCCTCGGTGCAGTGCGAAGAAGCCCACCGCAACGCTCAAGCCATCCAAGACATAGGGCGAGTAGGTCAGGTACCAGAGCACAGGAATCACCAACAGACACGGGATGACGATGCGCAGGGGCCATCGCCCCGTCAGATAGAGAATCAGAAGAGGCGCAACGATGACCACGAGTATCTCGAGCGTGACGAATAGCATGCTGTTGTACAAGTATGCCTCCGTGTGGCGTGCACTGCACCACTACCGCCGGACCCGAACAGAAACCGGCTGACTCTCCTTACCGTGAGCGACACCGTAAATCTGGTAGGTCCCCAAGGGAACGGGGACCATTTCGTCCTCGGTCCGCATATTGCAGCGCCAAGTCAGATTCTCAGTATGCTCTTCACCCGGACCAAGAGTCCGCTTTGCGTAATCCGCGGTACACTGACGGGTGAACGACACCATCTCACCGGTAAGTTCGTTTCGAATCCGCGCCCCAAACCAGCAACCGGAAGAACCTCGGCCAAAATCAATAATCCCATCCGTGTTGTTTTTTGCTCTAACGGTTACGGTTACGACATCTCCCGGACGAACAAGGTTCGGACTGGCCTCCACGGAGACATCAAGTTCTCCGCCCATCCAGGCGGAGGGGCCGACAGCACAGCCCACGCACCCCGCACACAGAACCATGGCAACCGCCGTGAACTTCATCTGTTGCTTCATCACAGCCTCCCGCAGCCAGTAAAACATATGTTCGGGCCGTGAAAGTATAAATTTTTGGTTGTGCCTCGGAAATTGTGTCCGCCGCGCTGGAATATGGCGCCACAGGTGTTC
>CAZJGK010000008.1:0-59571 GCA_964545545.1 uncultured Fibrobacteraceae bacterium | reverse complement strand
TATTCTGAGGGAGAGACACACTGATCCCGCCCATTTTCACGGAAAAACTGGCGTTGCAATCCCGCAGCCACCGGCCGTTGAGATCGATATCGCCGCCGCCCATCCGGCAACCGATGTTCAGCACCGCCGGGCTCGCATTGCCGACCTGAGAGGCTTCCAGGCCACCCATGGCCCCGTGGATGGCCAGCTGACCCATGGGCTCATACAACGGTTCGCTGAAGCCGAGGGAAAAGCCGCCTTTTTCGTATGTCAACGCCGCATCCTTCAGCCACAACCCGCCCAGATCTGCCTCCATGCCGCCTTCGGCGACGTGGACTTCCAGGGTCAAGGGCACGTCATTGGGCAGGAACACCTGGACCTCAGGCCTGGCCCCGTGCATGAACAGGCTGCGGAACAGGGCCTGCGCGCCTTGCATGTGGCGGAAAAAACGGATCGTGTAAACCCAGGTCGAATCGGGCTGGATGGTGAACTTTTCCCCGATGGTATAGGCTTCGGCGTCGAAGCGGGCGCGTGCGCTGAGCCCTTCCCCCTCGGGGGCGGGTTTCAGGATAAAGGAACCATGGCTGAGATCCAGCACGACCTTGCCGGGATACCGCCGCCAATCTAAATCGGGCACAACCAAGTTGGAATCGGCCGTGGCCTGGGTCTCGGTGGGCTCCAGTTGCCGCTCCTGGAAATCCCGGTGCCGGGAACTGTTCCAACCCATCAGGACGAGCACCCCGACCAGCAGGAACACGACCAGGAATACACCCAGGCAACCCATGCACCCGGACTTGAAACATCCCCTCTTCTCGCTCATGTCACTCCTTTTTCGCCGGAAAAGGGCCCGTCAACCGGAGACTTTCATGGTCCGGGATCCAAGCCACACAAATACGATTCCGAAGGCCAACAGCACACCCATGGGCAAAATTACCGCATCCAGACCGCGCCCGAAGGTGACCACATCGTGAAAAGCCGTCATGGCCCAGTAGGTCGGGAAAAAAGCACCGGCAATCCGTGCGCCGTGGGGCATGATCTCCAAGGGCCACCAGCAACCGCCCATGGCCGCGAAGATCATACCCACCAGCCAACCCAAACTCTCGGCCTGCTGAGTGGTGCGGAACAGACCGCCCAAGAAGAGGGTGAGCCCCGCAATCGTAAAGGCGTAAGGCACCAGGAACAGGATGATGACCCCAAAATGAGGACCCCAGGAAAAGTCGATGCCGAATAGACCCAGCTGACCGATGGCCTGCCCGGCGGCCATCAGCACCAGGGCCTGGACCATGCCCACCAAACCCAGATGCAACAACTTGCCGCCCAGAATCTCACCCCGGCTGAAGGTCGTGGTGGCCAGGCGGGCCAGGGTGCCTCCCAGTTTCTCGCGGGTCAGGGATTCCGCGCCGCCGATGGCCACGGTCATCACCACGAACATGGCCAGCATGCCCGGCACCGACTGGCCGGCGCCCGAGGGCACGGGCCGGCCGTGGCCGGCAAATTCCTGTTCCACCGTGACCTCCGGTGGCAGCGCAATCAACTTCAGGAGGCTGTCTCGGGCGGCGGGGGTGATGACCGGGGTCCGGCCCGCAGCCAGGGTGGCCGAATCCGGCGCAGCATGGTTCCACTGGATCAAGGACCCCAGAAACGCGGCCTGAACCTGGCGCAGCCGGACATCGGCCGCAGCGTCGTACTGCAGGTTACTGCTGGCTTTCTTCGTGAAGTCCACCTTCACCGGACGCCGCGCCAGCACGTCGGCGCTGAATCCCGCGGGGATCGTCAACCTGCGGATATAGTCCGTAGTGTCGGCTTCAGCCTGGGTGAGAACCGTCACCTCGAAATGCTCGCCGGCCAGCTGTTCAATGAAGGCCCGACTCAGGAAATCCCCGTCCGCATTGACCACCTGCAGGGATACCGATATGGCGTCGGGACCGTTGTCGCGCAGGACCACACTGAAAAACAGCATGAACATCACCGGCATCACGAACATGAAGAAGATGTTCTCGCGGGCGGCCAGGAACAGCCGGCTGTCGTGCAAGGCAAGGTGCAACACGCGTCTCATGGTGTCAGCTCCCTGAAACGGCGCACCAGAAGGACGTTGGCCAGCATCACCAGCAGCAATCCGATTCCCAGCAGGATGATCAGATGTCGTGCGACATCGCCGGTTCCGGCCGAATCGAACATCACCCGGGTGAAGCCGTCGATCGCCCAGTAGTTCAACGTGAAGTCCGCCAGGGAGCGCATGCCCGCCGGCAGCTGCTGGACCGGAATCATGCTGCCGCCCAAGGCGCTCATCCCCATGACGATGAGCCAGGAAAGAATCCCGGCCTGCTTTTCGTTGCGCACCAGACCGATGATCACCGCCACCAGGCCGCAGGCGGCCAGATTGAAGGTCAGACCCAACAGGATAACCGCGGTCAGATCAACATGGGGAGAAATCCAGCCGAGGACCAGACCGACCACCGCCAGGATTCCCATGACCAGCAGGCCCAGCACCACGCTGAAGAGAATCTTGGCCGCGATGATCCGCCCCACAGGCATGGGGGTGGCCATCTGGCGGCGCAACATGCCGCTGTTCTTTTCCTCGAACAGATCGCCCACCGACCGGACAGCCACAAACAGCAGGGCCATCACCGCCATCATCACCAGGATATAGCCGGTGACATTCTGCGCGCCGCCTGCTTTCTCCGGGGCCTTTTCCTTGGCGTCGCCAACGCCCACCAGCGGGGGGAACAGGTAGTCCTGGGCGCTCGTGACGCGCCCCATGATCCGCGTGGCCAGCGCGCCCACCATGGCCGTCGAGGGCAGGGTGCCGGCCTTGATCATCTGGTCCAGTGTGCCCAGGTCCCCGCCCAACAACCGGGAGCCCTGGTCCAGGTACGTCGCCACCAGCTCGCCGCCCAGCACCACCAGCTCGGGCTTGATGCCCTCGGATGGGTTGCGCACGATGCGAATGACCGTCGGCTTGCCCTCGATAAAGGCCTGCGAAAATCCCGCGGGGATGATGACCAGGGCGCTGGCCTTGCCCGCCTCCATCATGGCGCGGCCTTCGTCGCCCACGCTTTCAACCTGAAGATAGTCCGCACTCTGCGGGGATCCCAGGGAGTTGACCAGGGCACCGGACAGAAATCCGTCGGGGTCCTTGTTTTCCAGCAGGATATGAATGGCGGGGAATTTCTCGCTCCCGCCGGCCCCGCTGTAAATGCTGCCCAAAACGGCGCTCATGAGCAGGGGGAAGGCAATCATGACCAGGGTCGAGGTGGGGCTGTGCCAGCGACGCAGCAGGTCCTTGCGGATCAGCGGCCACATACGGCACCCCCTGTGTATGACGGAATGGGCGCCATCAATCCCTCAGTTCCCGTCCGGTGAGCTTCAGGAACAGGTCTTCAAGATTGGGTTCCTTGATGGTGATATCATCGAACGTCAAGCCGGCCATGAACAAACCTTCCAGGGAATGGCTGACACCGGGACCGTCACGCGAAACCATCAACATGCCCCGCCCCTGGGTGATCTCAACCGGCAGTATCCCCGGCAAGGCCGCAGCGGCGGCAGCCAGGTCCTTCGCCTGAAAACCGCCCTGCACCGTCAACAGACTGCCTTCGCCCAGCTGGGCCTTAAGCTCGCCGACAGTGCCCTCGGCCAGGATGCGCCCGTGGTCGAGGATGGCCAGACGATCGCACAGATCCTCCGCCTCTTCCAGGTAGTGGGTCGTGTAAAGCACCGTGCGTCCCTGGGCCACGATCTGTTTTACGATGTCCAGGATCTTGTGCCGCGCCTGGGGATCGATGCCCACCGTGGGTTCGTCCAGGAGAATGAGTTGTGGATCATGCACCAGCCCCATGGCCAGATTCAGGCGGCGTTTCATGCCGCCCGAGAAGTTCTTCACGGGCTCGGTAGCCCGGTCTTCCAGGCCGACCTGCTCCAGCAAGGCGTCGATGCGGCTCTTCAGCTCCCGGCCGCGCAGACCGAAGATGCCGCCCCAGAATTCCAGGTTGCTGCGGGCGCTCAGTTCCTGGTAGACGGCCACTTCCTGGGGCACGACCCCCAGGCGGCGTTTCACCTCGCGCGGGTTTTCGCCCAGGCCCAGGCCCTGCACAAGAATCTCGCCATCTGTGGGCTCCAGCAGGCCGCAGATCATGCTGATGCTGGTGGTCTTGCCGGCACCGTTGGGGCCCAACAAGCCGTAGATTTCGCCCTCGTTCACGTTGAACGAAATGCCGTCGACTGCCGTCAGTTCGCCAAAAACCTTGCGCAGGTTCCGGACTTCAAGGACTGGGGTCATGCGTGCCTCTTTGCATGGAAATCGGTTGGGGCCAGGTCTTGAACGCGGGTCGGCCCTCCCGGGTGTCATCCTAACGGGAGTGCGGGAACCAGGCAACGGAGATTAATACGGGAAAGGGGTTGCCCTGTTGCCGCTGGAATCTGATCAGCGCACCAACGTCACCTTGCGCGTGACCATGTCCGCGCCGGCCCGCAGGCCGATGATATAGACACCGGCCGCCGCCCTGGCCCCCGTTGCCAAGGTTCCGTCCCACGCTGCGCTGTGCTCTCCCGTGGTCTGATGACCCTCGGCCAGGGTCCTGACCAGGGCGCCGCGCAGATCGTAAACGGTCAAAGCCACCGGGGCCTCTTCATACAGGGTGTAGGCGATGTTGACGCGGTCTTCGGCGGGGTTCAACGGGATCCGCTGCATACTGGCGACCTGCACCCGGGGCTCACCGCCCGGCGCCACACCGGTGGGGAAATCCACCACCCCGGACCAGATACTCAGCAAACCGCCGTCCATCCGGGTCCAGATGGGATAGATCTTGCCCGCGTGGGCGGCCACCCCGATGTAATCCCCGAAAAACACCCGGGAAAACGGGGTGAACGGGGTGTCGCTGACGGGAAAATTCAGGAAGGTTTGCCCACCATCGGTGGAGCGGGCCACGTAGACCTCCGTGGCGTCCTGGGCGCCGTTGCGCCGGTCGTAGAAAATCACCGCGAGGGTGCCGTTGACCTGATCGACCGCCAGCCAGGGAAAAAACTGCTGCGCCGGGCCCGGGTCGTCGTTCACGCGGAAGGGCGAAGTCCAGGTCGCCCCCTCGTCGTCGGAGGCGCACAGGAAAACATCGGTGTCATCAGGACCGTTGCGCTGGTCGGAGAACACCACATAGATGCGCCCCCGGTACGGAGAATCACTCGTGTCGCAGGCGGTGATGGGCAGGCCGTTGCCGCGTGAAATTCCCGGGATTCCAAAATCCCAGCCGCCGGGCTGGTCGCAAACCACCACGTCCGCGCCGAACGTCGCCCCTCCGTCCAGGGACTTGTCGAACCAGATTTTTCCGTTGCCCGCCCAGGCCAGATAAACCTGGCCCCAAGGGCCCACCGCCGGCACCGCTCCTTCCACGGTCTCATCACTGTCGATGCAGTTGCCGCCCGCATCATCCACCCTGACCGGAAGCGACCATGTCCAGCCTTCCCAATCGCTGGCCGCAAACAGGATGTGGGTGCTGTCGGCCAAATCCGAGCTGCCGTAGGTATCGAATTCCGTCCAGGCCAGATACAGGTTGTTGCTGTAGGGAGAATTGGTGCGATCCACCGCCAGCCAGGGTTTGTCCTGGTCCTTGGGGGGATTCAAGCCCACCCCGATCCCGTCATTCCAGGTCAGACCTCCGTCCGTGGACTGATGGACCACGATGCGGTCCAGCCAGGATTCCATCTCGGGGGGGTTGGAAAAGGAAAGGTGGGCATAATATAGGCGGCCCAGCTTGTCGAAGATCAGGCAAGGATCGCCAAATACCCCATAGGGGGAATCGATCAGGTCCTCGGTCCAGTTTTCCCCTCCATCCGACGACCGGAAAACAAAGCGCAGGTTGGCTCCTGCGGCAATCTGAGCGGGAGTGACGGGATTGACGGCGATGACGACTTCCTCGGCCGTTTCCGTGCCGGGCTGGCTGACCTGGAGCGCGGGCGGTCTGGCCGCCGGCGCCGGACCGGGTGCAAGCCACACCACACTGACCACGAAAACGAGCCAAGCCGGGAAAATCGCTTTGGTCATCGCTCATCCGCCCCGGGTTCTGCCTGTTTTCCGTTCACGCGGCGGGGCTCCGAACAACCTCTTGCCGGTCAGCTCGGCGTAGGGCGCAAGGGCCTCGGATGTCCAGGACTTGATGATATGGTGACGCAATTTTATCGAAAGGGATTTCTGATCGTGGATCATGCGGGCGCATTCGTAGGGCCGCACGGGATGGATGGTGCACTTGCCCCGGTCGAAAAAAACGCACCGGCCAGGCTGGGCCAGCTCCCCCAGCGTCCAGACACCGCCGGGCTTCTTGCCGTCACGCAGCTTGTGGGGCATCACGCCGTGGCGCTGGGATCCGTCCCGCATCAAGGTGACCCCCACCGCGAGGTACTTATTAAAAAGGGTCGGGATATCCAAATTCAGGTGGTTGGCCAGGGCCTTCACGCCGCCGGGCATGAACCATCCGGGCGAGTTGAGGCATGCCGCGCGGCAATCCCTGCAGTCGCAGCTCGTGACCTTGAATTCGGGTGCGGCGCGGCGTTGGAATCGGGGCTTGGCGGGCATGACGATGCTCCCGGAAACATGTTCGCTTTCAAAGTGACCGGGATAATAATAACACACCTTTTGAAATATGTTTGTAAATGCGACGCTATTGCATTAACCTGTTCCGGTCCACCATCAAGGTCCGGGACCGGTTTCCTCATGACCGCGAACAATAACGAATGACCATGACCAACGATCATTTCCGCAAAACCCTGCACCAGGCGAACCTGCGCGCCACCGGCGCTCGTCTGGCCGTCATGGATCTGCTGCGCACCGCCAGCAAGCCCTTGAGCCACGGCGAGATCGCCGCATATCTGCACGACAGGACCTGGAATCGTGCCACCCTGTATCGCAATCTCATCGACCTGGAAAAAGCGGGGCTGGTCAGGCGCACCCAATTGGGCGGACCGGTGTGGCGTTTCGAAGACGCGACCAAGGAGCACGGCGTCCGTTCCCACCCTCATTTCCTGTGCACCTCGTGCGGCAAAATGGTCTGCCTGCCGGGACTCGCCCTGCATCCGGCCGGCGTGACCGGCTGCCGCAAAGCCCTCACGCAAGGCAGCTTCGAAATCCAGCTGCGGGGTTGTTGCGACGCCTGCCGCCGGGAGGGAAAAGGATCATGAAAACCGTTCTTGCCGCCCTGGCGCTTCCGATTCTGCTGGCCTCCTGCGCACGGGCCCCCGCGCCGCACGAGATCCCCGTGGTCGGGGTCAGCATCGCGCCGTTGGCCAGCATGGCCTCCGCCCTTGCGGGCAACGCGGCGAAAGTGGTCACGGTGATCGCTCCCGGCGAGTCCCCCGCCACCTTCGATCCCAGCCCCCGCCGCATGGCCGCCCTGACCGGCATCCAGCTTTACTTCGCCTGCGGCGTGCCCATGGAGCATCTGTTGCTGCCTCGGCTGAAGGACTCCCACCCCGGGCTTGAGGTGGTCGACACCGTCGCCGGCTTGTCCAGGCTCCCGCTGGCCGAACCTGGACACGACCACGGTGAACTTGACCCTCATCTGTGGCTTGACCCCCAGCTGATGTCCGCCCAGGTCAAGGTCATGGCGAATCATCTGGCCGGGATAATACCGGATCACGCCCCACAAATCCGTGCCCGGGCCGACAGTCTGACCGGGGTTCTCGCCGACCTGGATCAGCGCCTCCGGAAGGAAATGGCGCCGTTGCGCGGCAGGGATTTGTTCGTTGTCCATCCCGCGTTCGGCTATTTCGCCCGCGCCTACGGTCTGCGCCAGGTGGCCATCGAGCAGGGCGGCTTGAATCCTTCGCCCCACCACTTGGCCCTCGTGATCGAGAGCATCAAAGCACAGGGTGCACGTGCCGTATTCGTGCAGCCGGAGTTCTCGCCCCAGTCGGCCCGGGCCCTGGCCCGCGAAACCGGCATCAAGGTGATCGCGCTGGATCCTTTGGCGGCCGATTACGTGGAGAACATGTTGACCATCGGTCGCACCATCAGGGAGGCTTGCCATGGCGAATCCTGACCTGGGCCGCCCTGTGGTTGAAGTGCACGACCTACACTTCGCCTACCGCGGACAGCCGGTGTTTACAGGGGCCACGGCGGTCATCACCAACGGCAGCTTCGTCTCCATCGTGGGCCCCAACGGCGGCGGCAAAACCACCCTGTTGAGGCTCATTCTCGGCCTGCTGCATCCTGATCGCGGCCAGGTGCGGCTGTTCGGCGAAAAACCCGCCCACAGCCGCGGCCGGGTCGGCTATATGCCCCAGCACGCCCATGTGGACCCCCAGTTTCCGGTGACCGTGATGGACGTGACTCTCATGGGCCGGCTTCGGCCCGGCCGGTTCGCGGGACCCTTCCGGTCCAGTGACCGCAACCTCGCCCTGAACGCCTTGCGGGAAACCGAGATGGATGGCCTGAAGGACCGCCCTTTCAGCTCCTTGAGCGGCGGCCAACGCCAGCGGGTGCTCATCGCCCGGGCCCTGACCTGCGAACCCGACCTGTTGTTGCTGGACGAACCCACCTCCAGTCTTGACCCGACCGTGCAGGGCGACCTGTTCGAACTGTTGCACCGGCTCAACGAACGCATGACCGTGGTGCTTGTCTCCCACGATGTAAGCACGGTTTCGCGCCATGTGGACGCGATCCTGTGCATCAACCAGGGCATCGACGAACACCCGGCCAGCGAGATTTCCGGAGCCCTGGCGACTCTGTTCCCCGGCTCGGAAGGCCTGTCCCTGATCCGGCACGATCATCATCACGAACACCTTCACCACGATGATCCGGCGGGAGGTTCGCCATGAGTGAATTCATCACCGCCTTGGGCCAGCATGTCTTTCTGCGCCAGGCGTTGATGGCGGGTCTGCTGGCGAGTGTGGCCTGCGGAATCGTCGGAACCTATGTGGTCACGCGCCGGATCACCGTCATCGCCGGCAGTCTGGCGCACACAGTCCTGGGAGGCATGGGCGCCGCCTACTGGCTGCGCGCAGTCCACCACCTGGATTGGCTGCACCCTCTGCACGGAGCCGTCGTCGCCGCCCTGCTCGGAGCCGGCTTGATCGGCCTGGTCCGCGCCCACAGCCGCGAACGTGAAGACACCGTGATCTCCGCCCTGTGGGCCGTCGGCATGGCCCTGGGCGTGTTCTTCCTGTTCAAGACCCCCGGCTACAAAGCCGATCTGATCACCTATCTGTTCGGCAATATCGTGATGGTCGACCCCGCGGCCCTGGGCCTGCTGGTGGGACTGGACTTCGTCATCCTGCTGCTGGTCCTGGTTTTCTACTATCCCCTGCTGGCGATCTGTTTTGACGAGGAATTCGCGCGTCTGCGGGGGGTCCGGGTCGGTTGGCTCTACACGCTGCTGCTAATGCTCATTGCCCTGACCATCGTGACTCTGGTCTACGTGGTGGGTATCGTCATGGTCATCGCCCTGGTGACCCTGCCCGCTTCCATCGCCGGGCTCTTCGTGCGCAGGCTCTGGCCCACCATGATTCTCGCTGCGGTCCTCAGCTCGCTCTTCACCGTGGCCGGCCTGGGCATAAGCTATGGCGCCGACCTGCCGGCCGGCGCCACCATCGTGCTGCTGACGGGATTGATCTACGCCGTGGCCCAGTTGGGATACGCCTGGCGCAAGCAATGATCCCGGGATCACCGGAGACATCAAACCTCTGCAAGTTCCGTTTCCGCCGACTCCCTGTGGCCGACAAACTGCTTCAGCACGGCCTTGAGGGTCGCTGAATCAATGGGTTTGGAAAGATGTTCATCCATCCCCGCATCCAGGCTGCGCTGCCGGTCCTGGGCCATGGCATGGGCGGTCAAGGCAATCAGCGGCATGCGTGGATTCACGGCCGGCGAATTCTCAGCCCGGATCCTTTTGGCCGTTTCCAGTCCATCCATCTCCGGCATCTGGACATCCAGCAGGACGGCGGCATAATCCTTCTTCTCCACGGCGGCGAGCACTTCCAATCCATTGGTCGCCAGGTCCACCTCGTAACCAAGTTTCTGCAGCAACAAAGTCGCAACCTTCTGGTTGATGAGGTTGTCCTCGGCCAGCAGGATCAGAGGCTTGGTTCCATCCTCCTTGACCGGTGTTGCCGGTTGGTCTGCTGTCTCCGGTGTCGGATCGGACATTTGTCCCATACCCTCGGCCCCGGATAGCGATGCCGACAGATTCGCCAGAATCTGCTCCAGGCGTTCATAAAGAGGCGGCACGGTCAGGAAGCCGGAAAGCCCCATGTTGTCGAGGTCCCAATCGGTAACTACGAACCCCTTGTTGCAGAGCAGGAAGAAATCACAAGGCGCGGTGCCCGCCCGGGTCCGGAGCTGTTGGACCAGTCCCCTGATTTCTTCCACCGGCTTGACATCCTGGATCATGACCAGGCTGATGGGACTCCCGGCCTCCTCGGCCGCGACAAAAGCTTCAACGGCATCGGCCGGAGTCACTGTCCGGGCCTGGCACCCCAGGCCGCCCAACAATCGGCGCATGGAATCCCGGGCCGCCGGCAGTTTGTGGACCACAAGCGCCTTCACCCCGCTGACCGGGGGTACGTATTGGCCGTTGGTTTCCATGAACACCTGGACCCTGAACGTGGTGCCGGCGCCTTCGGTGCTCTTGATGGTGACTTTTCCACCCATCAAATCCACCAGCTGTCTGACGATGGCCAGACCCAGTCCGGTGCCCCCGAATTTCCGGGTAACCGAGGCGTCGACCTGGGTAAACGACTCGAAGACCTTATCCTGGCGATCGGCGGGAATCCCCACTCCCGTATCCTGGATCGCAAAACGCAGATCGGCTTTTCCATCGAATATCCGCGGACAGGAAACCCGCACCCGCACCTTGCCCTCGCTGGTGAATTTGACCGCGTTGTTGGCCAGATTGATCAGGATCTGGGTCAGTCGTCCCGGATCTCCCACCAGGTTCCGCGGGACATCCAGGTCCATCTCACAACTGAAGTGCAGGCCCTTTTCCTGTGCCTTGTAACCCAGCGTCGTGGTGAGCCTGTCGAGCACCTGGATCAGGTCGAACTCGATGTGCTCCAGGGCAAGCTTGCCGGCCTCGACCTTGGAGAAATCAAGAATGTCGTTGATGACCGTGAGCAGATTGTTGGCGCTGGAATAGACGGCATCTGCGTATTCCCTCTGGTCCGGCGACAGGGGGGAATCAAGCAGGATCGACGTCATGCCCAGCACGCCGTTCATGGGCGTGCGGATCTCGTGGCTCATATTGGCCAGAAATTCGCTCTTGGCCTTCGTCGCCGCCACGGCGTTGTTGCGCGCTTCGCGCAACTCATCCTCGATCCTCTTGCGGACATTGATCTCCTGTTGCAGGGCCTGGTTGGCGAACGTCAAATCCGCGGTGCGCTCGTCCACTCTTTTTTCCAGCAGCTTGTTTTTCACATCCAGCAGGCGCGTGCGGTAGCGGTGCAGACCGTAGATCACCAACACCATGAACAGAATCAGCGAGGCGATGAACCAGGCGGTCCGATAAAACGGTGGCTTGACGTGGATGTCGACCGCAATCCCCTTGTTGTTCCAGACCCCGTCGTTGTTCGAGCCCTTGACCCTGAACGTGTAGTTCCCTGGCGGCAGGTTGGTATAGGTTGCGTAGTTGCGATTGCCGACTTCATTCCACTGATCCTCGAAGCCCTCCATGATGTAGGCAAAATTATTCTTCAGCGGGGAGGCGAAATGCAGATCGGCGAAATCGAACGAGATTACATGGTCCTTGGCCGACAACTCGATGTGATCGGTTTCGCTGGCGGCCTTTTCCAGAACGGTTCTGCCGTCGGGCAGGGGACCGACGGGAACCGACTTGTTGAAGATCCGGAAATCCGTCAGAACGACCTGGGGCTCGACGGGATTGTTGCGGATGCTGTCCGGGTAGAAGGCATTGAAACCTTGAATGCCCCCGAAATACATCATCCCGCTGCGCCCCACATGGGACGCTCCCATGTTGAACTCGTTGTTCTGGATCCCGTCCCGGTCCACATAGGTCCGCACCTCGTCGATATCCGGCTGGAACCGGGCCAGACCGAAATTCGTGGCGAGCCACAGGTAACCGGAATCATCCGCCTCGATCCTGTAGATCGTGTTGTTGGGAAGACCGTCCTTCATGCTGTAGCGCGTGCAATGCCCTGTTTCGGGGTCCAGCAGGTTCAGGCCGCTGGCCGTGCCCACCCAGACTCGCCCCCGGTGGTCACAGATAACCGACAGGACAATGTTGCTGCTCAGTGAACGGCGATCCTCATCGTCATGGATGAAGTGCCCGAAGTGACCGCTGCCCAGATCCAGATACCCTAGCCCGTTACCCCACAGGCTCATCCAGAGTCTGTTCTTCCCGTCCATGAACAGATCCCGCACCCCCCCCTGGGGAATGCCCACGGGATTTCCCGGATCATGCTTGTAGCGGGTGAATCGACCGGCTTGCGGGTCGTAGCATTCCAGGTCGGACATGGTGCCGAACCAGACCTTGCCGCCTTGATCGCAAGTGATGGCGAAAATCCTGTCGTCCCCAATGGCCTTGGGATCGTCCGGATTAGGCGGGAAGCGGGTGTAGATTTTCGTTTTCGGATCGTACCGATTCAAGGCGCCGTCGCGGGCGCCCAGCCAGATCCCGCCGGCCGAGTCCTCGATCACCTTGATGAAAGAATCATAACTGGGCTTAAGAGGACTGGCCGCGTCGGCGAAGATATGGGTCATTGTACTCAATTCGGGGTGCAGGACATTGATGCCCGATTCGGTAACCGACCAGACATCCCCCCGGCGATCCTCACAGATGGACCACACACAATCGTTGCTCAAGCTGGTCGGTTCGCCGGGTTTGTTACTGAAGCAGTAAAATTGCTTGGCCCGGCTGTCCACCCTGTTCGCCCCGTTGCTGGTGCCGATCCAGACCACCCCCGTACGGTCCTGGGTAAGGGCGTAAACCTCGTTGTCGCTGAGGCTGTTCACATCCTGGGGTTTGTTCTGGAAACCGCGCCAGGAACCTTCATTCAGATTAACCTGGTACACACCCTGGTGTGAGGATCCTACCCAAAGCAATCCCCCAGTCAGTTCCTTCAAGGCGGTCACCGACAAATCCTTCGGTCCTCCCGTGCCCCGCACATCGGGGCGGTCCAACACATTTCCCGTGTCCTGGTCCAGAAGGGCCAGCCCGGAGGACGTGCCCACCCAGATCCCCCCCTGAAGCCCCAGACTCAAGGCCAGCACCTTGCCGGTGGGCAGCACGTGCGTCCGGTCTTGACTCTTCTTCCCGCGGGTGCCGAAACCCTGCCAATAGCCCGTGCCGGGATCCAGCCTCACAACCCCGGCTTCCGTCCCGGCCCAGACATAACCCCGTTCATCGATGACCAAGGCCGAAACATTGTTCGCCGGCAAACTCCCGGCATCATGCGGGTCATGGGTGTACGCCTTGAGCGTTTCCGTCGCAGGATCAAAGCACAGCAACCCATTATTTGCGGTTCCCATCCAGATTTTTCCGGTGCTGTCCGCAGCATTGGCCCGCACGTCGTAATAGCGGTGGTCCGCCGGGACTTGGGGATCGTAGCGGTACTGGGTGAAGGTTTCGGTATCCCGATGAAATCGGTCGAAACCGCCGCCTTCGGTTCCCACCCAGAGGTCGCCCCCGGGATCCTCGGTTATGCACCAGACGGTGGAACTGCTAAGGCTGAGGGGGTCATCGGGATCCGATTTGAACGCCGTGATGCTCCGACCGTCGTAGCGGTTCAAGCCATCCTGGGTGCCCATCCAGATGAATCCCCGGCTGTCCTGATAAACCGAAAGAATCGAGCTCTGGGAAAGTCCGTCGGCCAGAAGCAATCTCTGGAACTTCACCGGTAATTTCGGGAAAGCCCCGGCAGATCCGGCCCAAAACAGCAGCATAATCCCCATGATCGGAAGGGAAAACAGGCAGCGGCGAGAAGGCATTGCATACCCCGCAAATTGAGTCCATTGCCGCACCCCTGCGGCCATTGAAAATCACCTCTTGTTTATCGTCATGTCTCGCGGCCGCTTTAACTTGATTCGTATCACCGTCCAAAACGACCAACGCCCCGGGTGCGAACCCGGGGCGTTGGCAGGGGGGGGAAACCCGTCCGCTGAACGATTACTTGATGAGCATCATTCGGCCAGTGTCGGCGAATTCTCCCGCTTGCAGGCGATAGAAATACACGCCGGTGGCCGCCGGGCGACCCGAATCATCCTGGCCGTTCCAAACCACCGCACGGTTGCCCGCCGGCATCACTTGGCCATCGATCAGGGACCGCACACGGTGTCCGGCCACATCGAATACATCAAGGGTCACGGCCACCGAACGCGGCAGGTCGAAGGCGATGGTGGTCATGGGATTGAACGGGTTGGGCGCCGCGCCGCGCAAGGCAAAGCCGCCCGGCAGCTCGGCGGGCCGGTCACCTTCGTCCCAGCCGCTCAGCTTCCAATCCCCAACCCTGTTGGCGGATTTGACCGGTACGACTTTTTCGAAAGTGAACGTGTCCTGCGCCGTCTGACCGTCCGTCGCGTTTATCCGGCAGCGGTAGGTGTAGACCCCCGGAGGAGCGAAATCCGGTACGTTCTGGGCGAGGTTCGGCCAGGAATGGGTGCCGGCGGCCAAAGTCATGGCCGGGGGCGACAGGACGGGATAAACCGCCCCGTTGGGCAAAATCGCGTCGAACACGGCGCTGACGGTCACCGTACTGGTCGTATTCAGGGTAACCTCGTAGGTGAACTGCCCCCCGCCTTCGGGGATATGGACGGGAGCGTTGTGAGGGGTCATGGTCAAGGTCAACTCGCCGGCCCCGGAAGACAGGCCCCAGATCTCAACATCGTCGATATTCCAGCCGCAATATCTGAAGCTGCCGTCGGTGGGCCCCATGGTCCAGACCAGGTAGACCGTCGGCTGACCGTCGGCCACGGCGCTGATGTCGTACTCCACCTGGGTCCAGGCGTTGTCGGCGACTTCCCCCGTGTTCTGCCAGACGGTCGTATAGCTCACCCCATCATTGCTGACGCTCAGGAAGGCGTGGTCATAGGCAGGCTGTTCGACGCCCAACCAGCGCCAGAATTTAACGCTCACACCCGAAAGACCCGAGCAATCGATGGCCGTGCTGATCAGGTGGGTCACCGCCAGGTTGTTGGGATAATCCCCGGCCAGATTGAAGCCGAGGACGTTGCTGCCGGTGTGGCCCGCTACGGGATCGGGGTTGCCGTACTCGCCGCCCAGCCCCTGGGGTACGCCGAATCCCCAGCCGGCACCCATGGTCCAGCCCGGATCGGTGTCCAGGGGGTAGCTGTAGACCAGCGAGGGCACGCCAACCTGCAGATGAACCTCACGGGTCGTATCGCCGGTGCCATCGGAGAGGTTCAGAAACGAAAGCGTCCCGTTGTAATGCCCCTCGCCCAGGCCATTGGCCTGGGTATTGATGGTGGCGGTCACAGCAACAGTACCGCCGCCGGGGATCAAGCCCGTACCACCGACGATGTCCAACCAGGGCACATCCGCGCTGACCTGGTAATTCATATCCACGGGGTTCAGGTTCTCCAGGAGGTATTGCCGGCTCGCCGGCGTGAACGGTCCGCCCTGATCGCCCTGGGCGGAAAATGCACCGAAAGGCGTGACGGCCAGACCGGACTGACCGGGAACATACGTATCCAGGGATTCCACTCCGGTGCCCAGAGGATCCAGGAATGGCGCCAGGGAAGGCCATGAGCGCGAAAACCGTCCGTAGTAATCGGATTGGTCATTGCCGCAGGACGCATAGCCGCCGTGCAACTGACCCACGATGTGATGATTCTGATCAAACAACGGTGACCCTGACGAACCCGGCTCGGTGGTTCCCAGATCCCAATCGATCACCCGGATGTGGGTGCCGTCACCGGGGGAAACCGTGCCCAGATAGTCGGTCGTGGTGGCGGGGTCGAAGTCGAAACTGATGCTCTTCTCGTCGGTATTGGGATGGTGGATGGCCACAGCCTGGACCGGGTCGTTGCTCGTGTTGTCCCAGCCGGCGTAACTCACGTTGAAAGCCGGATCCACGGCATCATCCAGTTCCACCAGGGTGAAATCAGAGGTGGCGTTGCCGGCCAGGAAGGTCGAACCCGTGGAGAAATCAGCCAAGCTGCCTCCGCCATGCTGGCCACAGGTTGGGCTCTCAAAATTCCAGTAGACAACCAGGGAGGCCGCATTGTTCGTGCGAATCCCGCAGTGATTGGCGGTCATGAAATAAGGCGTGGCGTCTTCGGCTGTGTTGTTGACCATGAACCCGGTGCAGAACGTGCTGCCGCCGGTGGAGATCACGCCCACGGACGGAATTTCGTCGCGCCAGGGATCACCCTCGGGACAATTGACATCGATGTTGCACGATCCCGACTTGTCCCGCAGTTGATCAACAAGGTCTTCCCCAAAGAAACGGTAGCCGCGGTTGACCGAGGTCAGCTCCAGCTCATAGTCCCGGCGGAATTCATCGGCAACCAGGAGTTCGATCATCACGTCGTCACTGATAACCACCGGAGTCCACAGCTGACCGTGGTCCTCGTTGTCACGTTCGGTAAAAACGCGCACGCCGCGGATGTCGTCCGCCGCGGTGGCATCGACCGGATAGATGGTCAGGCGGGAGCCCTTGGGCAGCCGATAGGATGAAAACCCGAAATTCAGGGATAAGGCTCCCGGCGCCGTCACCCGGTAGCGCCACAGCGAATACGGGCCGGACAAATCTTCCCAGACGCCGCTGTTCTCGGGCGTCACATCGACCTGTTCGGGCAAGGCAAACCGTGGCGGCAGGCCCCTGGCCTCGCGGTCGACATCTTCTGCGCGGGCGGCGGAGACATCCACGGCCGGGGTGATCATGACCGGGACCAGGTCCGTAGCCATGACCTGCAGTTGGTTTGCCACCGGCCCGTCGATCGCCAGGGGGTTAACGGCCTGAGGGGCTGCAAAAGCCGCCCCGGTTCCTATCAACAAGCCGAGACTCAACAGCGAAGCGAAACGAATAAATGGGCGTGCACGGTGGATCATGGCTTCCCCCTCCAGTGGAAATCATGGTAATAAAAGGATTGAGACTGTGATTTTATATCAAAATTGTTGGTGGATCCAACAATAATTGGTCCCATCTCAATTATTCCGATCATAAAACAACGGATTTCTCTGGCCTGTCCAACGGAAACGCCTATCGTTTCCAATAATTGGAAGGAAGACCTGGCCCCTGCTCACTCCTTCGAAAGGGCCGTTTTTGCGCGGTTCATTTGCCTATCAAGGCTTCTCAACTGGTGAGGAAATCGCCCACGCGGTGACGCACGGACTAGGCGCCTTGGGCAGCGTTGTCGGTCTGGTGCTGCTGATCGTCAAGGCCGCCCATGCCGGGGGGCCGCGTCTGATCACAGGAGTCACCGTCTTCGGCGCCTGCATGTTGCTGCTCTATTCAGCCTCGACCCTGTACCACGCCCTGACGCCGCCCCGCGCCAAACGCCTGTTCGAGTTGATGGATCATGGAGCCATCTATCTGCTCATTGCCGGCACCTACACCCCCTTTACCCTCAGTGTTCTGGGGGGACGCCTGGGTTGGACCTTGTTCGGTATCGCCTGGGGCCTGGCCACCCTCGGCATCGTCTACGAGGTTGTGTTGAAACGGCCCTCCAAAAAACTGTCCCTGTTTTTTTACCTGCTCATGGGCTGGCTCATCGTGCTGGCCGTCAAGCCCCTGATGGCGGCCCTGCCGGTTCCCGCTCTGGAACTGCTGGCCGTCGGAGGCCTCGCCTACACCGGCGGCGCGGTGTTCTACGCCTGGCGCGGTTTTCCCTATCACCACGCCGTGTGGCACCTGCTGGTCCTCGTGGGGACCGTGACCCATTATCTGTGCGTATTGTGGTATGTGATTCCAGGACGGTAACCGCCATCAGGGGATCAATGTCCGTTTTGACAATTCCCAGAGGGCCGCATCGCCCAGCAGTTCCGGGTTGACCTCCAGCAGCCGCCGCCAACGCTCGGCCACGCGCGCATCCTTCATGTACGCCAGATACACGCCCATTTCAAAAGCCAAGCGGGGCCTGATTGCGGGATCTGCGGCCAGCCGTTGAAAAACCTGCGCAGGTTGTTCGGGAGTGAAGTACCGGACTTCGTATTTATCAATCAGCCCGCGATGCTCCGGTGTCCGCTTCACCAGCAATGTTGAAACGTAGTCGTTGAACACCGGAGCCCACTGTGCGAGGGGGAAGAGTTTGGTCAATTCCCCCCTGCTGCTGACGAAGGCGTACTCCACGTTCCAGCGGGCGAGTTCCTTGGGTTGGGCGGTAAAGCGGGTAACATCGCCAAATACCGGCGGCATGTTGTACTGGAAAATCCGGCGGTCCGGCCCGAGGAAAAAGGCCAGGTATCCTCCAAGGTTGGCGTTGTTATACATATTGCCCTGCAGGTTCATATCGGCCGCGAAGCGGGCGGAACCGGTCGGGGTCCGGAATTCATCCACCGAAATCCCAAAAGCGGTTTCCGAGGGCAGGATATAGGCTCCTGAACTGGTCATTGAAGCCGCCCGCCCGAGAATCTTCGCGTTAAACCCGACCCCCGCGATGACCAGGACCGCCCCACCCAGGGCGAACCGCACCAGCCCCCCCCCGCGACGACCGGCGGCGCTCTTAAGCAACGAAACGATTACCGGCGCCAGGATAACCGCACTGACCCCCGTGAGCCTGCTGAAGCGCAAGGCCCCCAGCCCGAAGACAGTGACCAGCAGGATCTTGGTGGGGTCGGCATGGCGGTACTCGATCACGATCAAAACAACAGCCAGAAGGGCGAGAAAAATAAACGGCAGATACTCTCCCCAGGAAGCCCATACGGGTTGGAGTTCCACGATGCGGCCGGCGCCCCTGGCACCCAGAGCCAGCACCATGAAGTGGCTGTAGGTGCGCAGCCCGTAGGGATTGAGCACGACGGCGACCAGCGTGAGGGCAAAACTTGTGTTGAGCTTTTTCAGCACGCTTCCATCGAGGACGGTTTCCCCCAACCGGTCAGGCAGGAACCGCTTTAAATTTTCCGCCCCCACAACCACACACAGCAACAGCAACCCAACCACCGCTCCGTGCAGCCAATCCCACACAATGAAAATCAGGGGAATCGCCCACAAGCCCAGGGAGCGCCCCCTCTGGCGGCGACAGCCCAGAAAAATGTATCCCAGTGCGGCGATGCCCAGCAGGGAAAACAACTCGGGCCGTATATGGTATCTCCGCATGCCGGCCAGCACCGCCAGAACCGTCAAGGTCGCCGCCGACCGGGGGTTGCCGCCGGCAATCAGCGCCGAGCGGTACACAAAGACAACCACCAGGGAACACAGAAAGAGCTTGAAGAAAAAAAGGCCGAACGGACCCCAGGCATGCCAAAGAAGGTAAAAAATCAGCTGGCTCAACCACTCGTGATTGGTGAAATGTTGGCCGAAGTGCGTGTAGGATAGGACGTCCGAGTTGATGATCCTCCGGGCAGCGACCATGGCGCGTCCGTTGGCCAGGTGCCAATACAGGTCCGTATTGAAAAGCGGATAACTAACGATGAACAGGGAGAGCAAGCCTGCGGCAACAGGGTAGATCACCCGGGAAAACTCCCGTGGAACCAAACGCCAAAGAAATTTCACGGTCCGCCCTTTGCTGGATCAATTCGCCATCATATCCTTGATCACCGATGATAATCGGTCCTATCTTCGTGTCCATCGGGATTGAGTGTCATGTCATTAAAGGGGGGGGCTCATTTTCTTCATCATCGGCTGGAACAAACACAGCAGAAATCTGGGGCTCGTGGACGAACGTACCTGCAGCCACTGCCACAACTCCACCCGGTGGCGTCGGGTGGAGCTGTCCAATCGCCTGACTTTTTTCTTTATCCCGATCCTCACGACCGGACGCAGCCTATGGGACATCTGCCCCATCTGCACCCGTGGCTACGAGGTGCCCAAAGCTTGATCCAGGGGCCAATGAATCGGGCCCCTCTACCCGCTCATTATCTGCGGCCTTGACCTCGCCCCAGGCCGCGTCCCGGTCCGCGGCCCAAGCCACGGCCGAGTCCGCGGCCCAAGCCACGGCCGAGTCCCTGGCCCAAGCCACGGCCAAGTCCCCGACCCCGCGGAGCCTGTTCAGCGGTCGTCCCTTGATTATCCTGAGCGGTGTTGTTGTTGCACCGGCCCAAACCCCGACCCGTCTTGGGGCCTTCGCCCAACGGTCCTTTTCTGTCCATTCCCGGCATGATTTACCTCTTTCTTGTCATCGGTTCCGACCACGCCCCAGGCCGCATCCGCGGCCTCGGCCCCGACCTCCCGAACCAAAGCCCGGGGTGGCAACGGTCTCGACTGTTCCCCCTTCCAGGCGAATCGCCATACCGTGCACCAGGGCCCGTGCAACCTTCTCTCGGGCCTGGGCCAAAATGCGTCCGGCGGTGGCCCGGGATACCTTCATCATCTCCCCTACTTGTTCGTGGGAGAGGTTTTCCAGGTCGGCCAGGCGGATGGCCTCCAGCTCATCCAGGCCGAGGGAAACCTCCTCCAGGGCATGCATGGGCACACCGGCCGGTTTGAAATAGATCGTCTGTGGTTCGTGGCGCACCGCGCGAATTTTCGGGGGTCGGGACATGGTCATTTCTCCTCGCTTGACTCCAGACTGTTATGAGTATATACTCAAAACTATTAGGCGTCAAGGGCTGGCCCCGCACACCCGGAAGAATTATCATTGGAGCCTCAACCCGCACGAAAGGAAACGCCATGCGCATTGCCATTCCCATTGCCCAAGGCAAGCTCGCCGCCCATTTCGGGCACTGCGAGCAATTCGTTTTCCTCGATCTTGATCCCGACGCCAAAACCGTTCTGAAGCTCGAAACCCTGATCCCGCCGCCCCACGAACCAGGCGTGATACCGGCTTGGGTTGCCGAGCAGGGAGCTACGGTCATCCTGGCCGGCGGCATGGGATCGCGCGCCCAGGATATCTTCACCAGTCACGGCATCAAGGTCCTCGTCGGGGTGCCCGAACTCGAGCCCGAGACCCTGGCCCGCCAATACTTGGCCGGGGAAATCGGTCCGGGAAAAAACGCCTGCGACCACTGACCCGCCAGGGGGAAAGCAATTTTCGACGAAAGGAGGCGTTTGCCATGACCAAGGTCGGCATCATTATTTGCGACCGGTACCGCGGTTGCGCGGGGGGGAAATGCCTGCGCTCGGCACGCGAGCACGCAGGGGCCTTTGCCCGTTATGCAGGTGAAGACGTGGAGGTCGTCGGGTTCACCAGTTGCGGCGGCTGCCCCGGGGGCAATGTGGAATACGCCCCCGAGGAAATGAAGAACAACGGGGCGGAAGTCATCCACCTGGCCACCGGGTTGGTGGTAGGATATCCACCCTGCCCCTACCTGGATTATTTCACCAATTACATCCCGCGGCAATTCGGTTTGAAAGTCGTCGTGGGGACCCACCCCATACCCGAAAAATACAACCTGATCCACCAGGACCTCGGCACCTGGCCACAGATGCAGGCCCAGGACGACCTCCGGGAACTGATGGCGGATCCGAAGACCCGTCTGGCCTACGACTGAACCGGATCAGAACCCAATCCCGGTCATGAGGGTCCAGGCTTTGTTCTGCGCCGTCAGTTCGGCGTCCGTCAGGCCAAGGTCATATCTGACCTGAAGTAGAAATGTCCGGTCGCCCTGCGAGAATTCCAGGCCCGCGCCCAGGACAATACCAAAGTCCGTATCATGGAAATCCTGCAAATCCCCGTTAAAGGATTTTTCGAGCACAAGGGGAGGAAGATCGCCCTTGGTCTGTGCCGAAAGTTTGACCCCCACATAGGGACCCGCCATCAGGACGGGTCTCATGCCCCCTTCGTTCATCAGGGCGCAAGTCAGAATGACCGGCACCTGGAAATAATCCGCATTGTAGAAAAGGTCGAATTCCCCCTGGGGAGCACCTGATTGGTTGACGAACGTCAAGGTCTGCTTGGCACCCTTGCGGGCATAGAGCGCCTCGCCACGAACATCCAGCACCGGGGTCAGCGATTTGGAAAAGAAAAACCCCACCTGAAAACCGTTTTTCGCGTCGAAGATGTCGCCCTGTTGGAGATTCGGAATCTCGTAATCCCAGTCGGTGCGGCTCCAGCCCAGCAACACTCCCGACCCCGCCTGAGCTGCAGCCGGAAGCAAAAAAACCGCCACCAATGACGACAGCACAAAAACATCGATACCCCGGATCTTCATTTCCCGCCAGGACATGAGTGACCTCCAGTATGCAGGCGATTAATTGCTCAAGGGGGACGACTCTCATATAACAAATGACCCGAAAATCGATTGCAAGGAAATTCTGCTGGCGGCTACGGCCGATGGAGCCCTGTGGGTATTTGGTTTCATCTGGCGGACACAATTTCCGGGGCACAACCGAGGGAATTGACGGGGAGCCCCCGCCCTAGTATAAATCTTCTGTCGCCGGTCAATTTTTTGCTCGTGATGGGAGGCCTTCCGGATGAGATCCTTCACCATTATTTTGATTGCGGGAACCCTCCTTGCCTCTGCCGGCTGGACCACGGTTTCAGGTCAGGTCTGCGCTGTGCCGCAGAATTCCGCCGACGGAAATTTTGTCGCCCAGGACGGAATGTTCACCGCGGTCTGCGACCTGCCCGCCGACTTCGCCCTGGGACTCGTGAAAATCGGTTCCGATTTCGTGCTTACCGACCGCCACGAGGACCTGCTGATTTTCTGCGGCAACCAGGGCAAACGCGGCAAGACCATCGAATACCCCGCCTACGAACCCTCGGCCCTGACCTGGGACGGCAAGCTCCTGGTAGCCGGCGACCGCAGCAACGGCAGGATCTACTTCCAGGATCCCGTCAGCGGCGAATGCCTGCGGACCATCGAATCGCCCCTGACGCCGATCACCGGCCTGGCCTGCGATGCCGCCGGCAAATTGTGGGTAGCGGCAAACGGCAGCAAGGAGCTGCAGCTCATCGATCCGCTGGACGGCACAACCCTCGCGTCGATTCCCAGCCCCGCCGCCAAGCTGTCGGCGCTGGCCTTCGACCCCAACGGCTATCTGTGGGCCGCCGACAGCGACCAGGATCGGATCTATCTCGTGGACATCCGTACCGGCTACACGATCTTCTACCTGAAGGCGCCCGGACCGGTGGTCAGCGGTTTGTGGCTGGACGGACAGACGCTTTTCGCCACCGACTACCAGACCGACCAGCTCTACCGCTGCGACGTGTACGCCCTGGCCGGCAAGTGTGTCCGCTCGGATTCCCGGCGCGGCAAGGCTACCCTGTACAGCGAGGTCGAGAATCTCGGCCCCGGCGAGGTCACCGGCGGCACCATGGTCCTGGCCATCCCCACCGATGGACCCAACCAGGATCTGGACAGTGTCAGCTGGACCGACGGCGCCCAACGTGAAACAGACCAGTGGGGACAAAAGGTGGCCCTTTACGAACTGGGCCGTCTGGATCCGGGGCAGAAGAAGTCCGTCCGGCTGGAAGGGATCGGCACCTTCTATCGCATCTCCACCAAGATCTATCCCCACCTGGTGGGTGATCTGTCGGAAATTCCCGCCGACATCGCGGGGAAATACCTGGCCGATGCCGACAAATACCGGGTCCAGGGCGATTACATCCAGAACAAGGTCAAGGAAGTCGTGGGCGATGAGACCAACCCCTACTTCAAGGCCCGCAAGCTGTACGATTTCCTGATCGGACGCATCAACTACCAGATGGTCGGGGGCTGGGACATCGCGCCCACGGTGATCGAACGCGGCACCGGATCCTGCTCCGAGTACACGTTTTCCATCGTGTCGCTGTGCCGGGCCGCCGGGATTCCCGCCCGCTACGTCGGCACCATGGTCCTGCGGGGCGAGGACGCCTCCATCGACACGGCCTACCACCGTTGGGCGGAGATCTACCTGCCCCACATAGGCTGGATTCCCGTGGATGTGAACGCCGGCGACCGCCCCTGGCAGGGCGACCGCTGTTTCTGGTTCGGGGGCATCCAGAACCGTTTCCTGATCACCACCCGCGGGGGCGGCGACTCGCGCTGGCTGAACTGGGGCTACAACGTCGAAACCGCCTACAGGACCCAGGGCAAGGCCAATGTGCGCACCGAGGGCTTCGCCGAGTGGGACGTGGTTGACAAGTAACGCCCCTATTTCCGGGGTGACGGCAGGAAGCTGCGACAGATTATTCTCCCAAAGTGCAGGCGGCACCACGCTAGATCAGGCTGGCCATCCCCAGGGCGTATTGCCGCTTGTCCTCGATCTTTTTCACACTCGTCCCTGAGAGCCATAATTAACTGTCCTTGAAGGAATTAGTCGCTCCGACCATCGTCCTGGAGGAAAATGGCGGGAAAAACCGTGCAAATCCTCTCTGATATTTGATATTATCGTACGCTTGTAGGGGATGCCACCCATTGCCATTACATAAACTAGAGACCCGGGTCTTGATGAGGCTTCCGTTGACGGCACGAACACGATCCTGTTCCCCATGTCACACCGCAATTGTGTTGCTGGTGACCATGATCATGGCCATGGCAACCTGCGCCTTGGCGGACGGACATCTCGGGCTCCAGACCATGCCTGCCGAGTGGCCCCATTCCTGCCTTATCGAGGGTGGAAACGTGGCCTCCACGACCAGCATTCCCCTGACCAGCGAAGGCATGCCGGTGCCCGACGCCCGGCAGAAATTCTTTGATGTTTATCACTACGACCTGAATCTGGAAGTGACCCCGGACGACAACTCGATCAACGGGGTCGTCACCATTTTTTTCAAGGCCAAGGACCAGCCCGTCACCGAGCTCATTCTGGATTTCCGTGACCGGATGGAATGTCTCAGTTCGATCATTTCCTATCCCTATTATGCCGATCTCGAATTTTCCCACCAGAACGACCTGATCGTCACCACCTTGCCCATGCCCCTGCAGCCAGGAGATGCCGGGGTCATTGAAATCGGCTTCAGGGGCCGGCCCGAGCCGGAAGGATTGTTCGGCTTTCGCGTCGACACAACCGACGGAGGCAATCCGGTGGTGGCCACCGTGAGTGAACCCTGGAGCGCCCGCTCCTGGTGGCCCTGTAAGGATGACCCCAGCGACAAGGCCTCGTTTGTCTCGAGTATCCGGGTACCGCTGGATTTGACGGCCGTTTCCATCGGCAATCTCAACAGTATCCGCAAGGGGATCTATTACTGGTGCGAACAGGAGCCCATTTCCACCTATCTGTTCAGCCTCGCCATTTCCAAGTACACAATGTTGACCAGCCGCTATGACGGCAGCGCCGGATCCATCCCCTTGCAACATTTCATGTTTCCCGAGGATGCTGCCAACGCCGAGTCCGACTTGGCGGTTCTGCCGGAGATGCTGGAATTCTGCGGCGACAATTTTGGCCCCTATCCCTTCCCCGACCAGAAATTCGGCCTGGTTGAATGCAAGTGGGATCAGGCCATGGAGCATCCCACGGCGGTCACCTGGGGCGATGTCCTGGTCACCGGAACCGGACAGTTCGAAACCATCGTGATCCACGAGCTTTCCCACATGTGGTTCGGCAATCTGATCACCCCCACGGACTGGACCCAGATCTGGCTCAACGAAGGCTTCGCCACCTACACCGAAGCCCTGTGGGCCGAACACAAATGGGGCTCCCAGGGACTTTACAGCTTCATGGGATCCATTAATTGGGGGTTCGGCTACGGCTGGGATACTCTCGTAAAAAATCCCGCCGTTTCGGACCCGTGGTACTATTTCAATCCTATTGCCTACAACAAAGGCGCCTGGGTCCTGCACATGTTGCGGCGTCAGTTGGGCGACGACGATTTCTTCGCCGCCCTGCACGCCTATCTGGATGATCCAAACCTGCGTTACCACAACGCCACATCCGCGGATTTCCAGGCCCACTGCGAGGAAGTTTCGGGCCAGGATCTCGACTGGTTCTTCGACCAGTGGCTCTACCGGGAGACAATTCCGGTGTTCCGGCTAGGCTGGAACAACGACGGGGATAACCGGCTGGCGGTCCAACTGAAGCAGGTTCAGATCCCGGACCCGGTCTATGGCAGCCAGCCCTTCAAGGTCCAGATCGACCTGGAACTCAAGGGAACCGGTCTGGACACCACGGTCACGATCCTCAACGACCAACTCGACCAGCTTTACACCATTCCGGTGGCGGGCGAGGTGACCCAGGTCGTCCTGGATCCCCGCCGATGGCTGTTGCACAAGATGGATGACAATCCCCTGGCCCCGGTAGGGCTCCCTGCCCAGCAGCCGGTCCAGCTGCTGACCGCCTATCCCAACCCCTTCAATCCCCGCTGCCTTATTCGCTGGAAGTCCGCCGCCACGACCGAGGACCGGATCGAGATTTTCGATGTGCTCGGGCACAGGGTCATTTCCAGGCAACTGGCTGAATCCGGCCCCGGGCCGAGGGAATTCCTGTGGGATGGCCTTGACGCCAAGGGCGCGCCCCGCCCCTCGGGCGCCTACCTGTACCGGATCACGAGCCAGGGACGGGACAAAGCCGGGCACAGCGGCACCTGGCGGCTGCAGGGCAAAATCACTCTGGTGCGGTGATCGATCCTATTTCACGAGAGTCAAGCGGCCCCCGGCCACCGGCGACCCCTGCCAATACAACCGGTAAAGATAGACGGCGGTCGCCAACGTCCGCCCCCGCATATCGGTTCCATTCCAGCGCACTTGGTTTCTGCCCGCGGTGATCGGCAATTCTTGGGACCGCCAGACGCGGCGGCCCGCAAGATCGAAAATTTCCAGGCGTCCGGTTCCCCCCTCGCGAGCCTCGAAGCAGATCATGGTCCCGGCGTTGAAGGGGTTGGGAACAGCCGCCAGATCTCCGACCACTTCGCGCGGCGGATTCGTGCCCGGACCGAACCCTGACGGACCCTCGACTTCCCTGATGTCGTCCACTGCGATCCAACCAGCGGGCAAGGTGTCCAGGTCCACGATCCTCAATTTCACCGACCGGCCTACCTGGGCCGTCACATTCCAGTTCCGATCCTGGAGGATGGTTCCGGCCAAGGGTGTGATCCTGTTCAGTTCAAGGCCCGTGACCGCATCCAACAGGGCAACATAGGTATCGGTCGACTCCCGCCCCCCTGCCAGCATCAGGCCCAGGTATCCCGTGACCGGCGTGAAAGGCCGGGATTCCAGGATCCCGGTTGAATCGTCGGGCAACACAGCACCGGGCTGGCCGATGCCGGCCAGAGGACCGCCGTAATTCTCCAGGGTGCTGAACCAGCCATGTCCCTGGGGAACCAGCGGGCCATCACCCCGCAGGACGGAATTGTCCCCGAAAGTCGGTGCGGCGGTGGCCGCTGTTCCGGTGGCCACCGGCCAATCTCCAGCCAAAGGGTCGGCTGCGAAGACCACCGGCGTCCTGCCATCGTCCTCGTAGCGCACGCTGTCGAACTTCACCGTCACGAACCAGGTCTCGTCCCGGGGATCCTGGCCCTTGGCCAGACGGGCAAAGATATCCGGTGCCCCATCGGGCCCGGTATGCTCAATATCCGGGGCCCACCCCGCGTCGACGACATCCCGCTGCGTCATGGTCCAACCGGACGGATCGGCCGCCACCATGTGGCTGGTGGGGGCGTCTTCGATGTTTGGGTCCTGCTCAGTAAAAAACAGATGATGCCAGCCGTTGCGAACCACGTACTGGGGACTTTCCAGGTCATAGTTCAGCCCGGTCGTGCCGTCGTGCGTATAGAAGGCCCCGGCATCCTGCCAATGCTCCAGGTCCGTCGAAACCGCCCGGTGAATGATGGCCCGCCGGTATCCGGGATATCCCCCCAGACGCAGGGCGGCGGTGGAGAGCATGTTCCACTGGGTGCCGTCGTTGTAGACAAAGGGATCCCGAAAGGAACTCCAGGCCTGATCGGGCGCCCAGTGATAGACCAGGCTGTCGGGTTCGAAGACAGGATTGGCCAGACTCTTGGTCCATGTCGCCAGATCGGGCGACCAGGCAAGGCAGGCCCGTTGCACCATCCCGCTCGCGACACCGGTGTACAGCATGGCCCAACGCGCGCTCACCGGATCGAACACCACATCGGGCGCCCATATGGCCACGGCATCGCACCAGTCGGGCCCGCTGGTCAGCACGGGGCCTAGAATGTCCCAATGCCTCAGATCCGGGGAAACCGCATGCCAGATGGTGTCGGCATTGGCGGGGTTCATGGCCTGCTGGGGGATGGTGTGGTAGAAGATGTGATGCTGACCCTGATGGTTCACCAGGCAGAAGTCCCAGATCTGACGGCCCGGCTGCACCAGGTAGGGGGTTTCGAAGTCGAAAGCAACCTGCGCCCGGCAGGGGAAGACAACGGTTGTCAGCAGCAGGCATAACAGCAGCCCCTGCAGACCGTTCTGCTTCACCTGTTCAAACCGTTGCGTCATATCCATCCCTCAATGCCGCCACACCATGCCGGTGGTCACAGCGGCACGGCCCGAGCGGCCTTTGATCAGATAAACCCCTTCGGCGATACGGCGGCCCTGGGCGTCCCGTCCGTCCCAGGAATATTCGTGTTCCCCGGCCGACAGCCGCGTTTCATCGAGCAGGACACGAACCCGGCGCCCGCGCAGGTCAAAGACAGCCAGGGTCAACGGGCCCTCCCGGGTCAAACCCACCCGCAGCGAGATCGCCCCGGTGCCCTGCTCGGTAACGGCCACGCTCAGAACCGGTGCTGGGCCCGGCGCCGGACCGGGAACCCCCGAGACGGCCGTCAGGATTTCCACCGGGCCGGCAAAGTGGTGGATGGTCGCCACCTGTGAGGCATCATCCCAGGACCAGCCTTCCGTTCCGGTCGGTGAATTCGGCACCTCCGGCAAAGGCATACCGGTTGCGGTGATCTGCGCGGGTTTGGCCGCCAGCTTCACGGTTTCGGTCCCGGCCCCGGCGGCGGTGCTCCAGCGGACGGCGATGCCGTTGCCCGGGTACTCCACCTGAACCAGGGCCTGATCGGCCGTCAGGATGTGGTTCTCGCCGACAGGGGCCAACTCCGGTTCGATTCCCATGATCTCCAGGAAATATATCACCGTGTTGAAGTTCTGCTCGTACCAGCTGTCCACGCAGAAATGGAAGAGCAGGTCCTTGATGGTGGTGAACATCCGGCCATCGGCCGCCAGGCCACGATCATCCTGGCCGTGAGAGCAGACCGCCGCCATGGCCAGAGCCGTGCCGCGCCAGGCGGGATGCCGCCGGGGGTCATCCGCCAGGGCTTTATCCAGCAGCAGAACCGTCCGTGCGTATTGCAGACTCGAGGCATAAGTGGCCTCGGGCCAGCCGCGCCACTCGAGGGTCACCGGCTCGTACTGGGCATAGACGGTTCCCGGGCCTTGCACCAGGTACCGCGCATCGACCGAATCCAGGATCGAGACCGCCATGTCCTGCCACCCGGCCGGTCGGCGGCGGATCAACTCGACGATCATCTCATGGGCCGAATAGTGGTCCCCGAACCCCGTCTGCATTTCCGGGGACTGGTCCTCGTAGAAGGCTTCCCAGCGCATATAGTTCGTCGCGGCCGGATTGCAGGGGTTGGCCAGCAGCCAGTTCCAGGCCCGATCGCGGGCCTGGGTGTAGGCCGCATCGCCGGTGCGCTGAGCCATGGCGTCCAGGAACCGCACCGCAGGCTGCAGGTGGCTGGTGAAATCCTGGGTCACGGCGCCGTCGCTCGGCACGGCCCTGAACGGCCAGCGTCCGTCATCCTCGGGTCCCCCGCTCATCTGGGTGGCCACCAGGACGGTGGCGATGTCCCGGGCTCCGTCCAGGTAGGCTGCTTCCCCCGTGATGTCGTACAAACGCAACAGCCTCAACCCGAACATGGGAGCCTTGTCCGTCATGTTGGCCGGACCATCCCAGCCCCCACCCATGATCGCATCAGTCTGGGTGCTGTAGGGAAAGTTCCCGTAGAGATCCCCCGCAGGAGTGCGGTGCTCCAGGATCCAGTCGGCATACTGCCTGGCCCGCACCAGACCTTCGGGGTCGCCGGACCAGCGTCGCCAATCCAGAAAAGCGTCCATGGCCACACATGCCGTGTAGGCGGGATAGCTGACCGAGGCGTAGCCCGGATAGCCGACGAGGCTGCTCCACAGACCGTTGCCGTCCCGAATGGCGTAGTGGTAAAAATACGGCGGGACGGGATAGCCGCCGGGATCGTTGTCATCAGTGCGGATACCGTCGACACCCACATCCGACTGGAGGAACGCCATCACCTCCGCCACCACCGAACCATAGGGTTTGGCCGGCGCAACTTCGGCCCAGGCCCCGCCCGCCAAGAGCAACGGGACCACCAGAAACCCCTGGATGAGCAGCCAAGGGTTCCTTGGCCTACCGTGGTGATGTTCCCTCGGGTATGAATTCAAACTCTTCGCCCATCCTTCGTGTCTCAACCTGAAAAGATATCATATTTTAACACATTTTCACGGTCTTGCCCCGGCAATTCCCCCGAACAGGCGCTGACCGATATCTGAACTGGCGGATGGGGCGAAAAAGGAGGCTTATTGACCCGGCCTGATGAGGCGGACAGGAGGATGGAAGATGCTGCCGATGCCGTTCAGCGGCTGGTTGGCGTTGAACATCGGGTCCCACCGGTTGGGTAAGTTCATCCTGGGGAAGTTGAACTTGTTGGTTGTGCCTCGGAAGATTACTCCGCGATGGGATTCCTTATCGCCGCCACTTGGAACCCGAGCCCCTGGCCTTGCCCGAGCGGGCGCGGCTACGGGCCGCCCTGGTCGAGGCCGCAAGACAAGCCGCCACCCGGGTGGAATGCCACTTGTGGTCTTCGCGGACGGCCAAAGATCGGGCCACCAACCGCTCGACTCCCTGCAGATTCGGGATATCCTCGATCCCGCACAACGAAAGGGCCACGCCGGCGCGTCCGGCCCGGGCCGTGCGCCCGATGCGGTGGATGTAATTCTCGGCGTCGTTCGGCATGTCGAAATTGACGACATGTGAGATGTCGTCGACATCGATCCCGCGGGCCATGATGTCCGTGGCCACCAGCACCTGCACCTTGCCCCGGCTGAAGGAGGCCAACGCCTGCTGGCGCTGGATCTGGGTCTTGTTGGAGTGGATGGCTTCGGCCCGGATACCATGGTTCTTCAACTGGCGGGCCACCTGGATAGCGGCAATCTTGGTGTCGGTGAATACCAGCACGCGGCCGGTTTTCTTCTGGTTCAGCAGATTGAGCAGCAGGTCGACCTTGTCGGCCTTTCGCACGAACATCACTTGCTGATCGATGTTGTCGGCCACGGCGGCCGGCGGCGCCACCGCTACGCTTTGGGCATCGGTCTGGATGGTCGAGGCCAGGCTCTTGATCCCGGATGAAATTGTGGCCGAAAACAGCAAGGTCTGCCGCGGTTTCGGCACCCGATCCGCGATCCACCTCACGTCAGGCACAAAACCCATGTCCAGCATGCGGTCGGCCTCGTCCAGAACCAGAAACTCGATATCATCCAGCACCATCTCGCCCTGCTCGACCAGATCGATGAGCCGGCCCGGCGTGGCGATGACAAAATCCACCCCTTTGCGCAAGCGATCGATCTGGGACCGCGAGGACACCCCACCCAGCACCACACAGGTGCGAATGCCGGTGTACTTCCCGTAGGCCTTCACGTTCTCGTCGATCTGCAGGGCCAGTTCACGCGTCGGGGTCAGGATCAACACCAGCGGCGTATCCCCCGGTTCCGCCGGGCGGGTGGCGATGTCGTCGATCAAAGGCAGAGTGAAGGCGGCCGTCTTGCCGGTGCCGGTCTGGGCGCTGGCAATCAGATCCTTGCCTTCGGCGACGATGGGAATGGCGGCCAGTTGGATGGGAGTGGGTTCCGTGTAGCCGCAATCGGCCAAAGCGCGCAGCAGGGGTTGACTCAACCCTAGGCCGGCAAAATTCGATGTGTCCATTTTTTCCTGTCTCGTTGATCCGGGATCCAGCAGCCTGCCAAGTCTCGGGTCGAGCTCAGGTGGGCCTAAAGCCAAAGGCATGCAAAAAATCGCGGCAGCTTTTCTGGCGGCCCACAGCGGGCCGCTCGTGTCTGGTCATTTTTCTATTCGAAAACATAGATCCAGAAACACATTTGGGCAACAGAAAAAACTTAACAACGATGGTCGGCTATCAATAACAGACCGGAGGATCTGAGGTTGACCATGAAACCGGCGCCGAATCGTCGGACCCTGCCGGACAAAGGATACTGCTGGTGGAAGACAATGCCGTTGATCCCGCCGTGCTGGAATATGGCGCCACAGGTGTTCCCGTCAGGCATAACCTAAAACTTGAGCATCAAGCCCTGCCTGTGCCATTCTTGCCTCCCAAATCATTCCCACGGAGGCTCCCATGCGTTTCCTGTTCCTTGTCTTGTGTTGTCTGGCTCCCCTGACGGCCTGCAGTCCGCCCTCCCACGTGAATGTTCTCACACCCCAGCCCCGGGCGGAAGCCCGGTCCTTGTTTCCCTCCTGCGCGGCCATGAAGAGCCGGTTGCTGGACATCACGGCCATGACCGACCCCATCGACCGCGAGGCCGTCCTGGATGCTCTTTGGGACAGCCTGCGCGTCCACAACCGGTTTCCTTTCGTCGCCGGCGACTCCGTGGCCTTCCTCTTCCGTGGTGATGCCGCAACCGTGAATTTCACCGGGGATTTCAACGGCTGGGACCCTGCGCCACCTAAGGCCGCCCGTCTGGGAAACTCCAGCGTCTGGTTACAGGAAGAGGTCTTTCCCCGGGATGCCCGCCTGGACTATAAAATCGTCCTGAACGGCGACACCTGGCTGCTGGACCCCGAGAACCCCCGCCTCCAGCGCAGCGGTTTCGGCGACAATTCCGAACTGAGGATGCCCGCGTATGTCCCCTCTCCCTATGTGATCCGCGCTTCCGGGATACCCCGCGGTACCCTGACCCCCGGTCACCTGGACAGCACCAATCTGCGTTATACCGTGCACTATGTGACCTACACCCCGGCCCGTTATCCCGGCCTGGACAACCTGCCGGTCATCTATGTCACCGACGGCCATGAATACGCCGACGATGCCATGGGCAGCATGGTCATCGTGTTGGACAATCTCATCGACCGGGGTCTGATCCGACCCATCATGGCCGTGTTCATTGATCCCCGCGTGGACGGCCGCAACCTGCGCTCCGAGCAGTACATTCTCAACGAACACTTCGTGCGCTTCGTGGCCGATGAACTGGTGCCCGTCATCGACACGGAATACCGCACAAGCCATGATCGCCTGGACCGCGGCATCTTGGGCACTTCCCTGGGTGGGTTGAACTCGGCCTGGTTCGCGCTGCGGGCCTCCGACACGTTCGGGCGCATCGGCATCCAGTCACCGGCCTTTCAGGCCGGCCCGGACATCCTCGACATGTTCGCGAAATCACCCAGGTTGGATGTGGACATCTTCATGACCTGGGGCACCATGCACGACTTCAGCGAATCCACCCTGAAGTTCCAAAACATCCTGGAAGCCAAGGGGTACCGCTATCATCACCTGGTCGTGAATGAAGGCCACTCGTGGGGTGCCTGGCGGGCGTTGCTGGATGATATTCTCAGGGAATTCTGGCCGGAACCGCAGACCCCGCGGTCAAGGGCCGGGCAACCATAAACAAAAACCCCGCCACTCCAGGAGCAGCGGGGTTTCCTTTCAACCCGTGGGCTGAATCATTTACCTACCAACGGTCACCACCGCCGCCGCCACGGCCACCGCCGTAGCCACCACGGCCGCCGCCACCGCCGCCGCCGCCACCGCGGGGACGATCCTGGGCCTCGTTCACGCGCAGCGCGCGTCCACCCATTTCCTTGCCGTCCAAGGCGGCGATCATCGGCTGCAGGGCCTCGTCGTCCACTTCGATGAACCCGAAGCCACGGGGACGACCGGTCTCACGGTCGTTGATCAGGGCCACGGAGTGCACGGTTCCGTGCTCCCCGAACAGCTGGGTGATCTCATCCTCGGTCGCGCTGAAGGGCAGGTTGCCCACATACAGTTTCTTCACAGTCTTCTCTCCATTGCCGGCTTTCCGGCTTAACCAAGCACTCAGGACCGCCAGCTTGTTCCAGCGATATCCCCTGCGCTTCAAACTGGTTCGCTGATCACCAAGGTGAACCTCGAACCCCATCCCCCGACCGTCGGGGGAATCTTGTGGCCCACAAATCCGACCGCCTAAGCCGGATCCGGGGCAGAACTTACCGACCGTAAGTATGGCCCATTTTGGATTTTCTGCAAGGATCTTTTTCCAAGAACCGGTTCGCCGCGCCCCCACCGGGCCTGTCTTTCCTCCCTAACATCAATTTTCCTGGATTAAATGCTGAAAATGAAAAATTTCCCGAATTCCGAGAGAAATATGGTATGGTGGTCATTCCTGGGGAGCTGTGGGGATGGTTTCTCCTGCGGATAAGCATCTTTTGATTTCTCCTTATGGGCTCCCGTTATGTTCAAGATGGGTTGCCGATCAATCCGTCCAGCTTGTGCCACCATCGCCTTCATTTGACGGTCAAGACCGGCCACCGCCAACAAAGGGGGGAGTTTCAATGAAATCCAAGCTGCTTCTCATACTTCTGGCCTGCCTCATCCTGATCGGAGCGCCGACCTTTGCCAAAAATACACCCACCGTCACACCCGTGAACGTGGCCGATTTGCCGGTGCGCACCATGATGCCGGGCGCAACCGGTCAGGTGGGCAACCTGAACCCGCCCTACTGGGCGGTTTCTTACTGGTTCACCGGAGAGGAGGCGTACAAGATCCTGTTCAACCCTCTCGAACAGCTGAACTGTTCCAACGGATTCCTGCTCGAACAGGTGCACATGCTGCTCGACTTCCCCGACACCCTGGACTACCCGCTTACCTTCCCGGTCTGGGCGGACCTGGAAGACGCTGATTGGGATCCTACCCTTCAGTGCTGGATACCCGGTGTCGAGGATTTCGTGAGCAACATTTTCAACGTCACCATCGATCAACCGGGAACGTACGACATCGCCATTCCCATCGATGGCCTGTGCGCCTACATGGCCTATCCCACCGGCGAGCCGTACTGGTACCTGCTGTCCATGCACTTCCCCGAACTGTTCACGGCAAACCTGATTACCGACAATTTCCCCGTGAATTGCTACAGCTGGAATAGCTGGGGACAGGGCTGGTTCGATCTGGTGAGCGGTTATGGATTCCCCGGCAACATCATCATGTGGGGAGACGTGGTCTGCTGCGACGATCCGGTCGATGCAGAAAACAAGAGCTGGGGGGACATCAAGAGTCTTTTCCGATAGCTGAGATTTACACGGTGGCACTGGGGGCGGGGACGATGTTCCCGCCCCATTGGCATGGGATATTGCTCTATCTCCCTTGTATGTGGTAGGATTGTCCGAGTGTTAATCGGGGGAAGTGGACATTTTTTATTATGGCACTTCCTAGTACTGCATTTAACTCGGCTGATTTGGGGGGTATCTATCATGAGATACGGTCGTGCTATTGCGGCCCTGGCCTTATGCGCAGGTGCTGTCATCTTTGGAATCGCAATCAACGAAGGCTTGGTAAGCCTGCCTGGCCAGACAACAACGGAAATCGCCATCGCCCCGCCTCCGGTGCCACTCGTGCCAGGTGTCAAACCCTCACAAAGTGAAGAAGGCGACCCGGCTGACCGCCGCTCCTACGAACTCATGATGCTCGTCGATCCTGCCACGGGCAAGTTGCCCACCGACATTTTCCTGCGTGAACAGAAATTTGCCAAGCACCTGCCGGTCAGGGCACAACCGGTGCTGTTCGATTCCCTGGACAAGGGGGGCAACCTGAGCGGCTGGCTCTACCGCGGCCCCCACAACCTCGGCGGACGCACCCGCGCTTTCGCGATGGACGTCTCCGACCCCAGCAACCATACCTTACTGGCCGGCGGGGTCTCCGGCGGTATGTGGCGCACGACGAACGAAGGACTCAGCTGGACGATGACCACGGGATCCAGCCAACTGCACAGCGTCTCGACCTTGGCCCAGGACACCCGGCCTGGTCATCAGAACGTCTGGTACTACGGGACCGGCGAATACTACGGGGACTCCACCTACGGTGGTGGTAATGCTTTTACCAACGGAGACGGCATCTTCAAAAGTGTCGATTCCGGAGTAACCTGGACGTCGCTTCCTGCGACGGCGGCAGGAGATCCTCAAGTGTTCTCCAATATCTGGCAGTACGTCAATCGCGTCGCCATAGATCCCAGCAATCTGGTTGAGGACGAGGTGTACGCCGCTACCTTCGGACAAATCCACCGTTCCGTCGATGGTGGCGCCACCTGGACCGCCGTCCTCGGCACCTATTCCCCTTGGTCCTATTTTACCGACCTGGTGGTCTCGCCCACCGGCGTGGTCTACGCCAGTTTGAATTCCACCGGCGGCCAAACGGGCATCTTCCGCTCCACCGACGGAATAAACTGGGCGAACATCACCCCTCCGGGGCTCACCGATTTCGGCCGGATCGTCATGGCTCTGGCTCCGTCGGATGAGAACATCATGTACGCAAGCGTCTCCGATATCCACGGCACCGCCAATGTTGGATTCTATCGCTACGATTACGTTTCCGGTGACGGCAGCGGCGCCGGGGGTATCTGGGATGACCGGTCCGCAAATATGTTTTCCCTGCCCGGATCCCCTTACGGGAACTATGACGTCAGCACCCAGGGCGGTTATTGCCAATTCGTAACGGTCAAGCCCGATGACCCCAACACCGTTTTTCTGGGCGGGGTCGAACTGACCCGCTCGACGGACGGCTTCGCTTCCTCGTCCAACGTAACCTGGGTCGGCGGTTGGACCTACACCAACCATCATGCAGACCAGCACTGGATGTTCTTCCTGCCCGGATCCAGCAGCATCGCCTACACCGGCAGCGATGGCGGCGTCCACAAGACGTCGAACGCCAACGCCTCATCCGTCAGCTGGATTTCCCTGAACAACGGGTACAACACCTCCCAGTTCTACACGGTCGCCATCGACGAGTTCACCAGCGGCAGCAATGTCGTCATGGGGGGCACGCAGGACAACGGCACCCAGTGGTGCAATGCGGTCAATCCCACCGGCAACTGGCTCGAACCGTGGGGAGGCGACGGCAGCTACTGCGCCGTGGTCAACACCTCATCTTCCGTTGCGGATTACTTCTATTCCTACCAGAACGGGGTCGTCTATTATCAAGGCCTCGATTCCGCGGGCAGCTATTCCTGGTATGCCCGCCTCGACCCCACCGGAGCCGGAGATTATCTCTTCATCAACCCCTTCATCCTGGACCCCAACGACCAGAACATCATGTACCTCGCCACCAGCAACGGTGTCTGGCGTAACGCCGACCTTTACAGTCTCAGGACCAACAACGTCTATTCCAACAGCACCCAGACCATGAACTGGTCACAATTGACGAGCATTCCCGCCAATGACCCGGTCACGGCCCTCGCGGTGACACGCAACGGCGCGCGGACTCTGTACTACGGCACCGCCTCCGGCAGCATGTACCGCGTGGACAATGCCCACACCGCCCCAGCCGGCATCACGCCGACTGCCGTGGTCTCACCGGCAATCGGCTATGTATCATGCATCGCCATCGATCCCCTCGACGACCAGCATCTCCTGATCTCCTACTCCAACTACAACGTCCAGAGCATCTGGGAAAGTTTAGACGGAGGAGCCTCCTGGACAGACATCGAGAGCAACCTCGCCGGGGCGGACGGTCCCTCGGTACGTTCCCTGAGAATCGTACACCGGGCGGGATACGAGATCTGGTTGGCGGGAACGAGCGTCGGTCTGTACTCCAAGACCAATGATGATCCCGATTGGGCCCGGGAAGCCGATAGCCTGATCGGGACGGTGGTTGTGGACTACATGACATCCAGGGATACCGACGGCTTGGTTGTCGTCGGCACCCACGGCAGAGGCGTCTACAGCATTCAGATTCCCGGGGACGTTGTCGCCTCGGAAATCGTGACGCTTGACGGTGCCGAACGGACCACCGACGGCGTTACCGTATCCTGGCACGTCAGCCCGGGACTGTACGACAACCAGATCTTCGTCTATCGTGAGCGCGAACCGGGGGATTGGACACAACTCAACGCACAGCCCCTGCCTGGAAATCGTACCAGTTACCTGGACCGCACGGCTCCCGGCGGCGAGGCTACCTACCAATTGAAGCTGGTCAGTCCTTCGGGAGCGGAAAACTGGCACGGACCGATCACGGTTGCCGGCGCGGCACCGGGCACTCAGTTTTACCTGGCCCCCGCCAGCCCAAATCCCTTCCGCGACACATCAACCATGTCCTTCAATTTGCCCAGGTCCGGTTACGTGAGTGTGTCCATCTACGACATCAGGGGCCGTCTTGTGCGGACCATCAGCAACGATGTCTTGTCCGAGGGAATTCATCAGGCTGTTTGGGACGGCCGCACGAACAACAATGTCCGCGCCGCTGCCGGCGTTTATTACGCCAAGGTGCAGACCGACGCCGACATCAGAGCCCAGAAAATCATTCTGGTGAGGTGAGAGCAAACGGTTATCCAGCCGATGTGGCGGCCCCGGGTTTCCCGGGGCCGCCGCGACTTCAGAACGGTTTCTGCTGGTCGGACGGCCGGTAATCGAGGATCAACTCAATTTCGGCCCGCCCACCCGGCCCGATCAGCGACAGGCTGTAGCCGCCGATTGCCCCGAGGCCGACCCGTTTGAACGTGGTCTCCTGACCAGGCTCAAGGCGTTTGGTGATGGATTCGTCCTGGCCGGAGCCATCCTGGGGCTTTTCCAGAGTCAGGTCGATACGTACCGGAAGTGTTGATTCCCCAGGAACTTCGAGGGATTTTATCCGCAGTTGAACGGCCGTGATGTTCTCCGGAAAAGACTGTCCGATCCCGCTGCCGGATTCCTGTTGCTGGATGGTTTTGGTCGCCAGCACAAGTTTGCCGAGGCCGGAAAGGGAGACTTCGCTCCTCAACTCTCCCTGCAAACACTTCAGGACCAGGCCGCTCACACCCGAAGCGGACGGAAATTCGAGTTCGTCCGGACCGATCACCTCTGCGGCCGGTTGATCGGAGCCGTTTTTCCTGGTCGCAACAGACCAGACCAGATCATCGCTTCCCATCGTTTTGCCCGTGACCTTGATGGTGAGGCCGTCGCCCACCAGAGCGCGGAATTCCCCCCCCACCGGGAGCATCGCCTTCAGAGTGGTCGATTTCGGTTGCTTGGCTGCCCAGGCTTTCTTCTTGGCCTGGATCTGTGGATCCCGCTCCACCTGTTCAACAATGCCGGCCCAGTCGCTTATGGTAAAGCCTGCGGGAACCACGAACATTTCCGCGGGAACCGCTTCGAGCTTGACGTTCTTCAGCTCGGTAAAATAATCGTCCCCTCCTGCGCGGAGAATCTTGAGGGGAAAACCAAGATCAGCGGAGGTCCAGCGGTACAACGCCGCCGTGTCGCCGTACTTGAAGGCCTCCTTCACGCAGGCGTGGCCATCAATGCTCTCGGTTCCATCTGGAACACACGTGTAGTACTTCTTCATTGCATCTGCGGCCAGAAAGGGGTCGACCATCCGGGCGATCCCTTCGTCCAGCCCGCTTTCAAAATATTGTTTATAGCGGGGGACCAGCACACGGCAGAGGCTGTCGGCGGGAAACACCTGCACCACGACGACAGGGCCTTGAGGATCCTCTATCTCCATACGGTAACGATCGCCCTTGACCAGGATCCGACCATCCTTCACCACCTTTCCTTCTGAGATGACGATATTGGCGGTGAATTCAGTCTGGGAGGCCGCATTGCAGGCCAGGGACAGGAAGAGAAGGGATAGGGCCCAATACCGGTTCTTCATCACGATCACTCCCTCCGCTCAGGATATTGTAGGCAAAACATCCTCGTTTTTATACCCTGCCGGATTCTTTCGATCAAGCACAGGTTAAACGCGGAAATTCATTTGAGGGCGGGGCCGTTATTGACTGCGATATCCACCGGGTGTTGAAACTGGAATGTCCGGGGTCTTGGTGCCCCGGCCCAAAGACCGCAGTGTCTGGCCGAACAAGGCGGCGTAGGTGTTGGCCAGCAGGTAATAGGTCGGCAGCACCAGCAGGGTGAGCAGGGTGCTCGAAGCCAGGCCGCCGATGATGGCCCAGGCCATGGGGTAATACTGGGCGTCGCCGACATGGGCGCCGTGAAAGACCGCCAGGGGCAGCAGGCCCAGGATGGTGGTGCCGGCGGTCATCAGGATCGGCCGCAGGCGTTCGCCGCAGGCGATCAGCATGGCTTCGCCCATCTCTTCACCCCGGCGACGCCGATGATTGACGTGATCAATCAACACGATCCCGTTGTTCACCACGATGCCGATCAGGATCACCATCCCGATCATGGCCATGATGTTGAAAGGCGAACCGGTGGCCATCATGATCCAGAACACGCCGATGGAGGCGAAAGGCACGCAGGACATCACCACCAACGGGTGCAGCAGCGACTCGAAGAGACTCGCCATCACGAAAAAGACGCAGACCAGCGCCAGGATCATGTTCATTCCCATCTCGCTCTGCTGATTCTGGGAGCGGAGAATCTCGGTGCCGAAACTCCAGCCGTAACCCAGGGGCATCTCGATCTGATCCATGCGAGCCCTGATGGACTTGAGGGCGTCGTCGAGCTTCTCCCCTTCGTACGATCCCCGTATCGTCAGGCCCGACTTGCGGTTCAGGCGAAAAATGCGCTGGGCGCTGTTGACGATCTGGAAATCGGCGACCTGCTCCAGCCGCACGGGGCGCCCTCCGTGTTCTCCCACCGTGAGGATGGCCAGGTTTTCGATCGACTCGCGGTCGCTGGGATCGAGCGACACCACCATGTCGACTTCCTTGGTGCCGGTGTTTAGTCGCGGCAGCTGCACGCCACGGTAGGTCATTCCCATCACCTGCGAAATCGTGGCGGCATTGATGCCGAAGCGGCCCGAAGCCTCCTTGTCCACCAGGATCTGGATTTCCTTCTGGCCACCATCGGCGTCGCTGCGCAGGTCGGAAACACCCTTGAGCGATGCAAGCTGATTCTTCACCACGTCCGAAAGTTCGTAGAGCATCTCGGTGTCTTCGCCGAAAAGCGTGACCTGGAAGGTCTTCACGCCGCTGCCGGCGCCCTCTTCATCGCCGAACATGTACTTCAGCCCCGCCTGCACCGGGAGATTCTTGCGCAGATCCTCACGCACGCGGGTGTAGAAATCCTCGGAGATCACTCCCTTGTTGAAGAAAAGGGAAATGCCCCCGCCGTTGGCCGTGTAATAGGAGTAGATATCCCTCAGCTGGAGATCGTCGCGGCGGGTCTCGAGGTAGGCCTCGGCGGTCTCGACCGCCGCCAGCGAATGCCACTTGTCCACGTCGTCGCTGAATTTCAGCTGGACCTGCAGGTTCTCGCGCCGTAGTCCCTGGTCGCCCATGGGGTCGGGCTTGAAAGAGGTTATCTTCATCATGGCGCCTGTGAAAACCAACACCGCGGGGATGATCAGCAGCACCGTCATCAAGGGATGCCGGATGGCGGTCCAGCGCAGCACCTTGACGTAATGCCCGCGCAGCCGGGAAATCCAGCCGTTCTCGACCGCCGTGTCGCCCTTGCCCGCCATGCGCACCGACAACGCGGGGATAACGGACAAGCTCACCAGCAGGGACAGCACCAGGGTGATGCTGATGGTCACGCCGACCTCGCCGAGCCAAACCGCCATTTCATCGGACTTGCTGACCACCACGGGCGCAAAGACGATGACCGTCGTCAGGGTCGAAGCGGTGATCGCCCGCGCCACCTCGCGCGTGCCGCGAATGGCGGCGGCCACCGGCCGGTAACCCTCGCGCTGTTTGCGGTGGATCGATTCGAGCACGACCACGGCGTTGTCCACCAGCATGCCCACGCCAAGCATCAGGCCCATCATCGACAGCACATTCAGGCTGTGCCCGGACAGGAACATGAAGATCGTGGTGCCGAGAATCGACAGGGGAATGGCGATGGAGATCACCAGGGTCATCCCCACCCGGCGCAGAAACACGTACAGGATCACGATGGCCAGCAACGAGCCCAGCAACCCTCCCTGCAGAAGCGATCGCAAAGAATCGGTGATCTGCTCCGATTGGTCAAAAAATGTGAAGCTGCTGATCCCCTGGAGCGTCGGGTCCTGGTTGATGCGCTCGAGTTCATGGTTGATGGCCCGACAGACCTCGACCGTGTTGTAGCCCGAGGCTTTCTGGATCCAGAAGGCGATGGCCGGTTCACCGTTCAGATGACGCCCGTAGCTGAGGGCGGGAGCGCCGTAGACGACATCGGCCACGTCCCGCAACCGCAGCCCACGATCGTTGATCGGTAATTCCCGGAGATCTTCGACGCCGGAAATCCCGCTGACGGTGCGCACGCTGTAGCGCATGCCGTCGTCGGTAACCTCGCCCACGCTCAGCTCCACGTTGGCCGCCGAAAGCTCTGCGAAGAGCCGGCCGACATCCACGCCGTGTTCCATGATGCGGTCGAAATCGAGGTAGACCGAGACCTGGGTGGGCAACACGCCGTCGATGTTTACGCGGCCCACACCCGGGATGCGTTGCAAAGGCGAAATGATCTTCTGGTCGAGCAGATCCCAGCTCTCGGAAAGGTCGCGGCCATTGGCGGCAATGCGGCCCTCCATGATGGGAATGTCGCTGGTGTTGAAGGTCAGCAGCATGATACGGCGCACGTCGGAAGGCAAATCCCCGCGAATCTGGTCGATCTTGTTCTTCACCTCCATGCGCAACATGTTGACGTCGCGGCCGAAGGCGAAAGTGACCCCGATGAAGGCCTGGTCCGTATCGCTGTAGCTTCTGATCTCGTCGACGCCGCCCAGGGTGGCGAGGATCTCCTCGATGGGCGCCACGATCTCCTTTTCGACCTGGCTCGGAATCCCGTTGGGATAGGGCACAACCACGCCGATGAAGGGCATTTCCAGACGCGGCAGGAAATCCAGACGCAACTTCCAGACCGAGACCCCGCCCAGGATCACCACCGTGGCCAGAATCATGGCCAGGGTAACCGGACGGCGCAGGGAAAGACGGGTCAACCACATGTCATGCTCTCTTGTCCGGCGTGATCAGCATGTAGATCACCGGCACCACGACCAGGGTCAACAGGGTAGACAACATTAGACCGCTGATCACCGTCACCGCCAGCGGGGCCCGCAGCTCGGCGCCTTCACCCAGGCCGGCGGCCATGGGCGCCAACCCGAGCACCGTGGTGGCGGTGGTCATCAGGATGGGGCGGAAACGTTCCTTGGCCGCAGCCATCACCGCCGGGCTCAGATCCTGCCCCCGCCGGCGCAGCTGGTTGATGCGGTCCACCAGCACGATGCCGTTGTTCACCACGATTCCCGCCAGCATGATGGCCCCGATCACCGCGATGACACTGATCGGCATGGCGGAAATCTTGAGTCCGTAGATGGCCCCGACCAGGGCCAGCGGCACCGTGAACATGATGATCAGGGGATACAGGAAAGATTCGAACTGCGCCGCCATGACCAGATAGACCAGGAACACGGCGAGCAGGATGGCCATCTGCAAGGAGTGGAAGGAACTCTTCATCTCGGTGTTCTGGCCGCCGAGTTCCCAGCTGGTGTTGGCCGGCAACGAGATCCCGCGCAGGCGCGTTCCGATTTCGTCGGTCACACTGCCCAGATCCGAACCCGCAAGGTTTGCCGTCACCACGGCCACACGCCGACTGCCCAGGCGATGGATCTCCGACGGTCCCCGCGCCACTTCCATGGTGGCCACCGAACTCAGGGGGATGGGAATACCGTCACGTTCGGCCACGATGAGGTCGCGGATGGCCTGGAGGTTGTTGCGCTGCTCGTCCTGGTTCATCACCCGGATATCAATATGGCGTTCTCGGTCCCGGAGCCGGCTGGCCACCGTGCCGCGGACCTTGCCGCGCACCACCTCGCTGACCGTGGCCAGGCTCAAACCCCAGTGGTTCAACTTGTCGCGATCGAAACTGACATGGATCTCCGGGGAACCGGGCACCATGGCCCGGCGCACGTCGCGCAAACCCCCGACGTTTTGCAGTTCGGCGGCGATGCGGTCCGAAACGTCCTGCAGGTCTTCGAGGTTGTAGCCGTAGACATCCACCTCCACGGGCGCGTTGAAGGAGAACAGCGACTGGCGGCGAATCTTCATCATCACGTCCGGGTAGCGCGCCAGGATCCGGCGGATGCCGTCGAGAACCTGCGCTTCCCGCTCGCTCGTCGCCTTGTCCAGCTTCACGTGGATCTCGGCCCGGTTCTCCTTGCGGCGCTGGGCCGACATCTGGCCATCGTGGCTCACGCCGACGTCGGCGGCCAGCAGCTCGATACCTTCGACGCCCGACAACTCCTTCTCCAGCTTACCGATCATGCGGTCGGTGTGGCTTAGGGGTGTCCCTTCAGGCAACTCCAGGGCCAGGGTGAATTCGCCCTGGGCCAGGGTCGGAATCAGTTCCGTGCCCAGGGTTGGAAACAGGGCCACGGCCCCCGCAGCCGTCAGTCCGGCCACCAACAGCACCAGGATGCGGTGGCGGAGCGATGCGCCCAACAGCCTTTCGTAGGCGTTTGCCAGGCGGGGCCAGAAGCGCTCGAAACTCCAGGTCAAGGGCTTCAGCGCCCCGATCAGCAGGAACCGCAAGGCGGATCCCAGGCGGGTGACCAACCAGACCAGCAACGTCGGCAACGCCAGCACCAGCGCCAGCGGCACCAGACGGAGCCAGCGGCGCCACCCCTGACGGTCACCGACCACCCGGGTCCAATCCAGAAAGCGGGAATGGCCCCCGGCCTCCTCCCCAGCGCCGCTGCCGGGGTCGCCCCGGCGTCCGAAAGCCACGGCCATGGGCGTGAACGTCAGCGCAACAATCAGGGAAATCAGGAGAGAGAAGGTTACCGTCAGAGCCTGGTCGCGAAAAATCTGCCCGGCCACGCCGACGACGACGAATACGATGGGAACAAAGACCGCGACGGTGGTCAAAGTCGAAGCCGTGACGGCGCCGGCCACCTCGCCCGCGCCGATGACGGTGGCCTCCATGAGCCTGTCCTCGCCCATTTCCTCACGCCGACGGTGGATGGATTCCAGCACCACGATGGAATTGTCCACCAGCATGCCCACGCCGAGAGCCAGGCCGCCCAGGGACATGACGTTGAGCGAGACGCCGCGGGTGTACATGAGGATGAAGGTGGCGATGATCGAAATGGGGATCGAAATACCGATGATCAGCGTGCTGCGCAGATCACGCAGAAAGACGAAAAGGACCAGCACGGCCAGCAGGCCGCCCAGCAGGGCATTGTTGCGGACCTCTTTGACGGCCTTGGCGATGTACACCGACTGGTCGAACAGCACCTCCATCTGGACCCCGGCCGGAAGACGTTTCTTTATGGTTTCGAGCTGTTTCGTGACGCGGCGCGCCAGCTCGACGATGTTGGCGTCTCCCTCCTTGTAGACGGCGAGCTCAACACTCTCGCGCCCGCCCACGTGGGTGATGGTCGTGCGCTCGCGATGGGCGCGCGTGATCGTGGCCACATCCCGCAGGTAGACCGGCACCCCGCCGACGACCTGCAGGGTCACGGCGCCGATATCATCGATGTTCTTGAAGCGGCTCAGGGTGCGCACGATGTATTCGGCGTTGCGGTCGCGCAGCCGTCCGCCCGAGGCGTTGATGTTTTCCTGGGCCAACACATCGTTCACCTGCGAAATGGGAATGCCGTAACCCGCGAGACGATCCTCGTCCACTTCGACGCGTATCTCCTCCTCCAGACCGCCGGAAACCTTGGCGGCCGCCACGCCCTGGAGGGATTCGATGTCACGCTTGATGACCTCCTCGGAGATGTGTCTCAGTTCGATCTGGGGCAACGAGCCCCACAGGCCTATGCGCAGCACCGGGTCGAGGGCCGGGTCGTATTTCAGCAACACCGGAGGGCGCACATCCAGGGGCAGTTGAATCAGGTCGATCTTCTCGCGCACATCCAGCCCGGCGTAATCCATGTCCGTATCCCAGCCGAACTCGAGGGTTATCTGGGAAAGATCGGATTGACTGATGGAATGCACCTTCCGCAAACCGGGCACGACCCCCACCGCTTCTTCCAGCGGGCGGGTGACCAGGTTTTCCACGTCCACCGGGGCGGTGTTGGGGAACTCCGTCTGAACCGTAAGGCTGGGATAGCGGATCTCGGGCAGCAGGCGCATGTCCAGGCGGCCCAGGGCCACAAAACCGAAGACGACGGCGGCGGCTGTAACCATCCAGACCGTCACAGGATGAGTCACGGCGAATCGGATTGCTTTCACGTGCTGGGCTCCCCGTTTTGGCTATTGGACACGCGCAAGCGCTCCGTCCGGTTCGGCGGAATTCTGCGAAGATGCCGGCACTTCCCAGCCGACCTCGACCGGGTTCAAGACCTCGATTCGGGTGCCGTCCCGCAAGCCGCCCTGGCCGACCTGCACGACGAACCACCCCTCTTCGAGACCGTCGAGAACCTCGACGTATTTCTCGTCGTAAAGGCCCGTGCGAACCTCGACCTTGCGCACCGTGTCGGCCGCGGCGACGAAGACGCTGCGCAGGCTGCCTTCCTCCACCAGGGCAATCTTGGGGATCGAGAGGGCGTCCGCATGGGAGTCGGTGGTGATGCGGACCTTCACAAAGCCGCCCACCCGGGCCTGGTCGCCGCTGTCGAGGCGCATGGTCACCCGCACGGTGCTCGTGGCCGGATCAACCACCGGGGACACACGCTCAACCAAGGCTTCGATGGTCTGGGTGTCGGCCTCGGGCTGGATGAGCACCCGCTGGCCGGTGGTTATCTTGCGGGCCACGGCCTCGGGCAGGTGCACGCGTACGCGCAGGGGAGAAAAATCGGCGATCGTCAGCAGGGGTTCGGCCGGGTTCACCATCTGGCCCTTGACGATCTTGCGCTCGGTGATCTGGCCATCGAAAGGCGCGCAGATTTTCTTTTCCTCGAAGGCGATGCGCGCCAGATCGCGTTCGGCCTCGGCCTGGTCGTAGCTGGACTGGGAACCGTCGAATTCCTGTGTGCTGATCAGGTTTTCGTTGAGCATGGACCGGCTGCGATCCAGCAAGCGCTTCTGGTCCTTGAGTTTAAGCTCAGCCTGGCGCAGCTGCACGCGTTCGCGATCACTCTCGAGTTCGACGAGAACCTGTCCGCCATGCACCCAGTCCCCTTCTTCCACGTTGAGGGCGCTGATGCGTCCCTGGGTCTTCGACACCAGCCCGACCAGTCGGTCCGCTTCGACCACCGAAGCGGCTCGATAGTAGCTGTCAATTCCTCTTCGCGAGGCGAGAGCAAGTTTCACGGGCACCGAAACATCCTGATCTTTCTTGTCGCCGTCATCCGCCTTCTTGCCCGCAGCCATCGTGGAATCCGCGGCCGCCCCCCGGTGCACGACCGCGTCCAGCTTACCCGTCTTCCAAAGCGCTCCGGCGCCCACCACAACGATCAACAGGGCGACGATGATCATCGGGCCCTTGCGGCTCTTCCTCTGGTTCATGGGGGTCAACCTCTCGACTCGGCGGTTGGCGATAGTGTTTCCGGAAATCAAAGACGCAGACGGGGCCCGAAAGGTTGCATGGACCTGGGGCGAGGCGCCAAAGAGGGAGGTCAGACCTGTTTCAGGGGACCATCGCCGATGGTCAGCGGTCATGAGGCTCAAGCTTGAATATCCCCGGGTTCTTCACTGCACCAGGCCGCGCCTCCAGTCGGTGACCAGATGCAGATAGGAAACCTCGGCCCGAAACGCCTGATCCGTCCCGGAGTGAAGCAGCCGCTTGCCGTCGGGCGCCAGATCGTAATTGCGGCCGGAATCATCCGGCTGTTCCACACGCAGAGTTTGGGTGTACTGACCGATGCGGAAAGTCTGGCCACTGCCATCGACTTCATAGGCCCGCAGGTCACCCGAGAACCGAATCACCCAGAGTTTGGTGCCGTCAGGGCTCCACTGGGGATAAACGGAGCCATCGGAGGTGACCTGCCACTTGCGCGGGCCGCCCACAGCGGGAATGACGAACACGTCCCAGCCGGAAGAACTGACCGCATGGTAGGCGATCCAGCGGCCGTCGGGGGAGTACATGCCATTGCCGATACTATTATCAGGCAGCGACGCGACGGTTGTCGGTTCGTCGGCGGATGCGGCCAGCGAGAGACTCCGTATCTCGATCTTGCCGTCTTCACGGAAGGCATTGAAAAGCAGCGTCTGGCCGTTGGGGCTCACGCTCGAAGGATATGCCCCCAAGGATGATTCCAGCAGAATCGCCGTCCCGCCCAGGCCCTCGACGGGTTGCTCCATGATGCGGTGTGTGTTCTCGTAATCGGAGGCGTAGATGACCGATTTCCCGTCCGGTGCCCAGACCGCACTCACCTCATCCCCCGCCGCGAAGGTGAACCGGGTCCTCAGTTCCGTGTCCAGGTCGACCAGCCACAGATCCGTGCCCTCGTTGGAGGCCTCCTGGACTTCAACCACGGCGCGATGACCATCAGGCGAAACCCGCGCCCGGTCTAGCCGGCCGGACTCACCCAGGACCTGCTCGACGCCGGACTCCAGATCCATCCAGGACAGTTGCTTATCCGCCTGGGCGGAAGCTCCGGTCTGAAAAACCATCATGCCACCCGGGGAGACCCCGAACACGCTTACCGCTGCGGCCCCGAGGGTCAGGATGTTTTCCACCAGCGGCGTGCCCCCCGCGATAACGCGTTCCTCATCGGGCGTGAATGGTGTGGCCATCAGCACGCCCTCACGCACGGTCAAAAGCATGCCGTTGTTGTAGTCCGCATTGGCTTGCGATTCAGAGATAATCCGTGGCACAACCGTGGTGTCAAGGGAGGCCAGGAATATTGAATTGTCACTGGAATTCGAAGTCCTGCCGACAAAAAGGAACTCGCGCCCATCGGGCATGAAGCGTGGATGACGGTGGGAATCATAACCTGCGCCAATGGTCGTAAGCTGCTGAGGATCGCCGCCGATGGCCGAAACCACGAAAATACCCGTGTCATGGCTGGGCGCGAAAACGATCTGGCCGGCCTCGTTCCAGGAACCGCCCTTGCCGTTTTCCGCGGGGCATATCGTCACCGGAGGCCCACCTCCAACCGCCACTTTTTTCAGCTTCTTGCCCGTCTCGTCAAAATAACCAATGTAGCGGCTGTCCGGCGACCAGAACGGATAGTTGGCCGATTGAGTGCCGGATAAGCTGACCGATTCGCCCTGATCCAGGTGGCGCAGGTACAGCAGGGTGGTGCCCGCCTCGTCCACGGCGGTGAACGCCACCATGGTGCCGTCCGGCGACAGGGCCGCCGGACCCGGTGCGGTGGCCTTGAGATCGTAGTCCGAATGTGGTGGCGGCGGCAGCATGGTGTGCAGGACAGGCCTAGGCTCGGGTTTGCCCAGCACTTTCCAGCCCAGAAACGTGCCGCCCAAGACGCACAGAAGGGCCAAGGCCACCATGAGGACGACCGGCGGCCTGGTGCGATTGGTATGCTCAGGGGTGTCCGAAATTCCCAGCTGCGAAAAACTCAGGTTCGAAACGCTCGCCCCGCCATCCTGCAGAAAGATTCGCGCCTCGCCGATATCGCGCAGCCGCTGTTTGGGGTTGCGCTCCAAACAGCGCTCGATGAGACGGCATAACTCGGGCGCTTCGGCCACGGGCAATTCATCCCAGGCCGGCTCGGCGCGCAGCACCGCCGCCAGGGTGTCACTGATGGTTTCGCCCTTGAACAGCTGCTTGCCGGTCAGCATTTCAAAGAGGATCACGCCGAAGGCCCAGATATCGGTGCGGCGGTCGACATTGCTGCCGCGCGCCTGCTCCGGGCTCATGTAGGCCGCCGTGCCGAGGACCGTGCCCATCTGGGTCAAGGCGGCGGTCATGGTGGGCCCGGTGCCGGAATTCTGCTTGATGCCGTCATCGCCGAACCAGGCCTGCGCCAGACCGAAATCCAGGATCTTCACCTCGCCCCCATCGGTTTCCATGATATTGGCCGGCTTGAGATCACGGTGGACGATACCGGTCTCGTGGGCCGCTTCCAGACCGGCGGCGATCTGGCGTGCTATGTTGAGGGTTTCCTCCACCGACACGGGGCCGGCCTCCATGCGGGCGGTCAATTCCCGGCCGCTGATCAACTCCATCACCAGGAAACGCGTACCCTCAATTTCTTCGAAACCGTATACCGAAGCCACGTTGGGATGCTGCAGGCTGGCCAGGGCGCGTGCCTCAAGCTGGAACCGGGCCTCGCGTTCCGGGTCGCCGCTCAGCTCCTCCGGCAGGATCTTAAGCGCCACATCCCGGCCCAGTTTCGTATCCCGCGCCCGATACACTTCGCCCATGCCTCCTTTGCCGATCTGGGCCGTGATCTCGTAATGGAGTAGGGAGTTACCGATCATGAGGAACCTTCTTTTTAGGTCTTTTTTGTCTTCTTTTTCCCCGACAGAACCGCGTGGGCTCGGGAATTCCCTTTTCAGCGCTTGTTCTCAGGAAATAGCTGGATTCAAAAAAATTGAGGCCGAACAGGACAATAGCTTAACATTATTGGGTTTGAGTGTCAACGGGAGTAAAATACTCCCGCTTCACGAAGCGTTTTGAATATTCATTCCCGCACAGTTTGGTCCATGCGCTTGAAAATCACTTCACCAGGGTCATGCGCCTGGTTTCGCTGAAGGAACCGGCCTCGAGACGATAGAAATAAACGCCGGACACGGCCATGCGCCCACGATTGTCGCGACCATTCCAGACAACTTCGTGGCGCCCGGCGTCCACGGTTTGGGAGGCAACCAGTGTTTTCACCAATTTGCCGGCCAGGTCATGGATGGTCAGAGTGACGGTGACCGGATCGGGCACGTCGTAGCTGATGGTGGTCAGGGGATTGAAGGGATTCGGGTAACACGGATGCAACGCGTACCCCGACGCCGGCAGACCCGGCAGGACCCCGGAGGAGTCCCCCAGGATATCGAAGTAATTGACATTGAATCCATCCGTGGTCGCGAGGAATCTCATGACCTGAACGCCGGCCTCAAGTGTTACCGTCGACGAAACGGTGGTCCATGTTTGCCAGCCGGTGGTAACCGGTACCGTGACCGCGCCGGTCTTGTCTATGCCGTTGAACTCCAGGTGGAAGGTCCCGCCTGTGGACAGTGACGAAACGCGGGTATCAACGGTGTATTGTCCTGCTATCGGGGCATCTACAGTGTATTCCAGCCATTCGCCGGCCTCGGTCCACCCCGTGTTGTAACCACCGCCTGCATCGGTGCACACTTCGATGTCGACGTCTTCGTTGAGGCGGTATTGCCCGCCGTTATTGCCCGCGTCGGTATCGTGGTAGGCGATGCCCTCGCCGCCGATGTCGAAATCTTCAGCCTGGATCCTGGTCGGCAGGACAAAGGGGGTGCCCAGATACGGGGCCTGGCCGCAACCCGCCCCGACGGTGATGTCAACAGAGTCGGTGCTGAAGACACCGAGATTGTCGATGGCCTTGGCGACGATCTCATAGCACCCTGAGGCGACCGCGGTCCAGGTGTAGGTGTAGGGTGAAGTCGTGTCTTCACCGAGATAGGTCGCGCCGTTGTAGAATTCGACCCTCGCCACGGAACCGTCGGCATCCGAGGCGGTCGCGTTGATGGTGATGTCGCCCGCGGGGAGATTGGCGTCCGGAGCGGGCTCGGTGATCGCAACGGTCGGCGCCACGTCCTCGATGTCCTGGTAAACCCTGACATAGTCGATGAGGAACTGCTGGGGCAGGCTCGCCGTGATGCAGCTTGAACTCGTGCAGCCGGTGTAATAACCACCGACGGCGGTGTTTAAAATGATGTAGAAATCCTGGTCGAAGGGAGCGCGTGCGTTCCCCGGCGCGGTGTTGGTGTACCACTGCGAACTGGTGCGGGTGGCAAAGAGCTGCCCGTCCACATACCAGCGAATGGCGTCGGGCTCCCATTCGACGGCATAAATGTGGAAATCGTCGGCAAAATTCGCTCCGCCCAGGGAATAGGAAGCGCTCGTGGAGGTATTGTCCGGCCAGGTGCCGCCGTAATGGAGTGCGCCGCCGACCGAAGTCGTGTTGTTGGCGGATTCCATGATGTCGATCTCGCCGCTGGCGGCCCAGCTCCCATAGACATCGTCCTGGGGCATCATCCAAAAGGCGGGCCACATGCCCCCGCCCGTGGGGATTTTGGCCCTCATTTCGATCTTGCCGTAAAGAAATGACTGCTTGCCGCTGGTGGTGACCTTGCCGGAGGTGAAACTGCTGCCGCCGTAGGATTCGGCGCGGGATGTCAGGACCAGGTTGCCGCCGGTCACCGTCACATTTTCATTTCGGTAATATTCAAGTTCGTTGTTGCCCCAGCCGCAAAGATTCGGGCACCCATTGCCAACGGTGGCGGTCCAGTTGTCGAGATCCAGGCTGCTGCCGTTGAATTCGTCGGACCATACGAGGGCGTAGGTAGCGAAGACGGGGGCGGCCAAACCAACGACCATGAGGATGGCCAGAGCCATGCCTCGAATTGATGTTGCGGTCCTCTTGCTCATGAACCAGCGACCCTCCTCGTCCTCAAAATAGCGGGTGAACAACTCTATTATACACTAAGTGCGGTTTCCGAACAAACAATGAGATGAGTGAACGACAAAAAAACAGCATGAGATCCCGTTGTCTAGCCGAAGGGCCTGTTTGGCACCATGGCCTTACTGGCCAGCTGCCGCCAGCTGCTCCAGGAACGCGTCCGTGGTCATGACCTTGCCATAATACCGGTCCACCGTGGCCAGGGTCGCGGCGTGGACATCGGCCGCGGCGACGGTACGGCCACCGTAGGTCAGATCCCGGGTAGCGCAGGCGTCCCCGATCATGACGACCTCAAATCCCCGGTCGGCGGCGGCGCGGACGATCGCTTCCGCGCACATATGGGTCTGCATGCCGCAGATCACCAGCCGGGTGACTCCCCGCGCCCTCAAATAGGCCTCCAGGTCGGTGCCCTTGAACGCATTCACCTCATCCTTGTAGATAATCTTCTCCCCCTGGATGGGCATGACATCGGCATGAAAAGCTTTGCCGCTGGAGGCGTTGTGTCCGACGTGAACCACGGGCAATCCCCGCGCACGGAACTGCGCCAGCAGCCGCGAGGCATTGGCCGCCGCTTCTTCGGGCCCGACCAGAGGCAGGGCGCCGCCGGGAAAGTAGAACTCCTGGATATCGACGATGACCAGGGCGGTCATTTCGGGGGTGGTTTCCGCCGTTTTCGCGCACAGGTTTCCCGACCACGCCGCCAGGGCCAGGAATGCCGCCGACAGGACCAACCATTTCGAACGCATCATGTTTTCTCGCTTTCATGGTAATGAACTTTTCCGGGGGCACTCCAGCCTTTGCCCGGTCGTGTTTTCCCTCGCCTCAGACCTTTGGCGCAAAGACATCCTCGATGCAGGCGTCGAACGCCTGCGCCACGGCGAAGGCCAGCGACAGCGAGGGCACATACCGCTCCTGTTCAAGCATGATGATGGTCTGCCGCGTGCATCCGCAACGTTTGGCCAGGGCCGACTGGGTGATGCCGGTGGCCTCCCGCAGGACCTTTACCCGGTTGCTGATGCGGGCCTTAGCCATAGACCACCAAGGCAAGGATAATCAAGGTCATTTGCGACGCCCGGAGCGCGATGGCTTCATCCCGCTCGTCCAGATCCCCCTTCTTGCTGCCCCTGGATGACAGCGACGATAAGACGATATTCAGGAGGAATCCGGGCATGATGATCAAAGCGACCAGCAGCCGGCACATTGGATGAGGGCTTGTTTGCGCGCGAGGGACATGGCGACCTCCAGGTTGGATCCAGGATGTATGAAATACCATACATTCCTGCCTGGCGAATGGCAATTATTTAGGTTGTGCCATCCGCTCAGCCTTTGAGATCGTTTAGCATCCTGTGGTAGGTCTCGCGGTCAATCTCGCCCTTTGCATAGCGGCGCTGCAGGATTTCCTGAGACGACTCGCTCGGCCCAATCCGTTCTCCTGGACCGCGCGGCGCTCTGACCAGTGCCCAGATCACAACTACGGCCAAGGGGATGCCGATAATCCACCAGGTTCCCATCCATCCCATGTGCTCTCCTCCTAACCAACACTGCATGATTCATCCTCGTTTTTTCCGGGTCTCTTCACAGCTTGGCACCCCGGAGCCGGAGTGCGTTGCTGATCACCGATACGGAACTGAAGCTCATGGCGGCCGCGGCGATGATCGGGCTCAGCAGCAGACCGAAGAACGGGTACAAGACACCGGCCGCAATCGGCACACCCGCGGAGTTGTACACGAAGGCAAAGAACAAATTCTGCTTGATGTTTTTCATCGTGCTGCGGCTTAGCCTCCGCGCCCGGACAATGGAACGCAAATCGCCCTTTACGAGGGTGACGCTCGCACTTTCCATCGCCACATCCGTTCCTGCGCCCATGGCGATGCCGACCTGGGCCTGGGCGAGTGCGGGCGCGTCGTTGATGCCGTCGCCCGCCATCGCCACCACATGACCTTCGGCCTGGAACCGCTTGACCGCATCGGCCTTCTGGTCGGGGAGCACCTCGGCCATGACCTCATCGATGCCGAGTTTGCGGGCGACCGCCTGGGCGGTGGTCTTGCTGTCGCCGGTGAGCATCACGACCCGAATGCCCTCGTCATGCAGGGCCCCGATGGCTTCGGGTGTGCTGTCCTTGATGGGGTCGGCCACACCCACGATTCCTGCCGCCTGGCCATCGACCGCCACGAACATCACCGTCTGTCCGTCCCGACGGAGATTCTCGGCGCGCGTTGCGAACTCACCGGGATCGATGCCAAGACCGTCCATCATTCCGCGATTGCCGAGGGCGACATCCCGGCCGTCGACACGGCCGGTTACCCCTTTACCCGTTATGGATTCAAAATTCTTCGCGGTTGTCAGCTCGACACCGCGTTCCTGAGCTCCCTTGACAATGGCCTCAGCCAGGGGGTGCTCACTCCCATTTTCAAGGCACGCGGCGAGGCGCAGGAGGTCCGCCTCGTCAACACCCGAAGCTGCGGTTACACCTACGAGTTTGGGCTTGCCCTCGGTGAGCGTACCGGTCTTGTCAACGACAAGCGTATCAACCTTCCGCAGGACCTCGATGGCTTCGGCGTTCTTGAACAGGATGCCCATGCCGGCGCCCTTGCCTGTCGCCACCATGATGGACATGGGTGTCGCTAACCCAAGGGCACACGGGCAGGCGATGATGAGCACGGCGACGGCATTGACGAGCGCATGGGCCATGCGCGGCTGGGGTCCGAAAAGGGACCACGCGACGAACGTGATGGCCGCAATGATAAAGACCGTGGGGACGAAATAGCCGGCGACGACGTCGGCAAGCTTCTGGATCGGAGCCCGGCTCCGTTGTGCTTCGGAAACCATCGCCACGATCCTTGCCAGAAGCGTCTCTGCGCCAACCTTTTCCGCCCGCATGACAAAGCTGCCGTTGGCATTGACGGTGGAGCCGATGACCTGATCAGTGACGTTTTTCTCAATCGGGATCGACTCTCCGGTGACCATCGATTCGTCGACGGAGCTGGAGCCCTCAAGCAAAACACCATCGACAGGAATCTTTTCGCCCGGGCGCACACGCAGTCGATCCCCTACGCGCACGGTATCCAGGGGGACATCTGCTTCGGTTCCGTCCTCCTCGAGGCGACGAGCCGTCTTTGCCTGCATTCCCAGCAGCTTCTTGATGGCTTGGCTCGTTTGGCCGCGTGCGCGCAACTCCAGGACCTGCCCGAGCAAGATGAGGGTCACAATCACTCCTGCCGCCTCGAAGTAGACAGCGACCTTGCCATCCTCCCGGAATGATGCAGGGAAAATGCCCGGAAACAAGGCAGCGACCAGACTGTAGAGGTAGGCCACGCTCACCCCCAGGCCGATCAGCGTGAACATGTTGAGGTTGCGGCTTCTCACCGACTGAACGGCCCTGACGTAGAACGGCCACCCCGACCACAGGCAAACGGGCGTTGCCAGGACGAACTCGATAATCGTACGGGCCCTGATTGACAGGAGTTGCGAGATGGGCCGACCCGGGAGCAAATCGCCCATGGCGATGACAACCAGCGGGGCGGTCAGTGCCACCGCGAACCAAAAACGCCGAGACATGTACTTCAGCTCGGGATTGTCGTCGGCCGCGTCGAATTCCGCCGGCTCCAGGGCCATGCCGCACTTCGGACAATTTCCGGGCCCCTCCTGCCGGACTTCGGGATGCATAGGGCACGTGTAGATGGCGCCCGTTGCCGCCTCTTTCAACTGAGCCGCGTGCGGGGCGAGGAAGTGTTGCGGGGCCGCTTCAAACTTGGCCAGGCAATTCGTGGAGCAGAAATGAAACTCCACGCCATCACGCTCCGCGTGGTATTCGCCATCTGGACTGACTTTCATCCCGCACACGAGGTCGACCAGCGGCTCCGTCCGCGGAAGGCGAACGTCTTCTGATTCGCTTTCATGACGTGTCATGCGATGCCCCTTGGTTCAAAATCCCTGGCCCCCCCCGCCTGTATCCGCTCTATCATCTTCATCATCCGCGTCGAGCTTATGTAGCAATTACCACGCTTTGCATTGCCGGCTCAGGCAGAAATCTCATAAGGCGCTACGATGCCTTCAATTATCCCCGGCACAGGGAGTCAAACGGAGACCGGAGAGAGACCCGGCGGGCGGCCGACCGCAGAATAGTCTCCACGGGTTTGGAGAATACTCCTCATTGAGCGTGACGCCCTGAGCCCGAATGATTCATGAAGGTTATTTCCGGGGCACAACCAGAAGAATAGAGGAATTGTCATTGACAAATGGTGATTATTTCAGATATGATTCTAATCCAGCGCTCATGTTCAAAAAGGGGGAATGTTATGAAGCGCTTTCTATTGCTGATCCTTGCCTCATTGTTGGTGTTTGTTTTTGTTTCTCCACTCTTGGCTGAAGACTTCATGCCGCCGGATTTCCGGGGGGACCCGCTGTCCTACACCGCCTACTGGGAATTCACGAACGATCCAGGCGCTGGGGACATCTACCCGGACTTGGTCAACAGCGTAGGTGACGGAATCCACCAATTGTTCACGGCCCAGACACACACCCACCGGGACATTGCCGTCGTTTTCTGGAGTTCGACGGGTGCCCTTTATACACAGGCCGCATCAGGACAACTCGCCTTTTTCCTGAACAATTGGGTCGATCCCTTCCCCTACAAACACGTCTGGGTTCAGGTGACCTACACGTCCCAGGACCTGCCGCCTTATGTTTCCGCGGTGGAGGGAGCCGATGAAAGCCTCCAGTGGCCCGATCCGTACATCGGCTACTTCATGAACAGGATAAACGTGGATGCCCATCACTTTGTGGAGTATTGGCAGATCCAACCCAATCCCAACATGGAGTACGTTTATCTGGACCTGCCGCCTTTTACCAGCATCGATGAGGTCGTCATCGATACCTGGTCCACCGAATCTGTCGTGGGCAACGAGGCCAAGAGCTGGGGAGAGGTGAAGTCCTTGTTCCGGTAACCGCCATCTTGTCGCCCCAAGGAGGACCTACGAGCGCAGGTCCTCCTTTTTTGATGCCAACACCCCCTGCGTGCAGATGGCCCTCTTGGCCACGGCGCTCAAGGCCTCTTCCAGGTGGAAGACCTGAAGCTTGACCGGACCGGATTGCTTGAGGTAGAAACCGATCAACGGCGCCGGATTGGAGGGATTGGGCCGATTCTGCTCCAGCACGCCGGATTCTCTCAGCGGCGGCGCCTCCGGGCAGGGTGAGGCCCGGGGTCGCCCACGGGAGATCCCCGGTGCCATTATTTCAATTTCCTCCCCTGGCCCGTCCGTTGCGATCAAATCAGATCGAAGCGATCAAGGTTCATGACCTTGTTCCAAGCGGCCACGAAGTCGTGCATGAACTTCACTTGGGAGTCTGCACTGGCGTAAACCTCCGCGAGCGCCCGGAGTTGGGAGTTCGAGCCGAAGACCAGGTCGACGCGGCTAGCGGTCCACTTGGCCTTGCCCGTTGCGCGGTCGCTTCCTTCGAACACGTCTTCGTCGGCCGAGGTCGCCTTCCACTGGGTGCCCATGTCTAGCAGGTTAACGAAGAAGTCGTTGGTGAGCGTCTCCTGCTGTTTGGTGAAAACACCGTGCTTGGACTTCCCGCAATTGGCGCCAAGGACACGCAGGCCGCCGACGAGCACCGTCATTTCCGGCGCGGTCAGCGTCAGCAACTGCGCCCGATCGACCAGCATTTTCTCCGCCGGAACGCTGTATTTTGCCTTGAAGAAGTTGCGGAACCCGTCCACCAACGGTTCGAGGACAGCGAACGACGCCACGTCGGTCTGCTTCTGCGACGCGTCCGTGCGTCCCGGCGCAAACGGCACGGTCACCTTGTGCCCGGCATTCCTTGCCGCCAGCTCGACACCCGTGCATCCACCCAGGACGATCAGGTCGGCGAGCGAGATTATCTTGCCGCTCGATTGCGCGGCGTCGAACTCCTTCTTGATGCCATCAAGGGTCTTCATCACGGTCTTCAGCTTGGCCGGTTGGTTGACCTCCCAGTCCTTCTGCGGCGCAAGACGAATGCGCGCCCCGTTCGCGCCCCCGCGCTTGTCGGAGCCGCGGAACGTGGACGCCGACGCCCAAGCCGTCGAGACCAGCTGGGAAACGGACAGTCCGGAAGCGAGGATCTTCTTCTTGAGTTCCGCGATGTCCTTCGCGCCGATCAGCTTGTGGTCGACGGCGGGCACAGGGTCCTGCCAGATGAGATCTTCGTCGGGAACCTCCGGGCCGAGATACCGGGAACGGGGTCCCATGTCCCGGTGGGTCAGTTTGAACCACGCGCGGGCAAAGGCGTCCGCGAATTTCGCCGGGTCTTTCAGGTAGCCCCGCGCGATCTTCTCGTAAATGGGGTCGAAGCGCAGCGAGAGGTCCGCGGTGGTCATCATGGGCCGGTTCTTCTTGGACGGGTCGTGCGCATCGACCACCATGTCCTCGTCGTCCACGTCCTTGGCCAGCCACTGGTTCGCCCCGGCCGGGCTCTTGACCAGTTCCCAATCATACTTGAACAGCACCTTCAGATAGCCCATGTCCCATTGAGTCGGGTTGGGCTTCCAGGCGCCCTCGATCCCGCTGCTGATGGTATCTTTACCCTTGCCGCGGCCGAAACTGCTCTTCCAACCGAGACCCTGCTGCTCGAGGGGAGCGGCCTCGGGTTCGGGGCCCACATGGGTGGCAGGGCCCGCCCCGTGACACTTGCCAAACGTGTGCCCGCCCGCAACCAGCGCGACCGTCTCTTCGTCGTTCATGGCCATGCGCGCGAAGGTCTCGCGGACATCGATGCCCGAGGCGACCGGATCGGGTTTCCCGTTCGGCCCTTCGGGGTTCACATATATCAGGCCCATCTGCACCGCCGCCAGGGGATTCTCGAGGTCCCGCTCACCGGAGTAGCGCTTGTCGCCGAGCCACTCGGTCTCGTTTCCCCAGTAGATGTCTTCTTCCGGTTCCCAGATGTCGACGCGCCCGCCGCCGAAGCCGAAAGTCTTGAATCCCATGGACTCAAGGGCACAGTTGCCCGCCAGGATCATCAAGTCGGCCCAGGAGATTTTCCGGCCGTACTTTTGCTTGATCGGCCAGAGCAGCCGCCGCGCCTTGTCGAGGTTCACATTGTCGGGCCAGCTGTTG
>CAZJGK010000007.1:51598-60284 GCA_964545545.1 uncultured Fibrobacteraceae bacterium | reverse complement strand
GATGATGATACAGTCCGGAGGGACCGACTCCGACGAGGACGATGCCGACCACGGGCCGCACGAGGTGGTGTGCTACGAACTGCCGGGGTAGAGGCGGGACATCGTGCCTGGAACAGGCCCGGTGAGCGTCCGGTCTCGTTGTCCGGTCGTCCCGGCTCAGGTCTGTTCGGAACCAATCATGAATCTCAGCGCGGCGAATAGAAGCACATTGAAACCCAGGCCGATCAAGCCGCCCCACTGGTCACGGTAGAAAAGCAACACTTGGCTGAAAAAGATCGATACCAGGATAGAGCGCTGGAACATGTGGAACGCGTCGAGGCGTGATTTCTTGAGCTTGATCAGACCCAGGGATACGAAGACGATCTGCAAAAGCGAAGCGGCGAGCAGCAGACTGGCCGAGAAAGCAGAGCCATCGGGTGTAACGGACCAGGGGTTCTGCAGACGGAGCAGGAGGTGGTGGGGCGCGCGCTGGCCGAACCACATGACACCAAGGTAGACCAGTTTGACCGTGAGCTGGGCGATGAAGAACATCACCAGGCCACGCGTGAATTGCCTCGAGACCGCCAAATGCTTGTAGCCGGCGAGGATTCTCCGACGCCAGGTTGCCAGGCGTCCCGGACTTTCTACCTCGATCAAGTCGCTCCGCCGCAGGAGGTCGCGCAAGGTCGCGACCACGAGATCACCCTGGCGCCCGCGAGCCAGATAACCCAGGGCGCGGTCGCGCTCTTCCCGATCCAGATCCCCTGCGGCCACTTCGCCGACTTCCTGCAGGGCGTTGACCAGGTACTCCACATGGCTGGGGCGCCGTCGAATCAGGGAACGCGCCACCAGGTAGAACAGCACGAATATCACGTAAATGACCGCAACGCCGGGCCTGTAGAAGTAGTCGTTGTCGTGGGTGAGGAATTTGCCCACTTCGTCGATGAAGGTGCCGAATCCCACCCCACCCAGGAAGGCGGCGTACTGCCGGCTGCGCCGTCCGAGGTATGCGAGCAGGACGATGAGGGCGGCCAACATGAGCAGGCCGCCCCAGAGCATGTGCGCAATGTGCAGATGACTTCCGCCCACAGTGGGATAGCCGGTTAAATGAAGGGAGAATCGGATCAGCAGGACGGTGCAAACGGCACTGACGAGGAACAGGTCCAGATGATGCCCGGCCAGGAGATCTCGTTGCAAGCCATGACGGGATCCGCGGGGAGGCACGCTCGCCACTTCCCCATTTCGCACTCCGTTATGCAAGAAATTCGACTTCAGGTTTCAGCAAAACAATATCCTTTGATCTCGAATTATGGTTCCTGGAATGATTGAATCACCATGTTAGATCACACGGCCAAACCGTCAACGGAATTCAGGTCGCGGGAATGACCCGCCCGCCGGCTGGAACACGAATCGATTGAAGACGAAAGCACCCTCTACGCGGTTTATAAAAGGATCTCGCCGCGATCGAGGTGTCCGCTCCTCTTCCATAACCACCATCCCAGTCCGACCAGCACCACCAGCGATCCGCCCGCCAGCGCCCAATCCTGAAAACCAAGAGACGAGGGCTGCAGGGAGGAATTCTTGCCGCTGAACATGACCACCAGGGAGACTGCGTTGTGCAGGGCGTGAGCAGCCCAGCATAGGCTCAGGGAACCGGTGGCTTCGAACAGAAAACCCAGCACGAGCCCCACGCCGATTAAGCCGAACAGGAACCAGGGTTCGCCGTGGACCAGGCCGAAGATCAGGGCTGAAATCATGATGCCCGGCCAGGGTCCCCAGGTGCGGGCCACTAGGCGCTGGAGCAGGCCGCGGAAGATGATTTCCTCCACCAGGGGCGCCAGGACGACTCCGGCGGCCGTCGCCAGGGCGATCTGGCCTGGGGAGTTCTGCAGGTTGTCGCTGAAGAACTTGATCCACTTGGGATCCGGCGGATGCAACCGCAAGGAAAGCTCGGCCAGCAGCGATGTGGGCGCCAGGGCGGCCAGCGCCAGCAGCAAGGCGGCGATCAGCAAGCCCGGGGAGACGGGTCCCAGCCGCAGATCACGACGCAGGTCGAAGCCGTGGCGAACGAAGATGATGCCCAGGGGAACCAGCACACCCAGGATGGCTCCGGCCAGCACGGGCCAGAACAATCCTCCGGTGACCAGGAAGGCCAGGCTCTGGAAAAAGAAATTGCCAGCGCCCAGCAGCAGGATCAGCCACAGTATGCGTAGCCGGCCCCACTGGGCCCACAGCCCGGGTTCTTCGGGCAGAAGATATAAGTCGGGAAGATTGTCCATGGGGCCGCCGGGTTGAAGATTGGTCATCAGATCGATTGTGCAATCGGGACCCGTTGAGGTTAATATTGTCCACAGGCTCTGTCAAAGGATGGTGGATCGTGGCTGGACGTTTGATCGACGCGGTGATTTTCGATCTCGACAATACCCTGACCGATTTCATGCGCGCCAAGGAGCGCAGCATCATCGAGGCTGTGGACGCCATGATCGATGCCGGTCTGCCGGTAAGCCGCGAAGCAGCGGTCACGGACCTGTTTGCCATCTACAAGGATCGCGGCATCGAGTACCAGCGGGTGTTCAATATCTTTCTGGAGCAAACCATCGGGCGGGTCGACGACCGTATTCTGGCCTCCGCCGTGGTGGCCTATCGCCGGGCGCGGGACAGCTCGCTGGTGTTGTATCCTCATTGCCAAATGGTGTTGAACCACCTGATCAAGCAGGGCTACAAACTGGCTGTGGTCAGCGACGCGCCCCGCTTCGAGGCCTGGTTGCGGCTGGTGGCGCTGGGTCTTCAGCACACGTTCGATCTTGTGCTGACCATAGACGACACCGGCGTCCACAAGCCCGACCCCAAACCCTTCCGCATGGCGCTCGAAAAACTGGGTGTTTCCCCCGCGCGGGCGCTGGTCATGGGCGACTGGCGCGAGCGGGACATCCTGGGCGGCCGCAACGCGGGTCTGCACACGGTGTACGCCCGTTATGGCGATCAATATTCCAAGTACGCCACCAAGTCAGGCGCAGACACCACCGAACCCGATTTCGTGGCCGAAGACATGATGCAATTGTTGGACATTCTGGACAAGCTGAACGCAGGCCTGGGGCCAAAACCCCTCGCGGGAGGGCAGTTATGAGAGTTTGTACGGCGGGACAAATGGCGCTCATCGACCGTGACACCATCGTTGCAGGCACCAGCGGCAGCGAGTTGATGGAACGCGCGGGCCTCGCCATGAGCGAGATCCTGCTGGATTTCCTGGAGCACGAGGAGGCCGAGGGCGGCGTGCTGGTGCTCTGCGGCAAGGGCAACAACGGCGGTGACGGTCTGGTTGTCGCGCGCAAGCTCCAGCAGGAAGGTGTGCCCACGACCGTCATGCTTCTGGCCGCACCGGAGACGCTCACCGAGACGGCCCGCGGCAAGTTGGAGCTGTTGCCCGCCGGGGTGAACATCATCGTGGCCACCGACCCGGCCGCCTGGCCCGAGGTGCTGGAGGAATATGCCGACGCGGCCGCGGTGCTCGTGGACGCGGTCTTCGGCACGGGCGTCACGCCGCCCCTGCGCGCCGGATACGCCGATCTGTTCCGCGCCGTCAACGATCTGGGCATGCCGTGCGTGGCCCTGGATATCCCCTCGGGGGTCAACGGAAATTCGGGCGAGGTCAATCCTGTGGCCGTGGCCTGCGATCTGACCATCACCGTTCAGATGCCCAAGCTGGGCCTGCTGCTGGCCCCGGGCCGGGATTTCACCGGCGAAATTGTCGTCGTGGACATCGGCTTTCCCGGGGAAATCTGTGCGCGCCATGCTCCGGATCATCATTATCTGGACGAGCAGGAGTATGCGGCGTTGCTGCCGGCCCGGCCCACATTTACCCACAAGTATCGTTGCGGCAAGGTCCTGCTGGTGGCCGGCTCACGCCGCTTCGGGGGCGCCGCCCACCTGGCGGCCTTGGGCGCTCTGCGCTCGGGCGCCGGCCTGGTAACCCTCGCCGTCCCCCAATCCCTGGAGGTTCCCCTGCGCGCGGCCCTGCCCGAGATCCTGGTGCGCACCATGGATGAGACCGCCACTGGCACCATCCTGCCCCCGGCGACTCCGATCTGGGAAAACCTCACCGAGGGTCAAAGCGCGGTGGCCGTGGGGCCGGGCCTGGACGCGGAACCTGCCACCGACGCCTGGGCCATGGGCATGCAATCCGCGTGCACCCTGCCCCTGGTGGTGGACGCCGATGGTCTGGGAGCCTGGTCCCGGGCGGGTCAGACCCCGCATTTTGCCCACGGCAACGTCGTGCTGACCCCTCACCCGGGGGAAATGGGCCGGCTGTTGGGGATCTCCACGCAAGAGGTCGAATCCGCTCGCTTCAAAATTGCGGCGCAAGCCGCCGCCGCCTGGAACGCCGTGGTCATGCTCAAGGGCAGCCCCTCGCTGGTCGCGATGCCTGACGGTCGGGTGTTTCTGAATCCCTCCGGCGATGACGCCCTGGCCCGCGGGGGTTCCGGCGACGTGCTGACCGGTCTGATCGGCGGTCTGCTGGCCCAGGGGATTGGCGCGCCGGCCGCCGCCCTGCTGGGCGCCTATGTGCACGGCCGGGCCGGCACCCTTGCCGCGGTGGGTCGGAGTTCGCGCGCGGTGCTGGTGCGGGAAGTGGCCGCGGCCATGGGACCGGTATTCGAGGACCTGGAAAAAATCGCCAGCGCAGACGCAGGCCTGCGTGAGGCCATCTGGCCGCCCAGGCTAGGAGGGGCATGAGCGGCGCCATGAAAGTCCTCGGCATCGAGACCTCCTGCGACGACACCAGCGTGGCGGTCTATGACAGCGCCACATGCCGCGCCGCCAACCTGATTTCCTCCCAGGTCGATTTGCACGACCATTTTGGTGGGGTCGTGCCGGAACTGGCTTCGCGCGCGCATCTGGTGAATCTGCTGCCCCTGGTCGACGTGCTGCTCAAGCAGGAAAATCTCGCCCTCAAGGATCTGGACGGGGTGGCGGTGACGGCCGGTCCCGGACTGATCGGCGCTCTGCTGGTCGGGCTTTCCACGGGCAAGGCGCTGAGCCTGGCCGCCGGCCTGCCGCTGGTGGGCATCCATCACCTCGAAGGGCACATCCTGGCCAACGGTCTGACCGGAAAGATGGTTCTGCCCGCGATCGTGCTGGTGGTGTCGGGTGGACACACCGAGTTGATCCACATGCCGGAAATCGGGCGCTACCAACGGCTGGGCGGCACCCTGGACGACGCCGCGGGCGAGGCTTTCGACAAGACGGCCAAGCTCATGGGCCTGCCCTATCCCGGTGGCCCGCACATCGACCGCCTGGCCCGGGACGGCACGCCGGGACGGTTCAAGCTGCCGCGACCATTGTTGAAGGATCCCCGCCCCGTGTTCAGCTTCAGCGGTCTGAAGACGGCCGTCAGGCTGGTTATCGATGCCTTGCCGCGACCTCTGTCGGACAGGGATATCAGCGATGTTTGCCGCGATCTGCAAGACGCCATCGTGGATGTTCTGGCCGGCAAGTTGTTCGCCCAGGCTGAACGGTACGGTGTGCCGGCGGTTTATCTGGCCGGCGGCGTATCCGCCAACGGCTGGCTGCGCGAGCGTGTCCAGAGCGAAGCCGACCGCCGAGGGTTGCATTTTACCCCTCCGCGCCAGATGTATTGCATGGACAACGCGGCCATGATCGCCCTGGCCGGATACCATCATCTGGCGGCCGGCCTCCGTGACACCTTCGATCTGGACAGTTTTGCCCGCGCGCCCCTCTCCAGCTGGCGATAACTCCATCCAAACCATGGCATAAAGCTTGCGGGGCCTTGATCAACAACGGCCCGGACATGGACCAATTCAAAAATTCTCGCCCAACCAAAAGGAAAGAAATGTCCGAAAAGGCACGAATTTTGGTTGCGGATGACGATCCGCATATCCGAGAAATCCTGCATTTCCTGCTTGAACAAGAGGGATTCGAGGTCCAAACCGCCGCAGACGGCGAAGAGGCCTGGAAGGTGGTGGCTGGTTTTCAGCCGGATCTTGTGCTGCTTGATGTCATGATGCCGGGCATGGATGGTTTTGCCGTCCTGGAAATCATTCGTGCCGGGTATGAAACGGCCCGCCTGCCGGTCATCATGTTGACGGCCAAGGGTGATGTCACCGACCGGGTCCAGGGTCTGCGCGGGGGCGCCAACGATTATATCATCAAGCCGTTCCAGCAGGACGAACTTCTGCTGCGGGTGACCAACCTGCTGGAAACGACCCGGCGCGAACGCGAGGCCAATCCCCTGACGGGTCTGCCGGGCAACCGGGCCATCGAGCGGGAAATCAAGGGCCGTTTGAACGAGGGCAAGGATTTCGGCCTGATGTACATCGACATCGACCGCTTCAAGAGTTTCAACGATTACTACGGCTATTCACGGGGTGATCGCGCCATCTCCTTCCTGGCCGGCGTGTTGGTCGGCTGCACCCAGAAATTCGGCTCCCAGCGGGATTTCGTGGGCCATGTGGGGGGAGATGATTTCGTGGTCGTCACCGAGGCCCAGGGGTCCGAAGGACTGGCCCAGCATATCATCGATGAATTTGATCATGGAGCGGGGGACCTTCACGATCAGGAAGATCTTAAACGGGGTTACCTGGTCGTCGACGGGCGCAACGGAAAATCGACGCGGTTCCCGCTGATCACCCTGACCGTTGCCCTGGTCGATCACATGATCGGCCGCTACACGCACCCTGCCGAGTTGAGTGACGCCTTGGCGGAACTCAAGCGCTACGGCAAATCCAAACCCTTCAGCGTGGTCGTGCGGGAGCGCAGGGGCGGCGATTCGCCGGGGGAACTCATCGTTTCCTCGGCATCGGCATACTGGGATTCCTTGAAGAAAGGTCTCCATGTCTAGCCATGGCATGATCATCAAGGCGCAGCAAAGTGGCCGGGATCCCCTGGCCGTAGCGCTGGACAGTTGCCGAAACCTGGACCGCCTGCCGTCGCTTGCGGACCTGGTGGAGGGAATGGTTTCGGGCCTTGTGGGCTTGCCCCAGGTGACCGGAGTGTCGGTTCTGGTGGACCCCGAGGCGGATGGATTTCCCGAAAGCGGCTGGAATCGGCACGGCACTCACTGCGCCCTGATGCGGCCCGGCGACCCGGAGGTACGCTGGGTTCGGGTTTCCAGCGCCTGGGAAAAACAAAGCTGGGAAGTGCTGGCCGGCGACGGAGAAAACGGCCATTTGCCCGCCTGCGGCAGCGGACCCTTCGGCGGCGGCGTCTCGGCGAGCCCGGAAGCCATGTTCGAGGTCGATCATCCCTGGTGGGCCGACAGGATCACCTTGCGCGGCGCCCCCCTGCTGGGGCTGTTCGTCGTGCTGGAACCTGATACTGCTGGGGAGCGAAATCAGGAATGTGCCCTCGAGTTGCACCGGATGACCGCGGTCATGGAGCCGTTGCTCGTGGTCTGGTCCGAGGCGGCCACGCTGCGCACCCGGTTGCGCCAGGTGACCGCTGAAACCCATGTCCTGGGGCGCATCAACCAGTTGCAGGGCCGTTTCGTGGCCATGGCGAGCCATGAATTCCGGACGCCGCTTACCTCCATCACCGCCTACACGGATGTGCTGCTCAGCAGGATCACCGACGAGCATTTTTCCAAAGCCACGGAATTCCTGGGGGTCATCAAGCAGGAGGCCGACCGCCTTTTGCGCATGATCAACCGCATCCTTGATTTCAGCCGCCTGGAATTCGGATCCCAGCTCCTGGATCTGAAGCTGTTGGATCTGGAACCTCTGGTGCGGGAGACCTTGCGCTCTTTGGGGCCGGGGATCCAGGAAAAGCGGCAGAAAGTGTCCGTTCAGGCGCCCCGGTATTTGCCCAAGGTGGATATCGACGCCGACCTGATCCGGCAGGTGCTGGTGAACCTCGTGGGCAACGCGGTCAAGTACACGCCGCCGGGGGGCTCCATTACGGTGCGGATGACCGAAGAGGCCTCGACCGTGGCCGTGTCGGTGTGTGACAACGGGCCGGGTATTCCCGCTGAGGACATGAAGCGGATTTTCAACGAGTTCTACCGGGTCAGCGGCACCCCTGAAGGCACGGGGTTGGGACTGTCCATCGCGCGTCACATCGTCAACCTGCACGGAGGCCACATCACCGTCGCTCCCCGGCCGGCCGGCGGGACGGAATTCACCTTCATTCTGCCCAAGGCAGCCGTCCTGTTGGAAGATCTGCCGTCATACCTGACCCGGCACGGCGATCCGGCCCGGTTGCAGGTCTTGGTCGTGAATTTCATGCGTCTGCTGGCCGAACTCACAAATTCCCCCAAAGCGGTCATGATCCTGCGGGATGGACAGGGTGGCCTGTTGCCGGTGTGCGCACTGGGGCTTGATCCGATGTCTCCGGATCCGGTTGCCCTGCCTGAGAACCGCATCTGGTCCCAGGTTCTCGATGACGCCCAACCCGTGATGAGGGGGGCTTCCCTGCGGGGGCTGACCCGGGGCCTGGATTGGCTGGCGGCGTCGCATCACCCTGATTCGCCCTGGCTGCTGATGCCGGTGGTGCGTCGCGGCAAGACCCTGGGCTGTGTGATCATGGGCAGACGCCAGGGGAAAAAAGCCTACAGCCAGATGGACGAGGATCAGGCCCGCATCCTGACCCTGGTCACGGCCACGGCCCTGTCCCGTCTGGAAGACGGCATCGAAAAGACCCTGACGGCCATTCGGATCCTGACCATCATGCGTCGGCGGGGCATCCCCACGGC
>CAZJGK010000007.1:0-51498 GCA_964545545.1 uncultured Fibrobacteraceae bacterium | reverse complement strand
GACCGGGAAGTGGAGGAAATCATCCGGCACCACCACGAGTGGATGAACGGATCGGGTTATCCCGACGGGTTGATGGGAAAGGCAATTCCCCTGGGATCGAGGGTCCTGGCGGTTGTTGACGCCTGGTTCAGCCTGACCACCGACCGGTCTTTTCGCAAGGGTCTGGCTGCGGCTGCGGCCCGGGCTGAAATCGAGGCCCATGCCGGCACCCAGTTCGATCCGGCCGTGGTCAATATGTTCGGCAAGTGGCGGGATTCCCTCGAGGATCGGGATGAGGCCCGGCCCAGGAATCCCGAACCCAACACCCAGGAGTAGCAATGTCCGAGGCTACGCGTATCCTTATCGTGGACGACGAGAAGCCCCTGGTCGGTCTTCTCAAGCAGGCATTTTCCCAGGAAGGGCACCGGGTGTTGACAGCCGAGGACGGCATCGACTGCATGAACAAGATGGCCTCGTTCAGACCGGACGTGGTGATCATGGACATCATGATGCCGAAGCTGGACGGGATCGACACCACGCGCCTTATCCGCCGCAACCGCAGTTATGCCCAGACCCTCATCGTGGCCTTGTCGGCCAAAAGCGATGAGGATACACGGACCAGGATGAAGGACGCAGGCGCCAACCTTTTCATGCGCAAACCCTTTGCGGTGGGCAAACTGGTGGCCCGGATCGGCCTTTTGCTGGAAGCCGGATCGGGTATGGTCTAAACCATGAAACTGGTTGCGGTCATGACTACGGTACTTGCCCTGGTGGGGGGGACCGCCTCCCTGCAGGGAACCCTGCTGGGGGTTCCCGGCACGGTGAAGGTGCCGCTGTCGGTGGTGGCCGTCCTGGTCGGTTTCACGGCCTTTGCCGTGTGGGGATTCATGTCCGTCCGGCGGTTGACCAGGAAACTGGCCGCGTTTCATGCCGAGAAGGAAGACCATGCCTCCCGCTCGCACACGCTGGAACAGATCCTGGCCGACAGTGCCCGCTTCAACGCCACGCGCAACCTGTCCGATCTGCCGACCATGATCACGGTGGCCGTGCGAGACCTCACCGGTTTCGGCAAGGCCGTGCTTTACCTGTGGTCCGAGGCCACGGGTGTTTTCGAGGCCCGGGGTTTTGCCGGGCTCAGTGAAGGCAGCAGCGGGGGGCTGACCGGGCTCCAGGTCGCGCGCGAGGAATTTGCCGGCATGTGCGCGGCCGCCTGCCGCTATGGCAGTTGTTACGTTGTGGACAGGGACCGGGGCGATCGTGCCCTGAACATGCACGGGGACATATCCACGCAGCGCTGGCGGGACGACTGGCTGTTGATAACGCCGCTGACCACGCCCACGGGCGAGACCCTGGGCTACTTGACCATGGATGACCCCGCCGGCGGCCGGATACCTGATGAGGTCCGCATTCGGCAGCTGGAATTTCTGGCCTACCAGGGCGCCATTGCCCTGGAATCGTCCCAGGTCTACGATCGCTTGGCGCGCAACAACGCGGAACTCTCCAACGCCTCGGAAAAACTGGGCAGCCTGGCCGAGATGAAGGCCAACTTCGTCGCCAATGTGAGCCATGAATTACGGACGCCTTTGACGAGCATCTCTGCCTATACGGAACTCCTCCAGGGGCGCATGGATGCCATGAGCGACAACGAGCGGAATGAATTTCTCGCGGTGATCCACAAGGAGAGCCTCAAACTTTCGGAAATCATCGACGACATCCTGGAAATCAACGAGATGGACAGCGGCCGGCCGGGCCTGGTTCAGGCCGAGACCGATCTGGTGTCGCTGTTTAGGCACCTGGAAGACAGTTGGCGCAGCAGGGCCCGCGAGCGTGATATCGAGCTGGAGGTCACGGTCAGCTCGGAAAGCATCCACCTGGGGGTGGACCCCACCCTGATCAACCAGATGCTGGCCAAGCTGGTCAGCAACGCCTTCAAGTTCAACAGCGATGGGGGACGGGTCAGCCTCACCCTGGAGGAAACCGGCACGGCTGTGCGCATGGTGGTCGAGGATACGGGGATCGGCATTCCGGAAGAAGAATTGGGACGGATCTTCGAACGTTTCTACCAGGTGGACGGCTCGGCAACCCGCCAACACAACGGTCAGGGTCTGGGCCTGGCCATTTGCCACGATGTCGTCATACACCACGACGGTCGCATCTGGGCCGAGAACATCAAACCTCACGGGGCCAGGTTCACGGTCCTGCTGCCGCGGCGCTCTCCCGTGCACCAGAAAACGACCTCCGAATCAGGACTGCATCTGGCCGTGGAACCGGGAAAATTCATCCAACGACTCATGCACTGGGTTGCCGAGAGCATGGGCGTGCAGGTGGTGTCCCTCATGACTCCCGCAGAGGACGGCGAATACCTGGGCATCAGGGCTGCCATCGGCTTGCCCGATTCGGTTGTTCAGAGTGTCCGCATCAGGCCGGGAGTGGGGGTCGCAGGTCGGGTCTGGACCAGTGGCCAATCCCTGCTCATCAAAAATGTCGCCACGGATATCGGATTCAGCCAGGAAAACGACGAGATCCGCTACACCACGCCGTCATTGCTCTGTATTCCCCTGCAAATGGATGACGGGACCGTAGGTGTGTTGGCCGTCAACAACAGATTTGACGGCAGGGCCCTGAACGATGACGATCGCGTCCTGCTGGAAGCCCTGAGTCCTCGCCTGGTGCGCATGTTGAACGGGTGCGACAACCTTCAGGCGCAGGCCGAGGATTTCGAGATCATCCGCGATTCCCTTCGCACGATAACCCCGGTGGGACACCTGCCGCGGGAAAGCACTCTCGATATTTGCCGTGAAATCGGTTTGGCTTCGGCACGCAGGATTCTCCTGGGCGAGGAAGAGTTGCAAAACCTTGCGTTCACCCTCAAATTCTACGATGTAGGCATGAGTTGCGTCCCGCCCCACCTGCTCAACCGGCCCGGACCGCTGGACGATAAGGAAATGGCGTTCGTGCGCAAGCATGTGCAGGCCGGGTTGGAAATTCTCGAACCCCTCTTGCCCGAGCCCAAGGTAAGGCAGCTGGTCCTGCACCATCACGAGAACTATGACGGCAGCGGGTATCCCGACGGTCTGGCCGGGGAAAGCATTCCCCAGGGCGCGCGCCTGATCCGGCTGACCGATACCCTGGCGGCCTTGTTGAACCCCCGTCCCTGGCGGCCGGCCCGGACCCTGGACGAGGCCCTGACGGAAATCCGCAAGGGCATCGGCAACAAGTATTGTCCCCGCATGGCCGAAGTGTTCTTCGGGGAAACCTTGAAGCGGCGGCAACGCATCGAAGCTCTGCAAGGAATCTCGGGTGGGGATCTGGACCTGGTACGTCCGGGTCTGGATCAGCGGGGCATGGTCTCGGTCCACAATTGAGACGGAAATACTTTCCCTCATTAAGGAGCGCATCTTGAACAGGATCCTGATCGCCGACGATGAACTCAACATCCGCAATATCCTGGACTTCAGCCTCCACGCCGAGGGTCTAGATGTGATCGAGGCCGAGAACGGCGAGCAGGCCCTGAAGATCGCGGTGGATGAGTTGCCCGATCTGGTGATCCTGGATGTCATGATGCCAGGCATGGGTGGCGTGGAGACCTGTCGCCGCCTCAAGGCGGATCCCCGCACCGCAGGAATCCCGGTGATTCTGCTGACCGCCCGCTCCGGCAAGGACGAACGCCGTGAAGGGCTAAAGGCCGGCGCTGCGGAATACATCACCAAGCCATTCAGCCCTCGCAAGGTTATCGAGGTGGTGCGCAACCTGCTGGGTGCCGCCCGCTAGCCAATCGCTCCGGTTCGCGTTAGAATTCCCCAAGTGTCAGGGACCGGAGCCTGTGTCCGGTCCGGGTGTTGTCCCCCAAAACCACGGAATTATCATGCCCACCGGTCCTCTGCTGCTGGACATTGCCCTGCCTGTGCCGTTGCCCCGCACTTTCAGCTATCGCTGGGAGGAACATGGTGAGCAGGAGGTGTGCGAGGGGGACCTGGTGGTTGTTCCCTTTGGCCGGCGCAAGGAGGTGATCGGGCTGGTCGCCGCTGTGGCGCCGTTGCCGGACCCGGAAACCGCGATCGAGGGTGTCGCGTTGCGGGATGTGGTGCGGGTCCTGCCTGCGCAGTACCGCCTGCACGCCGGGCGTCTGGAGCTGGCGCGCTGGATGGCCGCGTACTATGCCCTGCCGTTGGGCGAAGTCGTTCCCCTTTTTCATCCGCCGGCCCCCGGGACGGCGGCCCGTCCCCGCAAGAAAGACGCCGAGCGTCCCTATCCTGATCATGACCCAGCGGACATCGTGCTCACGGCGGCCCAGAAAGAGCCCATCGCCAGGGCGGAGTCCCTGCTCGCGCAGCAGGAGTACGGCGCCTGTCTGCTGCACGGGGTCACCGGCAGCGGAAAGACCGAAGTTTACCTGGCTGTGATCGCTGCGGCCCTGGCCCGCGGCCGGGGCGCCATTTACCTGTTGCCGGAAATTGCCCTGACGCCCCAGACCCTGGCCAGGATCAAGAACAGGTTTGGCGACCAGGTTGCCGCGATCCACAGCGGACTTTCCGCGGGGGAACGGTGCCGTGTCCACGAGGCGGCCGCCCAGGGGCGCATCAGGGTCGTGGTCGGCCCGCGTTCGGCCCTGTTCGCTCCGGTGTCCGATCTGGGGGTCATCGTGGTGGACGAGGAACACGACTCGTCATACAAGCAGGATGAAAAGCCGCGCTATCACGCCCGTCAGGTGGCGCTGGTGCGGGGACGTCTGGAAAAAGCGGTGGTCATCCTGGGCTCGGCGACACCGGACCTGGAATCAACGGTCCGAGCCCGGGAGGGGCGTTACACCCTGTTTTCCCTGCCGGAACGGCAGGGGGGAATCCTGCCTCCGGTGGAGATCGTGGACATGCGGGGAACCCTGGCCCGGGAGGGCTTTACCGACGTTCTGTTGACCGCCATGGCCACCGAATTGGAGGCGGAGCGCCAGGTGCTTCTGTTCTACAACCGGCGTGGTTTTGCGCGGGTGTTGCAGTGCGCCGATTGCGGCGAGGCCATGGCGTGTCCCAACTGCGATATCGCCGTGACCCTCCATCTGCGTCCCCGACGCCTGCTGTGTCATTATTGCGGCTATACCACGGCGGTGCCGGATGTTTGCCCCGCGTGCGGCGGGGACTCCTTCTTGCCGGCCGGCGGCGGCACCGAAAAAATCGAACTCAACCTGCAGGCGCATTTCCCCGAGGCGAGGGTTCTGCGCCTGGATCATGACACCACCCGCCGGCGGGGCCGCTACCACAAGATCCTGACCGCCTTTGCCAATCACGAGGCCGATATCCTGGTGGGCACGCAGATGGTGGCCAAGGGGCACCATTTCCCCGATGTCGGCCTGGTGGGCGTGTTGGCTGCGGACGACGGGTTGGGGATGCCCGATTTTCGGGCCGCGGAGCGGTCCTTCCAGTTGCTGACCCAGGTGGCGGGCCGGGCGGGGCGCACCGGGCCCGGCCGCGTGATTTTCCAGTCGTGGCGTCCGGAAAACCCGGTCCTGTTGGCGGCCTCCGCCCATGACCACACCTCGTTCCTGGAACAGGAATTGCCGGTGCGGGAGTCCCTGGGTTACCCGCCGTTTCGGCGCCTGCTGCGGGTGGGCCTGTTGGGGCGGCGGCAGGGGGCGACCCTTCAGGCGGCCCGGGCCCTGGCAGACGTCCTGCGGGCCCAACTGAACGATGAAAGCGTCACGATCCTGGGGCCCGCACCTGGAGTGTTCGAACGCCTGCAGGATCGCTACCGGTTCCAGATCCTGATCAAGGGCGATCTTTCCCGACGCCAGAAAGATTGGCTGGCAACTTGTATCCGTGATTTGAAAGGGGCTTACAAGGGCCTGAACGCTTATCTGGATGTCGATCCCGTCGCTGTATTCTGACCCCTCACCGCGCCGGGGTCCGCGGTAACCGAGGCACAACCAAAGGTTTTCAATCTAGCCATTTGAGAAGTTCGGAATTGGCCACCTGGCCGTGGATGTCGATGCGGCCGATGCCGCGGGGAAGGACCCAGTAGAGACCGCCGCGGGAAATATTCTTCTTGTCGCCCAGAAGTCCCCGGTCCAGTTCCGCGGGATCAGGGGCGGGACAGCTTGTGGGCAGTCCGCAGGCCGCCAACACCTCGATCACCTTGACCGCCTCATCCAGGGGGCAGAGGTTGCGTTCAGCGGCCACCCGGAAAATGACGGCCATGCCGATGGCCACCGCCTGGCCATGGCTCAGGGGATGGGGTTCGGCCAAATGCATTGCTTCCAGAACGTGTCCCAGGGTGTGCCCCAGGTTCAGGCTGCGGCGCAGGCCCTGTTCCCGAAAATCCCTTTCCACGATGTGGGCCTTGACGGCCGCTGCTCTGCGGATCCACGTTTTCCAGTCCAGGCTGCCCAGGATTCCGGGGATGGGTTCAGCGGCGTTGCCGACGTTGAATAGATTATCCAGCCGTGCTCGGGACTGGTGCAGGATCGCGAAAAATTCGGGATCCCCGATGACCGCGTTCTTGATCAATTCGGCCATGCCGTCGCGCCAACACTGGCGGGTCAGGGTTGTCAGGAAGCCCGGGTCGGCGATGATGCCTGCGGCGGGGTGGAAGCAGCCGACGGGGTTTTTCAGACCTGCCGTGTTCAGGGCGGTTTTGCCCCCGATGGAGGCATCGACCATGGCCAGCAGGGTGGTGGGGATGGAGACGAAATTCATGCCTCGCCGCCAGGTGGCCGCTGCCAGGCCGGAAATATCGAGGATGGCTCCGCCGCCGATCGCCACCAGGGTCTTGTCCCGGGTCACGGCATGGTCGGCAAGCCAGGCGTAGATTTCCTGCAACTTGTCCATGGTTTTGGCCTGCTCGCCTCCGGGCAGGACCAGGGTGGGAGGATGCTTCTGGTCGCAGCCGGCCTGGATCTGCTCCAGCCAGGAAGCGTGCAGGCCGGCGACGGCATCGTCCAGGATGTAGACGGGTGGGGGGTGGGGTACGAAACGGGCCAATTCGAGTCCCGCCAGGGGACCCAGGATATACTGACTGGACCGGTCTTCCAGCTTCATGAACAGATGATCGTTGGCGTCGCTCAAGTTGGTCCTTCGTGGTTACCGGTGCGGGCGTCCGTGTGTTGGGGGATTTTACGTCATATACAAATGATAGTCGCCCTCAATAACACAACAAGAAAAACAAGCGGGGGTTTCCCTTGTTTCCCCTTTCCCCGCGCACTACTTTTGCCTGGCCGGAGGATTAGAATGTAAGCTCCGGCAGCTTGGATTTCCATCAAAGGAGTGATCTCCATGACTTCCCCTAAAGCCGCAGCCACCACGGACAAGATGGTTGAAATCCGTTGGCACGCGCGGGGTGGACAGGGAGCCAAAACGGCTGCCATGTTCCTCGCCGAGGCGGTGCTGGATATCGGTATGTATGGTCAAGGCTTCCCCGAATACGGCCCGGAACGCCGGGGGGCGCCCATGCGTGGATTTACCCGCATTTTTGCCGAACCCATCCGCAGGCACTGCATGATCGAAAGGCCGGGTTTCGTTATTGTTCTGGATCCCACCCTGCTGGATTCCCCGGCCGCAGGTGTGACCGCCGGTACCGATGCCAATACGGTTTTCGTTGTCAACACGACGGAAACACCAGCGGCCATCAAACAGAGGCTCGGGGTCAAGGGTGCCCGGGTCTACACGGTGGACGCCACAGGTATCGCGCTCGACGCCATTGGCCGTCCCATACCCAACATGCCGATGATCGGCGCGTTGCTGGCGGTCAAGGACGTGATGAGCATCGAGGACCTGAAGAACGCTCTGGTTGCCCGCTTGAGCACCAAGTTCTCCCAGGCGATAATCGATGGCAACCTAGTCGCAGTCGACCGGGCCTACAAGGAGCTGGTGTCCGAATGAGTTTCCTGAAGAATTCCGAGTTGCACTCCGGCGGAATCATCCGCGAGGCCGGCAACGCCCATAATTACAATACTGGCGACTGGCGCACTTATGTGCCCCAGTTCATCGAAGACAACTGCATTCATTGCATGTTCTGCTGGATCTATTGTCCCGATAGCGCCATTGAAATCGACGCCAGCGGCCCCAAGCCCGTGATGAAGGGAATCATTTCCGATCACTGCAAGGGCTGCGGGATCTGTGCCCAGGAGTGCCCGCCCGCCAAAAAGGGCAAATCCGCCCTGGTCATGGTCCGTGAAGAGAAGTAGCGCCCAGCGCAGGAAAGGATAGAGTCATGGAACAGAAACTCGTGGCGCTGTCGGGAAACGAAGCGGTGGCCTACGCCTTCAAGCAGGCCAAACCCCATGTGGCTTCGGCATTTCCCATCACGCCTCAGACCGAGATGATGCACAAGTACGCCGAGTTCGTGGCCAACGGCGAATCAGAGACCGAGATGATCCTCGTCGAGAGCGAGCATTCGGCCATGAGCGCGGCCGTGGGTTCGGCGGCCGCAGGAGCGCGCACCTTCACCGCCACCAGCAGCGCCGGTTTTGCCTTGATGTGGGAGATCGTCTACATCACCGCTTCATTGCGGCTTCCCATCTGCATGGCCCTGGTCAACCGGGCCCTGAGCGGCAACATCAACATCCACTGCGACCACAGCGACAGCATGGGCGGCCGGGATGCCGGCTGGATCCATCTGTTCAGCGAGAACGCACAAGAGGCCTACGACAACGCCGTCATGGCCTGGCGGATTGCCGAGCATCCGGATGTCCAGTTGCCCGTGATGGTCAATTACGACGGCTTCATCATCAGCCACACCGCGGACAGCCTGCGCATGTTGCCGGACGATGTGGCCTACAAGTTCATCGGCAAGTACAAGCCGGCTTACGCCCTGCTGGACGTGGAGCATCCCATCACGGTGGGACCTCTGGATCTGACGGACTATTACTTCGAGCACAAGGCCGACCAGCTCGCCGCCTATGCCAGGGCCGAGAAGGTCGTGCGCGAGATCAGTCAGGAGTACGGACAACTGACCGGACGTACCTACGATTACTGTGAAGAGTACAAGCTGGACGACGCGGACATGGTGATGGTGATTCTGGGGTCGAGCGCCGGAACCGCCAAGGATGTGATTGACGAGTACCGGGCCAAGGGCGTCAAGGTCGGCTTGTTGAAAATGCGCATGTTCCGACCTTTCCCGGCGGCCTACATTGCCGAGAAACTGGCCGGCCGCAAGGCGGTAGCGGTGCTTGATCGTTCGGCCAGTTTCGGCGGCTTCGGCGGGCCCGTGTTTACGGAGATCCGTTCGGCCATGTATCGGCAACAGGTTCCGGTGCACGGTTACATCTACGGCCTCGGGGGCCGCGATTTCGACCTCCGCCAGGTCGGTACGGTCATCGAGGATTTGCAGAAAGTCGCTGCGGGCGGCGAAATCATGGACATCAACCTTCTGGGCATCAGGTCCTAGGAAAGGAGGCAAGAAAATGGCTGTCAATCTCAAGACATTGACCCACAATGAAGACCTCCTGACCGGGGGGCACCGCGCTTGTGCCGGTTGCACCGGTGCCAATATTCTGCGCCAGGTCATGTTGACCGCAGGTCCGGACACCGTTGTCGGCAGCGCCACCGGTTGCATGGAAGTGGTCACCACAATTTTCCCTTATACGGCGTGGAAAACCTCGTTCATTCATAGTGCGTTCGAGAATTCCGCCGCTACCATGAGCGGTATCGAGACCGCCTTCCGTGCCCTGAAGAAGCACGGGGAGTTGCCGGTTGAGCGGGAAAAGATCAATTTCATCGCTTTCGGCGGTGATGGTGGCACCTATGATATCGGTCTGCAGTCTCTTTCGGGAGCCATGGAGCGCGGGCACAACATGCTCTATGTGTGCTACGACAACGAGGCGTACATGAACACCGGTATCCAGCGTTCGGGCGCTACGCCTATGGGCGCCCATACTTCGACCGCTCCTGCGGGATCGGTCAAGCAGGGCAAGGAACAGCAGCGCAAGGATCTGACTTCCATCATGGTGGCCCACAATATTCCCTACGTCGCCCAGACCACGCCCTTCCATTGGCGCGATCTGGCGACCAAGGTGGAAAAGGCCCTGGCGGTTGACGGTCCGGCATTCATCAATGTGCTCATGCCTTGTCCGGTGGGTTGGCATTTTGATACGGCCATCGGCCAGGACTTGGCCAGGGAAGCGGTGGAAACCAACTTCTGGCCCCTGTTCGAGGTCGAAAACGGTGTCTACAAGATCAACCACAAGCCCAAGGATGCGGTGCCGGTTGCCGAATGGATGAAAAAGCAGGGACGGTTCAAGCACCTGTTCAAGCCCGGCAACGAACACCTGCTCGAGATCAGCCAGCAGTGGGTGGACAAGCAGTGGCAGCACTTGCTGAAGCTGGAGGCCATGACCAACGGTTGACCGCGGACGGTTTGATCACCGTTCGGCTTTTAGTGGACAGACAGAAAAAGGGCCCGGGAATTTCCCGGGCCCTTTCTTGAGCGAGGTGGGGTCGCTGATTAGCGGAACATGGCCTTGAGGGAACCCCAACTGTTCTGTTCGTCCGGCACGGGATTGGAGCAGCACCGCAATTTGGCTGCCATCTTGATCTCACCGGGCAGTCGGTAGGCCGATTGCATATCATACCAGCCATTGCCCTGGTCGATCCAGCTGACGCCGCCAACGGGATTGTCATCAACGACCAGGCTCAGCTTGTTTTCCAGGGGGGTCACGATATTCACGGTGATCGCGTAATCCCAGCCGAACTCCGCACAGGCGCAGTTGGCCTCGGTCATGGGGATCGTCACTTCGTAGGCACCGGGCTCGGTGAAGGTGGCGGTGTACGTGGGGGACGTGCAGATGGGGGGGCCGGGGATCAGGTGACCACCGGTAGGATCCATCTGGGTTTCCTCGAAACTGGCATTGCCCTGGATCGTCACCGGCACATCCTCGGGGCCGAACACCACCAAAATGTGAACCTTGTCGAAGTAAAAACCGGTATCGCAGCCACATACGGGATCGACCGGGAAAATGTAACTGAACTTTTCATTACCGCCGATGAAATCATCAACGGCCTGGGGATTCCAGTTGAGGTTCCCGACCTTGCAGCATTCACTGTTGCCCTGTGGCGATCCGCCTTTCAGGGCACTGATGTCATAGGTTTTGAATTCCTTGTTGATGGGGGTGATGGTCATGCCATCAGCTGCGGCTGCCAGACTTGCCGCCATGACAAGACCGGCCAAGACAATCAACGTGAGCAAATTCTTCATGTCAATCCTCCGTTCCCTATTGTGGGGGGTTAGAACCAGGGCGGTAATCAAGGCTAATTTGACGATCTCGTCAAATTCCAATTCCCTGTGTGAGATTATTATACCACAAAAAATCCTTTGATACAAATTTTCTTTTCAAAATCTCTATTGACACACTTTGGCCTTCCTGCAAGCCTAATGCCAAGATCCAAAGTCGCAACTCCAGGTTATTCTTGAATGATCCGGGACAACTCCAGGCAGGAAATTGCGGGGAAAATGGGCAGAATTTGCGGATATGTGGGGGTTCCCCCAGCACGTATACCCCCCGAGGGGGTTTCCGGCTTTTTGGACCGTTGTCACCGGAGCGCAGCAGGTTCACGGGAACCTGACTCAGTTTTGACCGGAAACGGGTTTGGCCTGGGTGTGCGTGGAGCGGATACCTGCCAGAGTTCTGACGGACGCTATACCTGCATGCTGGATTCGGGTCTCGCCTCGGCTCCCGTGCTGGTGGACGGCCTGACCGCCAGCGGATTCATCGTGCAAGGGCGGTCCCCCGCCGAAGTGTTTCTCGACGCCTTTGTGCGTCACGGGGTCTTGTCGTTCAAGCATTTGAAAGGCGGTTTTGCCTGCGCGATTTTTGACCATCAGAAAGAGTGTCTGATCCTGGCGGTGGATGCCAGCGGTTTGAAGCATCTCTATTATGCGGATATGCCTACCGGTCTTGTCTTCGCTTCGGATCTTACGGGCTTGGCCCGTTTCGGCCTGGTGCCCCTGTCCATCGGAGAAGCGGGGGCCCTGGAATATTTTTCCCTGGGTTTTATCAGTCCTCCCCTGACCATCTACGAGGGGATTTCCAGCCTCAGGGTGGGCGGCTACCTGGTTTGGGATTCGGGAAACGCGACTTGTGAAATTTATCACAAGGTTATCGGGGATCGTTTTGAATTCTGTGATGTGCAAGGGCTGAGCGAAGCTGACCTGGTGGATCGTCTTGATGAGCTTCTGATCAAGGCGGTGATTTCCCGCCTTCCCCAGGGGGACGGACCGGTTGCAACCTACCTGAGCGGTGGCCTGGACACCGGGATGATGGCCGCTTGCCTCCGGCGGCACTCCGACAGGCCCGTGACGGCCTATACCCTGGGCTCGCATCATTCCCGCCACGACGAAGTGCCGCGCGCCAGGAAAGTTGCCCGGCACCTGGGTCTGCAGGATCATCGCTGCGTTTACATGACCGAGGATGATTGTTTTGCCGCGATGGATGAGTTGCCGGATGTTTTTGGGCAACCCATGGCGGACATTTCGGCCATTCCGAATCTGGTGATCACGAAAGTCGTGGGCAGGGATTTTGCGGAGGTCCTGGCAGGAGATGGCCCCGACGGACTTTACGGCAACTGGGATCTGCGTCCCTGGCATTACTATTATCAGGTCGTCCCGGCGCTGTTGCGACACCCGGTTGCCTGTATGGTCGATGCGCTTGACCGCTGGTTCAAGCTGGGTCTCAGCACACCCAGCAGGCAGGTTTACGAACTGTTGGACCAGAAGGGTTTTTCCTGGGTCTACCACAAGAAATTCAAGGGCACGGATCTCGAAAAACTGCTCGGGCGCAAAGTGGATGGTATGGAATTCGAGGTAGGCCGGTATTTGCGGGACCGCACGGACATCCCCCTGTACGAGCGCCTGCGCATGGGCTTCGCCAAATATTTCGTGATGCATGGCGTGTTGCTGAAATCCGGGACGATTCATGATGCCCAACAGGTAACCCAGGTTTGTCCCTATTACGACCGGAACCTCGTGGATTTCATCTGCACCCTGCCCACCCGTTTCAAGACCCGGGGAAGTGGTTACGGAAAATACCTGCACCGACAACTCCTGCTGAGATACGCCCCCGCCCAGGTCTGGCAGGGCCGCAAACAGGGTTTCATTTTCGACTTCGCCGATTTTGATGTCCGTCGTCTGCGGGGGCTGATTGACCACTACCTGGCTCCTGCTCGCGTCGGCGAATCCGGTTTGCTGAATGTGGATTTCGCCACCGAAATCAGGGATGAATTCCTGGGTGGCCTGAAACGCCGGGGACCATTGGTGATGACGCTTCTGAATTTCGAAATGTGGCGGGAAAAATTTCTGGGTTGAAGGAATGAGTTGCTTTGCTTGATACCTCGTCTTTGATCCGGGTACTGTCCCTGGTCCTGTTGGCGGCGATGATGGTCACCGGCACGGCGCCGGCCCAGGAGGCATCCATCATTGCGGGCAGCACCCTGATCGGGGTCAACGCCGGTGTGCCCACCGGATGTCCCGGGCAGGGCTTTCCGGAAGTCGGACATCTGGATCTGGCCCTGGAGACCGCGGTCATCTTCAAGAATCTGGAGTTGTTTTCCCTGCCCGGCATTCTCGGGGAAACCCATTTCCTGTACCTGGAGGCTCCGCGGTTGCGGTACCGCGCAGCGGACAACCTCACCGTCGAGGTCGGGGCTTTGCTCGGGCACAATCTGGGGGACGACACGCCGCTTGATATCCATCGTCCCTTGTTGCGTCTGATCCATACGGCGATGCCCGGGGTATATGTGATCGCCGGAACCCTGTTCCCCACCCACTGGATCCACGACGGGATCCTGGATGACGTGCAGAAGTTGCGAACCGAGGTTGAGGAGGGATTCCAACTGCGTGTTGATCGGGTGCACTACCAGGAGGATACGTGGTTGAACTGGCGCGTGCGGGAGGGTGTGGTGCGGGCCGAGGAATTCGAGATCGCCTCCTGTCAGCGACTTCGCGTATGGGGGGGGCGGCTGCAGGGGGAAGGACAGTTCATGTGGTCGCACGCCGGGGGACAGATCAGCAGCAGCGGCAGGGTGGAACAGGACCTCATGTACCTGGCCGGCGCCTCGCTGGGTTCCCGGGGGACCGCGGGCCTTCGCGTGGGATACAACCACCTGTATTCCCGCAATGATTCCGACCGGAAGCCCATGACCACCGGGGGCGGCCAGGAGGTCTGGGGATTCATGGAGCTGGGTTTAGGCCCGGCCGTGGCGGCCCGGCTGGCCGGATCCCGTTTCTGGGGCGACGGTCTGGAATCCGGCCGCGGGGATCCCCTGTATGGCCTCGACGATTATTCCCAGCTGGGGATCAATCTCCTGTTGAAACCACGGGGAACGGGACTGGGCATCGAGGCGGGCTTCGTCAAGCAGTGGACCGATGAGGTCCGCAACCTGACGTATCAGCTGACCATGACGTGGGGGCGGGCCTTCAGCCTTGGCCGGCCACGGCTTCAAGCACCGTGAGGAACTGGATGGACGCGGGCACATCGTGCACGCGCACAAGTGAGGTGCCGGCCAGAAAGGCCATGGCCAGCGCCGCTAGGCTGCCCGGCAGACGCTGATCCACCGCGGCTCCGGTGATTTCCCCGATGAAGCTTTTGCGGCTGGCCCCCAGCAGCAGGGGACGCCCGGCGGCAATTTCCCGCAGACCGCCCAGCAACGCCAGATTGTGAACCAGGGTTTTGCCGAACCCGATACCGGGATCAACGGCAATGCGGTCCGGCTTGATTCCGGCGTCCTGCGCGGCGGCAAAGCGTTCCTCAAGATGGGCCTTGACTGAGGCGACCACGTCTTCGTAACAGGGGTTGTCCTGCATGGTGCGGGGGTTGCCCTGCATGTGCATCAGGACGACCCCGCATCCGGCCTCGGCAATGAGCGCCAGCATGTCGGGATCATGGCGGCAGGCGCTGATGTCGTTGACGGCGTCGGCTCCGCTCTGCAGGGCAAAACGGGCCGTGGAAGCCCTGATCGTGTCCACGGAAACGGGAACGGTTGAGGCGGCCCGCAGGGCCTCGAGCACGGGGAGCAGGCGGTCCTGCTCTTCGGCGGCGGAAATTAGGGCCGCCCCGGGTCGGGAGGATTCCGCGCCCAGATCAAGGATGTCTACCCCGGCGGTAATCATGGTCTGGGCCGCCCCCAGGGCCTTTTCCACGGTGAGGTTCCGGGATGGGCCATGGAAACTGTCGGGAGTCAGGTTGAGGATCCCCATGACAAGGGGTCGCCCCCGGGGCCGCAGCACCAACCGACCCAAACCCCATGAGGGGGCGGTAAAGGTGTTCCGGCTTTCTTCCCTGGCGCCTGCGGGCATGGCTCAATCAATCGGCTCTTCGCCGGGAATGTCCTCGTCCCCATCCTGGGGGATTTCCTCGGCGGGGATATCCGGGGAGTCGGCGGGGGCGGGCTCCACCTCGACGGGAAAGGAGTCCTCGCCGGTGGAATGGTCCACCTGGATTTCGACTTCCGGCAGCGTCTTGCCTTCCATCAACAGGTTGAATTCCTCCTGGTCGATGGTTTCCCGCTCCAGCAGGGCCGCGGTCATGATTTCGACGGCCTCGCGGTTGTTGCCGAGGATATATCGGGCGCGCTCCAGCTGTTCCTCGACGATGCGCCGGATTTCAGCGTCGATCTCCTCCAGGGTCTTCTGGCTGTGGCTGGTGTGCTGGGCGAAATCACGGCCCAAAAATACCTGCTGGGATCCTTCCTCGAAGGAGATGGGGCCGAGCTTGGGGCTCATGCCCAGGCGGGTCACCATGGCGCGGGCGTTGCCGGTGACCATTTTGATGTCTGCGTAGGCGCCCGAACCGATCTTCCCCAGAAAGATCTCCTCGGCGACCCGGCCCCCCAGGCCGACGCAGATCTCATCCTTGAACTTTTGCTCATCCTTGGTGTACTGGTCCTCGACAGGCAGCATATGGGTCAGGCCCAGGGCCTGGCCGCGGGGAATGATGGTCACCTTGTGCACGGGATCGGCATCGGGACAATGGTAGGCCACGACGGCATGTCCGGACTCGTGGTAGGCGGTTTCCTTTTTGACCTTCTCGGTGAAGACCCGGCTGCGGCGCTCAGGGCCGAGCATGACTTTTTCCTTGGCGTCCTCGAAATCCTCGATGGTCACCGATTCATGGTTCTTGCGCGCAGCGAGCAGGGCGGCCTCGTTGACCAGGTTTTCCAGGTCGGCTCCGGCCATGCCGGGAGTGCCGGCGGCGATCTTCTGGGCCGAAACCGAGGGATCCATCCGCACTTTCTTCATGTGGACTTTCAGGATGGCCTCGCGGCCGACGAGGTCCGGCATGTCCACCACGATCTGACGGTCGAAGCGCCCGGGGCGCAACAGGGCGGGATCCAGAACGTCGGGCCGGTTGGTGGCGGCAACCAGGATCACCCCTTCGTTGGTTTCGAACCCGTCCATCTCGACCAGCAGCTGATTCAGGGTTTGTTCGCGTTCGTCATGGCCGCCCCCCAGACCGGCGCCGCGATGGCGTCCCACCGCATCGATCTCATCGATGAAGATGATGCAGGGAGCGTTCTTCTTGCCCTGTTCAAAAAGGTCGCGGACACGGCTGGCGCCAACGCCCACGAACATCTCCACGAAATCCGATCCGCTCATGCTGAAGAACGGCACCCCCGCCTCGCCGGCCACGGCGCGCGCCAGCAGGGTCTTACCTGTCCCGGGTGCACCCAGCAGCAATGCGCCCTTGGGAATGCGCCCGCCCAGGCGCTGGAATTTCTGTGGTGCGCGCAGGAAATCGATGATTTCCTGCAACTCGTATTTCGCCTCGTCACAACCGGCGACGTCCTCGAAGGTCACATCGGGTTGGTCCATGTTGAACATCTTGGCCTTGGACTTGCCGAAGCTGAAGGCCTTGTTGCCACCGCCCTGCATCTGGCGCAGGAAGAAGAGCCACAACACAAGAATCAACAGGAAGGGGATATAGTAGCTGACATAGGTCCACCAGTCCTTCTTGGGAGCCTCGCCGATGAGCGTGGCCTCGGGGTTGGTGGTGCTGACCCAGGCGGCAAAGTCGTTCTGTTCGTTGAGCAACCGGGTATGGAAGCGGTCCACATCCTGCAGGGTCCCGTCCAGGACGGTCAGGGTGGTCTTTTCCTTGAGCTCTCCGTGGACATCCAGGTCGGTCTTGGCCAATTTCGCGATGTTGCCGTTGATCACCTGCTCCCGGAAGGCCGAATAGGTCAGTTCCTGAACGGTGGACCGGTCGATATAGATCATCTGGTAGACAAGAAAAACCAGGAACACCAGCAGGATCCAGAAACCCGCGGTCTTGCCGGGGATTTGCGGGGTCTTTGGTCCTGGTTTACGGGGCTTTTGCTGGGGCCCGGAATTACGGGGACCAGGATTGTTGCTCATGGATATCAATTCCCTCGCTTGGAGTCAGGACTGCGTTCAATGACGTGGATAGTAACGATCTTGTCCGTACTCGGCAACAACCGGGTTTGTTCACTGCGGGCGATGCCGAGAATCCAGAGAATGTCCGTTTCGCTGCGGACAACCAGTATTCCGGGACGCAGGTCGGCGGGCACACCCCGTTCCTGCAGAAGATCGCTCAATTTCTTGGAACCTTCCAGCCCTAGATACCGGATTTTATCCCCGGGTTGAGGGTGTCCCACCCGCAGGGTTCCGCTCAGGGCCGTGGCCGGGACGCTCAGTTGCCAGCCCCCCGGTACTGCTAAGCCGTTGTTTTCCCGGCGGCCCAGGGCCACCGGATCAGGGGGTAGGGGGGCCCGGTTCACCATTATACGATAGTCGGCCGCATGCCGCAGAACCAGGCACGGAGAATCTGTATGGACCAGGAAAATATTCCCGAAAGAGCGTTCGAGACGCAGGCCGCCCGGCAAATCCAGCCCGGAGCCCGACTGGCCCTTCCGGATCCAGTTCATGGCCGTTGTGATGTGAACCTGGCCGGGGGAATCCGGAATCCTTGCGGAGCCGGGGAGCGCCATGGCGGCGGCCAGCCAGGCATGAAGAACCCGGCCGGCCAGCGCCGGCTCCAGGGCCAGAAGCATGTCCCGATCCAAGGCCTCGGGGCGGTCGGGGCTATGGCAGGTGGCCAGAGCGGTCCGGGTCAATCCTGCCAGCAGGTCCAGGTCTGCGCCCAGCAGGTTGGCCAGACGCAGGGGACGTGTGTGGGCGCCGGGTCCGAACACGCCTTCCAGGACCGGTATCACCTCGCGTCGCAGGCGGGCTCGCAGGTTGTCGCCTTCCAGGTTGGAAGCATCGACGCGCCAGCTTTCCGAGAGGTCTTCCAGGCAGGCCAGGATGTCCTTGCGGTCGATGTCCAGCAGGGGATGCAGGATGTTGCCCTGCACCGGCAGGATGCCCCGCATTCCTTGGAGACCCGTGCCGCGGAAAAGACGCATCAGGACGGTTTCGGCCTGGTCGTCGCGATGGTGCCCCAGGGCCAGGCCCTGAAGATGGTCGCTGCCGGCCACGACATCCCGCAGCAGGGTGTGCCGCAGGTGGCGCGCGGCTTCCTCGAGTCCCTGGCCCCTGCGTTTGGCCAGGGAGCGGGGATCCCGGTGGAATTCGTGCAGCTTGATGTGAAGGTCTGCGCAGCGGCGCCGACAGAACTCCAGGTCCTCGTCCGCGGCGGTGGGTCGCAAGCAGTGGTGCAGGTGGGCCGCTTCGACCAGGCCCTTGCTGCGGGTCGCCCAAAGGTGGGCGCCCAGCAACAGAACCAGGGAATCGGGCCCTCCGGAAAAGCCGACCAGCAGACCGGGCGCGACTCCGGGCGGGCAACAATGGGGGGCAAGTTCATCCAGGCGGGTGGCGATGCGCTGCAAAAGAGGGTGCCCGGTCACGATATCTCCCAGTGGGGCGGGGCAGGCAGCCGAGGTCAGGGAAATCAGGGAGTGGGGGAAATGGTAGCGGCTCAGGGATTCGAACCCCGGACACTCGGATTATGATTCCGATGCTCTAACCAACTGAGCTAAGCCGCCACCCGATTCCGGTCCGGGCCGGAAAACCGAATTTTCCTCCCGGGCAGGGGGGCAATTTATCCCATGAGGGGATTCTTGTCAAGATAGCCGCCCTGCTCTATGGTGCGGACATGACGACACGATTTTTTCCCTCTTATCCGCCGCTGACCGGTTCGGTGGTCGAACCCGGAGTGGTGACTCTTTGCCCCTTGTCGGGTCGGACCGTGGCCATCATCGGGTATGGGACCATGGGCCGCGCCCAGGCCACGAACCTGCGCCGCAGCGGGATCAAGGTTGTCGTCGGTTCGCGGGGAAATTCCGAGCGGGGCGCCCTCGCTGCCCGGGAGGGTTTCCAGGTACTGGATGTGCCCGGTGCGGTGGCCTCCGGCGATCCGGTCATGCTCATGTTGCCGGACGAGGCCATGGCTGAAGTCTTTTCCGGTGTCATCGCCCCTCATTTGCATCCCGGCGCCGCCGTCGGGTTTGCCCACGGTTTCGCCCTGGCCTTCGCGGGGGTCGACCCGGGAGCGGAGCACCCCTGCTTTCTGGTTGCCCCCAAGGGTCAGGGGGATATGTTGCTGGCAGCTCATGCGGCCGGAGGCGGCGTGCCGGGGCTGCTGGCGGTGACTCCGGATTCGCCGCCTGAAACCTGGGACCTGGCTGCTGCGTATGCCAAAGCCGTGGGTTGTCTGGCCGGAGGCGGTTTTGTCACCACCTTCAAGGATGAATGCGTCAGCGACCAGTTCGGCGAACAGACGGTTCTGTGCGGCGGGGTGATCGAGCTGCTCAAGGCCGCGTTCGACGTCATGGTGGGCGCCGGTTACGGTCGGGAAAACGCCTACTTCGAATGTGTGCACGAGTTGAAACTGATCACCGATCTGGTGCACGCGTACGGAATCGACGGCATGCGCGGCCGGATCAGCGGCACCGCGGCCTACGGGGGTCTGACCCGGGGCCCGGTGATCATCGATGCCGGGGTTAGGGAGCGGATGCAGGCCGTGCTGACCGAGATCGAAAACGGGGATTTCGCCGGCGAGTTCCTGGCCCGGCACGGCGACTCCCGCACGGGCACCAGGATTTTGGCGGAAATCGAGGCCAACGGGCCTCTGGCGTCGGCAGGCAGGGATCTGCTTCCCCGTCTGCGGCATTTTCATCCTCTTGACGTGCAGGCGTTCCCGGCGGGGGAACCTGCCGATCCCCAGGACGAAAGTTGAAGGATCATGAATGATTCATTTTGGCGCAGGTTGATTGATCTTGTCGTTGCCCCCTCGCGTCTGATGGCCGGGGTTGCGGAAAATCCGCGGTATCTGATGCCGGGCCTGCTCATCCTGGTGATCATGGCCGCGTTCACCTATCTGACCCTTCCGATTTCGGCTCCCGAGCAGATGGAGTTGATGCGGAACTCGAAGATCATGAAGTTGGTGCCGGAGGACGCCTGGCAGCAGCAGTACGACAAGGCCATGGATCCTGCGCCTCTCGGTAGAGCCTTGAAGGCGGTGGGGTCGGGATTCTCAATCTGGGTCACGGTCGTGCTGTTTGGCTTCATTCTGGGTTTCTTCGTCCGCATGAGCGGAGGGCAGGGCTCCTTCCGGCAGGCGCTGGGGGTTGTGACCTGGGCTTCGCTCATTCCCTTGGGGATCGGTACCTTGGTGAAACTCCCCCTGGTGCTGGTGACCGAATCCATGTACCGGGTCACCATCGGCTTGGCGGCCTTCGTCCCGGGTGACAATCCCCTCTCCGTCTGGCACCAGGTGCTGATGTCCTACGGGGATTTTTTCACATGGTGGGGCGTGGCCGTGCTGGTCATGGGATTCGCCCGGGTTTTCAAGCTCAGTATGCGAGCCGCCGCGGTGGCGGTGATCCTGCCCTGGATCGTGGCCACAGGCATCCCCCTGGGGATCAGCCTGATCATGATGTAGCAGAAAGAAGAGTTCTCCGTGAAAAAGATCTTGCTGATCGTGGCCGCGGTCGTGGTGCTGGCCGCCGTCGTCGTTTCCGTTCTGCGCTCACGGGACAAGGCCGAAGCCATGGTCGAAGCGGGCAAAGTGGTCCGCAAGGATCTGGTGGCCAAGGTCACCTGCTCGGGGACCATCCAGCCCAAACGCAAGGTTGATGTCAGCGCCAATGCCATGGGCACCATCGTCAACCTGGCCATCAAGGAGGGCCAGCAGGTTGCCGAGGGTGATCTGTTGCTGGAGATCGACCCTTCCGAGTACCGGGCCTCGGTGCAGGCCCTGGAGGCCGTCCTTAGCTCCGCGAAGGCCCAACTGGATTTGGCCCGGGCCAACCTGGACAAGGCCCAACAGGACAAGGACCGGGCGGAAAAGCTCTTCGCCGCGGGTTTGAGTTCCCAGGAGGATGTCGACCTTGCCCGGACCAACGCCCGCATCGAGCAGGCCCGGGTAAAGGCGGCGGCCCACAACATTGACCAGTACCAGGCCAACCTGGAGAAGGCCCGGCACGATCTGGAGAAGGTGACGATCACCGCGCCCATGAGCGGGGTGATCACCCGCCTCAACGTTGAAGAGGGCGAGAACGCCATCATGGGAACGCTGAACAATCCCGGTACGGTCTTGCTGGTGATCTCGGATCTCAGCACCATGGAAGCCTGGGTCGATGTGGACGAGACCGAAGTGGTGGATCTGAGCGTGGGCCAGAAGGCCGCCGTGACGATCGACGCCTTTCCCGATTCCACCTTTACCGGCAGCGTTTCGGAGATCGACCACAGCCCGCTGCGCGTCAACACCGGCGGCAGCAGCGAAGCGGTGGAGTTCCAGGTCAAAATCACCCTGGACAGCGCTCCGCAGAACATCAGGCCGGGGTTGTCGGCCAAGGCGGAAATCACGGTGGCTGAACGCAAGGGTACCTTGGCGGTGGCCCTGGGCGCGGTGACGGTCCGGGAATGGCCCCTGCAGAACAGCGATATACGGCAGTATCATGGGCGCCGCGCGGCCAAGCAGAAAAAGGCCCTGGCCGACCTGGGCTTTGCACCGCGTACCGTCAAGCAGGACTCGACCGACACCGACGGGAATCAGGTCAAACACAAGGAGATCGAGGGTGTTTTCCTGATCCGCGAAGGTTTCGTGAAATTCGTGCCGGTCACCCTGGGTATTACCGGTCAGGATGATTTCGAGATTCTGGACGGCCTCAAGGAGGGACAAAAGGTGGTGGCCGGTCCCTTCCGCATCCTGCGCGAACTCAAGGACGGCACGGAAGTCGGCATCCAGGATAAAGGAGCCGCGAAAGACAAGCACGGCGGAAAGAACCGTGATTAGTGATGCACATCCTTGAAGGCGTCGGCATCGCCCTAGCCAGTCTGCGCGGCCACAAGTTGCGCACTTTCCTGACCCTGCTGGGGAACATCGTGGGGACCATGTCCGTGATTGCGGTGGTCTCCCTGATCTATGGGGCCGACAAATACGTGTCCCAAGTGGTCCTGGACGAGGGCACGGACGTTTTTACGATTTCCCGCATCAATGATCTGCAGTTCCTGACGGATTTCGACGCCTTTCTGGAATCACTCAACAATCCCCGCTTGACCCTGGAGGACCGCAGCTACCTGCAGGACAAGATGACCACGGCGCGGGAAGTGGCCGCCATGATCTCCACGAGCGCCGATATGCGCGCCGAAGGCAATACCTTTCGCGGGGTCAGGGTGCGGGGGGTGACCGAGGAGGTCTCCCTGATGGAGGACCTGCCTCTGGCGCTGGGCCGGCATCTGATGGAGCAGGATGTGCGCGCCGCACGCCAGGTGGTGGTTCTGGGCAGTGAAGTGGCCGCGGCCCTATTTCCCCGTCGGGCCAATCCCCTGGGCCGGGAGGTCAGGGTCGGCGGGCGTCATTTCACCGTCATCGGCGTGGTCGCCGACCGCGGCACCGTGGGAGGAGAGAACAGGAACCAGTTTACACTCATGCCTTTGACGGCCTGGCAGAAGGTGTTCGGATCCCACACCTCCCTGGACATCAAGGTTGCCGCCACGAACCTCGATGAGTTGCAGGATACGCAGGACGAGGCCGAATTTCTCATGCGGGTGCGGCACCGCCTGCGCCCCCTGCAGAAAGATGACTTCGTCGTCAAGACCTCCGACCAGCTCCTGGATATATGGGGTGGAATCAGCTCGGCCATCTACCAGGCCCTGGTGCCTTTGGTGGGGATCAGCCTGGTGGTCGGCGGCATTGTCCTGATGAACATCATGCTGGTCTCGGTCACCGAAAGGACCCGGGAGGTGGGTGTTCGCAAGGCCCTGGGGGCGCGTCGGTTGGGCATCATGTGGCAGTTCCTGGTGGAATCGGTGACCCTTTCCCTTGTCGGAGGTATGATCGGAATTGTCATTGGCCTTTTGCTGGCCTGGGTGATCGCCCAGTTATCTCCCCTGCCCTTTGCCATTGCGGGTTGGTCGGTGCTGCTGGGCCTGGGCACCACGTTCCTGATCGGTGCGGTATTCGGCACCTATCCGGCGTGGAAGGCCGCGGGCCTGGATCCGGTGGAGGCCCTGCGCTATGAGTAGCGGGAGGGGCTTCACGGTGCGCGACGGAATCCGGGAGGCCATGTATTCCATTGTGGGCCACCGCATGCGTAGCGCCTTGTTGATCCTGGGGGTGACCATCGGGGTGACGACCCTGCTGGCGATCTTCACCATCGTCACCGGTTTGAGCGGCCGCATCCGCACCGACGTGGTCTCCTCCATACGGCCCTACATCTATATTGCGCGCTTCAGCGGGTTGAGCGGCGAGGATCCCGCTGAACTGGCGCGGCGTCCCCAGCTCATGCCCGATTTGATCCCGGGGATCCAGGCCACCCCCGGCGTGGACATGGTCGACTACCAGGTCACCAATGGCCGGGGCATGGTGCTGCGTTACCGGCAGGAGAAAACCAATTTCGTGCAGCCGGTGGGGACCAGCAGCCATTTCCCCTACCTGTTCTCCATCCCGGTGGCTGACGGACGGTATTTCACGAGCCAGGAAGTGGCCGCGCGCAGTCGGGTGGTCGTGCTGGGATACGGGCCGAGGCAGGACCTGTTTCCCCAAATCGATCCCATCGGCAAGACCTTGAATATCTATGGCAAACCCTATGAGATCATCGGCACCATGGCGGCCCGGCACCACATCATCGGGGCCATGGGGGATAATTATGTGTGCTTGCCCTGGTCCACGTTCGAAAAGGATTGCCTGTACCAAGGACAGGAGGATCGCAATTTTGCGGTGATGGTCCAGGAGGGCGCGGACACCGACGAGGTCATGTCCAACCTGACCGGCACCCTGCGCAGTCTGCGCCGGCTGCGTCCGGCCCAGCCCAATGATTTCGAACTGGTGTCATCGGAGACCTATGGCGAACTGGTGGACAAGATCACCGGGGGGATCGCCCTGGTGCTCGTGGTGCTGTCGTCCATCGGCTTGCTCGTGGGCGGTATCGGGGTGATGAACATCATGCTCATCTCGGTCGCCGAGCGGACCCGGGAAATCGGAGTGCGCATGGCGGTCGGTGCGCGGCGGCGGGATGTCCTGTTGCAGGTTCTGATCGAAGCCGGTACTTTGACGGGCATCGGGGGATTACTGGGCATCGTGGTGGGCTATTTCGCCTCCTGGGGTATGACGCATGTGCTGATGTTTCCCTTCAAGATATCACCCGGGGTCACCATCGGGGCCGCCCTTTTTTCGGTCGCCATCGGGGTCTTTTTCGGACTGTACCCCGCCAACAAGGCGGCCCGGATGGATCCTATCGTCGCCCTGGGCCGGGAATAATCAGGCGGAGGACAAGGTTTGGACCAATTTGAACTCTGTGTGATCGGCAGCGGCCCGGGGGGGCAAAAGGCTGCGATCCAGGCGGCCAAACTGGGCCACCGGGTCTGCATCGTGGAAAAAATGGAGCAGGTCGGCGGCGTGGCGATCCATACGGGCACCATTCCTTCCAAGGCCCTGCGCGAAGCCATCATCCAGGTTACCCAGGGCCGCGATCACCTGGCTGTGCGCGGGGACATCAAGTCCGGCCGCATCGATATTGCCCATCTGTTGCGCAGCTGCCAGCGGATCATCGCCACCGAGATGGAGATCGTCCATGGCCACCTGAGGCGTAACGGTGTGGAAATCATCACCGGTGAAGCATCCTTCACCAGCGGGAACACCGTGCGCGTCGTGGGCACCCGGGGAGAAACCCTCATTCAGGCCGATAAGTTCGTCATTGCGGTCGGCACCGAACCCTCCCGTCCGGCCGATGTCCCCTTTGACCAGGACGCCGTGTTGACTTCGGATGACCTGTTGCATTTGTCGAAATTGCCCCAGAAACTCATCGTCATCGGGGCCGGGGTGATCGGGACCGAGTTCGCGTCGATGTTCGCCCGTCTGGGCATTCGCGTGACCTTGGTGGACAAGGCGCCCAGGGTGCTGGGTTTCCTGGACCAGCAGATCGGCGAGGCGCTCCAGTACCACCTGCGCAACCGGGGGATGGTCCTGCGGCTGTGCGAGGAAGTGACCGCCATCAAACGCGGGGAAATGGACGGCAGGCAGCAAGTCACCGTTGACCTGAAAAGCGGCAAGACCCTGGTGGCCGATACCCTCCTGTTTTGCCGCGGCAGGCAAGGCGCAACCGGACCGCTGAACCTCGCAGCGGTGGGTCTGAAGGCCGATCACCGCGGACGACTCAAGGTTGACGGGCAATTCCGGACGGATAATCCCGATGTTTTTGCTGCGGGGGATGTCATCGGTTTTCCGGCCCTGGCTTCCACCTCCATGAACCAGGGGCGTCGGGCCGCCTGCCACATATTCGGATGCCGCTATTCGGGCAAGGGCAGTCTGTTCCCCTTTGGCATCTATTCCATTCCCGAGATCAGCATGGTCGGTGACAACGAGGAACAACTCACCGAAAAGGGCATCCCTTACGAAACCGGAGTAGCCGGCTACAAGGAGATTGCCCGGGGCCAGTTGGTGGGTGACGGGGTGGGGATGCTGAAGCTGCTGTTCAGCCCTGAAGACCACAAGGTGCTGGGGGTGCACATCATCGGCACCGGGGCCACGGAACTCATCCACATCGGACAGGCCGTCATGACCCTCGGCGGCACCGTTCATTACTTCGTCGAGAATGCCTTCAACTATCCCACCCTGGCCGAGTGCTATCAGGTGGCGGCCCTCAACGGCATCAACAAGCTGCCTTATTGAACATGGCAAAAGCCCCCGGTCCGTGTTCGGGCCGGGGGCTTCGGTTCGTGCGCCGGAAATCTACTTGTGGTGCCAGGTGGGAATCCGACTCGGGGTGTAGGGCGCCCCGGCGGCTTCCAGCTTGTCTTCAAGCCCTTTGAGATCACGCTCCACCATGACCGTCAGCTCCTGCAACAACGGCGCGAACTGTTCGCCGGCCAAGGCGAGGTTGTCCCGCATGGTCTGCGTGGGAGCCGAGGTGATGTCGCGCAGACCCCAACGCACGCGGCTGACCCGCTCGGCGATGCCGGGCCGTGTGGGTTCGCTGCGGCTGCTGACGGTATGGTCGCCTTGCATGGTTGTTTTCATGTCCTGCAGGCGGGCATCCAGGGCATCGACCTCATCGAGCAGTTTGCGGTCCAGGGCAGGGGTCTCCTCGATCGCCCGGCGAATATGATCCAGGCGGTCCTGGGACTCGCGCAGGGTCCGGGTTGCCCCCTGGACGGAGCGGTACAGCTCGCCGGCTTCCTGCTGGAAGGAGGCCAGGGTGGCGTAGTCGTCGACCAGGGTGGTGTTGTTGCCCAGAAGACTGGTGTGGAAATCCAGCGGCCCGACCAACGGTGTCTCCTGACCGCGAACCCGCTTGCTGATCGTGACGGAATAGGTGCCGGGGCTCAGCAGCGATCCGGCCGGGATATTATCCCAGGGCGTGTCCGGCCCCTCTTTCTTGAGCTGGACAGGGCCGACGTCGGGTCCCCGCAAGTCCCAGGCGACCCGATGGAACCCCTTGTCCGTGGGGCCGTCGAGCCGGCGCACGACATGGCCGTCTGCATCCTTGATGGTCAGGATGATTTCCGGATCATGCTCCCGGTCTTCGGCCCGCAGTTCGTCCCACACAGGGTAGTATACCGGTTTGTTCTCCTTGACCTTCGTCTTCTCCTGCTCCTGCCGTTGCTCCTTCAGGGAATCCAGACCCTTGTTGAGATGGTAGGTGATCACCGCACCGAAGGGCGGGTTCTTGAGGGTGAAGAAGGCGTCTCCCTGGCTGCCTTTGTTGTTGTCGCCCAGGGGCTTGGCGGGGATGTAGATCAGGGCGTCCTTGACCGGGAACAGCACGGCCTCCTTCTCCAGGGCCGCAGGCTGCAGGTTCCGCAGGGGCGTGTAATCGTCCAGGATGTAGAATCCCCGCCCAAAGGTGGCGACCACCAGATCGTTTTCCCGCCGCTGGATTTTCAGGTCCCGGCAGGCGATGGGGGGCAGGCCGGCCTTGAGCCGGGTCCAAAATTTGCCTCCATCACGGGTGAAAAACACCCCGTACTCGGTGCCGACAAAGATCAGGTCGGGGTCGACATGGTCTTGGACGATGGAATAGATCACACCGTTGTCGGGCAGGTTGCCGGCGATGGAGCGCCAGTGCTTGCCACGGTCGGCGCTCTTCAGGATGTAGGGGGTGAAGTCGTCGCGCTTGTGGTTGTCGAAACTTGCAAAGACCACCTCGGCATCAAAACGGGAAGGCTCGATGTCGCTGACATAGGACTGGTCGGGCACGCCCTTGAACTGGGCGATCTTCAGCCAGGAGCCGCCGGCGTCGTCGCTGATCTGGATCAACCCGTCGTCGGTGCCCGCGAACAACAGATCCTCCTGGACCGGCGATTCGGCCAGGGAGATAACGCTGCCCCAGAACGAGGTGGACGTGTTCTTGGCCACGGCGTCCACGCTCCACACGCGGCCCATGACCTTGAGCTTGTTGCGGTCGATGCCCGCGGACAGGTCGCCGCTGATTCGACGCCAGCTGTTGCCCATGTCGTCGCTGCGGAAGACCATCTGGCAGGCGTAGTACAGCCGCTTGTGATCGAAGGGGCTGATGATGAGGGGTGAATTCCAGTTCCACTTCAACGGCGGGTCGTCGACGGTGGGTTGGGGCTGGATTTCCAGGGTCTCGCCGCTACGCCGTTCGTAGCGGTTCAGGGCGCCGTATTGCCACTGGCAATAGACGATGTCCGGGTTCTCGGGATCGGCCGCGGGTCCGAAGCCGTCCCCGCCCAGCAGGAAGTACCATTCCCGGTTGCTGGCGCCGTGACCCAGCGTGGTGCGCGAGGGTCCCCCGATGGTGTTGTTGTCCTGCGTTCCGCCGTACACGTTGTAGAACGGCTTGTCGTAGTCCACCGAGACACGGTAGAACTGGGTCACCGGTAGATTGGCGACAAAACGCCAGTTCTTGCCGCTGTTGAAACTCTCGTAGATGCCGCCGTCGCAGCCGTCCAGCAAGTGGTCGGTCCGCGCGGGATCCACCCACAGGGCGTGATTGTCCACGTGCTTGGTGAACGAACTGATGCGGTTCCAGCTCTTGCCGCCGTCCGCGCTGACCTGCAGGAAGGTGTCCATCTTGAAGATGCGGGCGGGGTCCTGGGGATCGACGACGATTTCATTGTAGTACTGGGGGCTGCTGGTGACATGATCGTTCACCTTGTCCCAGGAAGCGCCGCGGTTGGTGGAGCTGAAGAAGCCCCCCTTGCCGTCGGCGGCCTCGATAATGGCATAGACGGTGTCGGGCGCCTTGGGGGGAATGGCCAGACCGATGCGGCCCATGTCGACGGTGGGTAATCCGTTGGTCAGCTCCGTCCAGTCGCCGCCCCCGTTGGTGGTCTTGTAGATGCCCGATGAGGGCCCGCCGTCGATGAGTACCCACAGGTGCCGCCGCCGCTGATAGGCCGCGGCGTAGATGACGTCCGGGTCGCGCGGATCCATGACCAGGTCCACCACCCCTGTATTCTCGTCGATGTCCAGCACCTTGTCCCAGGTTTTGCCGCCGTCGGTTGTTTTGTAGACGCCGCGGTCGCCGCCCGGTCCCCACAACGGACCTTCGGCGGCCACGTAGACCATGTTCGGATCCGTGGGATGAACCAGGATGCGGCCGATGTGCAGCGACCGTTTCAGACCCATGTTCTCCCAGGATTGGCCACCGTCCAGGGAGCGGTAGACACCGTCCCCGTAGGAAACGCTGCGCTGGCTGTTGCTTTCGCCAGTACCCACCCACACGATGTCCGGGTTGGATGGAGCGAGGGCCAAACAGCCGATGGAATAGCTGCCTTGGTCATCGAAAATAGGTGCGAAAGTGGTCCCGGCATTGTGGGTTTCCCAGACGCCGCCCGAGCAGACGCCCACGTAGTAGTGGAAGGGGTTGCGGGGGTCGACGGCGAAATCGCCGATGCGGCCCGAGGCGATGGCCGGACCGATGCTGCGCCACTTCAACCCGGAAAAGTCACCGCTCGACCATGGCTCGGGGTTCTTGTCGGCGGCGATGCTGGTGCCGGCCACCAGGAGGAGCAGAATGACCAGGAGAACCTTGTGGACACCCGGCGTGAATTGGGGGTGGGTACGTAATTTCATCATAGCAGTCCTTCAGTCGGGGAAAGACAAGCAAAGCCCACCATCAGGCGGGAATTGAAGACAGGAAGATATATATCAGATCACGGGGTCTGAGCCAAGAGCTGCCTCCGCTCACAAAGCTGATTTATTCAGCCGATCAGGTTATGGTCGGGAGAGTCGTTCAAGGGCAGGTAGATCCTGAAGGTTGTGCCTTTACCCACTTCGCTGTCGACTTGGATGTGTCCGCCGTGGTCCATGATGATGCCATGGCTGATGGCCAGTCCCAGGCCGGTGCCCTTGCCCACATCCTTGGTGGTGAAGAAAGGGTCGAAAATTCGGTTGCGGACCTCTTTGGGGATCCCCATCCCGGTGTCGGCGATGCTGATTTCCATTTCATCACCTGTGACCATGGTGCCCACCGTGATCGTGCCGCCGCCTTTGGGCATGGCGTGGGAGGCGTTGACCAGGATATTCATGATCACCTGATTGATCTGTCCGGGATGGCATTGGATCAGGGGAATTTCGCCGTAATTGCGTACGACCTCGCAATTGTACTTCAGTTCATTCCAGACCATCTTGATCATGGCCTCGATGCCGTCGTTGATGTTGTGGAGGCCCCGTTCGGTGGAATCCTCACGCGCAAAACTCTTGAGATTCTGCACGATCTCGGATACCCTATGCACGCCTTCCATGGATTCGTTGAGGACGTTCTCCAGATCCCCGAGGATGAATTCCAGATCCTCGTCTTCCTTGATCCGGCGGATGTCCTTCAGCAGGGCTTCACGCTGTTCGGTGTCTGCCGGGTCCACCTGTTCCAGTGCGCCATAGAGCTTGAGGAGACTGTTCATGGTGTCGGCATAGTTCGCGATCGTGGTCAGGTTGCTGGACACGAACCCCACCGGGTTGTTGATCTCGTGCGCCACCCCGGCGGCAAGCTGGCCGATGGAGGCCAATTTTTCGGACTGCACCATCTGGTCCTTGCTGGTCTTCAACTCCTGGTTTGCCTGTTCCAGGTTTTTGTGGGACTCCAACAGTGCCTTCTCGGCTTCCTTGCGCTCGGTGATATCCAGGAAACTCAGGGCCGCAATGGGCTCTTCTATTTTGTTGATGATCGTTATCGATAGGATAATGGGAATTTCATGGCCGTCCTTGTGTTTCAGGGTTGTTTCCACACTCCGTACGAATCCATCTCGGAATAGTGCTGTGCGGATAGCGTCAATATCGGGGGGGTAAAAATCAGAAGTCAACGCTCCGACCAGTTCGTCCTTTTCGTAACCGAGGATCATTGTGGTCGTGGCGTTGACATCCATGATCTGCTTCAGTTTGATGTTGATCACCACTAGGCCGGTCTGGGCCGCGTTGAAGATGGCCTGGGAAAATTCCTCCCCCGCGCGCAGATCAGCTTCGATCCGTTCGTACTTCATTATCAGCCGCGTTACATCTTTGTCATTGAGCTGTGTCGTTGCCACGGCCATAGCCTGGCTCCTGTCTGGAATTTTCCGGTTTGACGAGCGGGTTGCGACCCGATTTTGCCTCTATTCTTATCGACGCCGAAAAGAAAACCCTGAAGGAAAAGAAAGGTCTGCCGAAATAGTGAGAAATTACCTTATGCTGAACAAGGGTGAAGGAGTTTGACTGCATGAACGATCTGCCCCGTGTTCTCTGCGTTGACGACGAGGAAAACATCCTCCGCGCCATTCAGCGCAGCCTGCGCAAGAAATTCGACATTCATACCGCCTGCAGCGGCCAGGAAGGCCTGGAGATTCTTCGTGCTGAAGAACCCTTCGAGGTCGTGATCTCGGACATGAAAATGCCCCAGATGACCGGCGCGGTTTTTCTCCGCCATGCCCGTAAGGAATGCCCCCAGACCATCCGGCTGTTGCTGACGGGGTTTGCCGACCTGAATTCTGTGGTCAGCGCAGTCAACGAGGGCTCCATCTTTCGCTTTTTGAGCAAGCCCTGCTCCGTCAAGGATCTGGCCGCGGCCATCGATGAGGGGGTCAACCAACACCGGCTGTTAACCGCCGAACGAGTTCTCTTGGAAGAAACGCTGAAGGGGAGCATCAAGGCCCTTACCGATATCTTGGCCATGGCCAGCCCGGCCGCGTTTGGCCGGGCGACGCGTATCAGGAATCTGGCTGCCATCCTGGCCCAGGACCTGGGCTGCGAGAACATATGGCAGGTGGAAGTTGCCGCCATGTTTTGCCAGGTGGGCAGCATTACGCTGCCGTCTGAAACCGCCATGAAACTTTACCAGAACGAAGCGCTTTCGCCCCAGGAAGAGGCCATGGTGGCCCGCATTCCCGAGATGAGCCGGGGCCTCCTCGCCAATATTCCCCGTCTGGAGCCTGTGCTGGAAATCATGCTCCATATAACCAAGAACTTTGACGGCAGCGGCCTGCCGGAAACGCACCTGGCCGGCCAGGACATTCCACTGGGCGCCCGCATTCTCAAACTTGCGGAAGCCGCCGAAAAACTGCAATCGGTCGGGGAAAGTCCGGGCCGTGTCGTGGATTATCTGAGAACCCAGGAGGGTGTGTTCGATCCGGCGATTCTGAAGTCTTATGTCAAACTGGCCAGCGTTGGCCACACCCATGACAATGTGCGTGGGGTCTCGGCTCTCGAATTGCGTACGGGCATGGAACTCACCGAGGATGTGCGTTCCAAGGCCGGGGTGTTGCTCGTCGCCGCGGGTCAGGAAGTGACGCTCAGCCTGTTGGAACGTATTCGGAACTACAACGATACCACGGGCCTGAAATTGCCGTTGTGGGTGAAAACCATGGAGAAAGCAAAGTCGATAACCTCAGAAGATCTAGATCTGCAATTGGTGCCCGGCAACTGATTCAAGACGCCAGTTTCTCCAGCTCAAACCTAGAAAATGCCAGGGGTAGCACGGGCAGGACTGTGCCGAGCTCGGGGATCTCCACCTTGGCCTTGTTGTCGCCGAAGGCCACGAGACGGTCCAGGTAAAGATTCAGAACGGGCCGCATCTTGGTGATCTGCTCCGGGGTGATGGAGCCCTGATCCAGGATGATCAGATCGACCGGGACATCGACTTTGCCCGCGGCGCTGAAGAAATCCTTCATGGGAACCAGGGTGTGTCCGAAAAATCCCAGCACTTGTCTGGTCCAGGTGGCTTTCAGGGGATCGGTGCAAAGCATGACCACTTTGAGATTCCGTGGTTCAGGTGCAGTGATTCGGGGAATAGCCTCGTCGGCGGCGATCTTCAAAAACAGATGTGTTTCCTCAACCTTGGCTTCGATTTCCTGGAGCATGGCGGTCGTATTGGAAATGTCCACTCCGGTGGCTTGGACAAGCTGGACAAAGCCTTCCTGGTCAAGGGACCGCTCGTAGACCTGTTCCTGCACCCCGGCCATGGCGTCCGCCAGGGCGATCAGGGGTGTTAGATCTTCCTCGCCGCTGGTGGCGACTGTCAGATTGTGATGGAATCGAACGGCATGGACCAGCCGGGTGGGAAGCTTCCAGTGTCTCAGTAACTTTTGTCCGATCTTGGTATGGGTAATGCCCAGGTTGGATTGTTCCCTTTCCAGCAGGTCGTAGGGGCCGTTGTCCATGATCTCGGCAAATTCCTTCGGCATGGCGATCGCGAAAACCAAGTGTCCGATGTCATGCAACAGACCTGCGATGAAGGCCTCTTCAGGGTCCTTGTACCCCGTATGGGAGGCCAGGACATGGGCGGCGGAGGCGGTGGCAATGGCGTGGGACCAGAATGCATCCTGCCGTAATCCCTGGCCTGCCTTGGCCATGATACCGGTCACACCCAAGCCTGTCGCCAAGTTGCGGATGGCGGCGAACCCCAGGATGACGATGGCACGGGAAATGGTGGAAATCTCCCCGGACATGCCGTAGAAGGAGGAGTTGACGAGTTTAAGGACCTTGCCGGCCAACGCCTGATCGGCAGACAACACCTCCTGCACGTCCTGGGCGTTGCTTTGGTCGTCATCGGTCACCTGCATGAGCTTGCGCACCACCAGCGGAAGCGGCGGCAACTCCTTGATTTTCTTGGTGATCAATACCGAGGGGTCGGTCGCCACGGTCATGATACGACCTCCTGAAGCAGCAGCACACAGCCCCGGGTGCCGTCGCCGTCGCCCAGCAGTTTCGGCACGGCCTTCAGCTTGTGTCCGGCCCACTGGAACGTGAAATCCTCCACCCGGGTTGAGGTCAGGCAGGCCCGGATGGCGGCCACCGCGTCCGCCGGCAGGATCTCTTCGATTTCGGTGCCGGGCAGGATTTCCCCCAGGGGCTCAAGGTTGGTGCGGGCCGTGGAATTGGTCAGGATCAATTCCTCTTCGTAGCTGATGCCCATGATCATCAGGGGAACTTTTTCCAGGATTTCCTGGGAAAGTTGCAGGGATTTCGTCCGCACTTCCACCGAGGCTTCGAGCAGGTTGTTGAGGTTTTTCAGCTGCTCCAGTTGTTGGTTGTTCAGCGCGCTGAGTCGGATATTTTCCTGGATCATGTCATAACGTTCAAGGCCCTGGCGGATGACGGCCTTGAGTTCCTCTTCCTGCCAGGGCTTGGCGATGAAGCGATAGATTTCACCCTGGTTGATGGAATTCACGATGGTACCGACCTCGGCGTAACCGGACAGAATGATCCGGGTGGTGTCGGGCCAGCTTTCCTTGACCTTCTGCAGGAACTCGGTGCCGGTCATGCCCGGCATGCGTTGATCGGTGATCACAAGCTGGACCGGGTGTTCAGCCATGACCGCCAAACCGGCTTCGCCGCCCGTGGCCGTGTATATCTTGTACGGCTCCTTGCGCAGCAAACGTTTCAGCGAGTTGAGAATGCTTTCCTCATCATCCACGCAGAGTATGTTGTGTTCTTCCATGGCCACGGCCTCTTTAAAGGTCTGAGGGTTCCGTTTCTCAATGGATAATATCGGCGAGTATAAATATAACTTTAACTAAGGAATGCCGTGGGCTTGGCTGGTTGGATGTCCTCGAATCAGGACAAAAGGCGCAATCCGCGCGCCAGTGTGCTTGATCTGATCGTGCTTCGGGGGCGCAACCGGAAATATTCTTAACCATGTAACAGACTTTGTTGTAATTACTTATAGGTTTCTTGCCATTGAATGAGGAATCTGATGAGTTCGGCATCGCTCCTGCACTTCCCCCACCATGACAGGCGAACGGTCAAGAACGAAGGAGGGTTTCATGAAAACCAGGCAAGCAGGCAGCAACAGCGTACTCAAGGGCGCCGTTATTATCCTGGCCTTGAGCTTTCTGATGATGGCGACCACGGAGGCCGGCGCCTCCATCGTGGTGCGGGCCAAGGCGGGTCCGGTGAGTGTGCGGATCGGCAACGCGGGATTGACTCATGGACATGGAGGCCCGGCCCATGTTTACCGCGTTAGCCGAAATCGCCGCGGTTCCGGAGCCATCGTGATGATAGAGCAACCCTGTCGTTGCCGCCGGGATGTGGTCTGGGTTCCCGGCCATTTCGTGACCAAGCGCCACGGTCACCGCAAGTGGGTGCGCGGCCACTGGCGCGGTATCTGATCCACCGGCGAACGATTCCTGCGGACCCCCGCCGAGAGGCGGGGGTTTTCTTTTGGTGCGGTGGTGTTGCTGTGTGCGCGGATTGTGCTAGGCTATGATCTTGTTGAGGAACCACGTTTTCCCAGGCGGAATGGCATGACCAGATTCACACGCCAGGATCTGAACCGGATGGCCGGCCAGCGCATTCTTGTGTTGGACGGTGCGATGGGCACCATGATCCAGAGCTACGGACTGTCCGAAAAGGATTTCCGGGGCGGTTTGCTGGCGGATCATCCGCAGGATCTCAAGGGCAACAACGACCTGCTTTGCCTGACGCGGCCCGAGGTCATTGCCGAGATCCACCGGGAGTACTTGGCGGCCGGGGCCGACATCATCACCACCAACACCTTCAACGGCACGGCGGTGTCCCAGTCTGATTACGGGACCGGACACCTCGTCCGGCAGATCAACCTGGCCGCGGCCCGCCTGGCCCGGCAAGCGGCGGACGCGGCGACGGCGGCCGATCCCCGGCGGCCCAGACTGGTGGCCGGCTCTCTGGCGCCCACCAACCGGACCTGTTCCCTTTCCCCGGATGTGAACAATCCCGCCTTGCGCAACATCACCTTCGCCGAACTGGTCACCGCCTACGGCGAGGAAGCGGAGGCGTTGCTGGACGGGGGAGTGGACATCCTGCTGATCGAGACGGTGTTCGATCCGCTGAACGCCAAAGCTGCGGCCTTCGCGGTCCGGGAGCTGCTGGAAAAACGGGGCTGTCCCGAGATGCCGGTGTGGATATCCGGGACCATCACCGACGCCAGCGGACGCACCCTGACCGGTCAGACTCCCGAGGCGTTCTGGGTTTCCCTGTCCCACGCCGACCCCGCCATTTTCGGCTTGAATTGCGCCCTGGGCCCCGCGGCCATGAGGCCGTTTGTCGAGGAAGTGGCGGCTGTGGCCGACACCCTGGTTTCGGCTCATCCCAATGCGGGTTTGCCCAACGAACTGGGAGGCTACGATCAGGGTCCGGAGGAAATGGCGGAAATCCTGGCCGGTTTCTGCGCCGATGGTTTGCTCAACGTGGTGGGCGGGTGCTGCGGCACGACGCCCGCTCACATCGCCGCCCTGGCCCGGGCCATCGCAGGCCTGCCGCCGCGCGAGATCCCGCGCCCCCGGCCGGGCACGCACCTGGCGGGGCTGGAGCCCCTGCGCATCACGGATGATTCCCTGTTCGTGAACGTGGGTGAGCGGACCAATGTGGCGGGAAGTCGGCGTTTTGCCCGTATGATCAGGGAAAACCGCCTGGAAGAGGCTTTGGATGTGGCCCGGCAGCAAGTGCATGGCGGGGCGCAGATCATCGACGTGAACATGGACGACGCCATGCTGGATGCCACCGCAGCCATGCGCGGGTTTCTCAATGTCGTGGCCACCGATCCGGAAATCAGCCGCGTGCCGGTGATGATCGATTCCAGCAGCTGGGAGGTCATCGAGGCGGGGTTGCAGTGCCTTCAGGGCAAGGGATTGGTCAACAGCCTGAGCCTCAAGGATGGCGAAGCGGAATTCAGGCGGAGGGCCCGGTTGGCGCATCGCTACGGCGCCGCGGTGGTGGTCATGGCGTTCGACGAACAGGGCCAGGCCGGCACCTTGGAGCGCCGCCTCGAAATCTGTCGCCGTGCCTGGCGGATCCTGGTGCGGGAAGAGGGGTATGGGCCCACGGACATCGTATTTGATCCCAACGTGTTCGCCGTGGCCACGGGTATTGCCGAGCACGATCGCTACGCGGTCGATTTCATGGCCGCCTGCAGGGCCATCAAGCAGGAAATGCCGGGAGCCCTGGTCAGCGGGGGCATCAGCAACCTGTCCTTCAGCTACCGGGGCAACGATGAAGTCCGCAGCGCCATGCATTCGGTCTTTCTCTACCATGCCATCGCCGCCGGTCTGGATATGGGGATCGTCAACGCCGGGCAACTGGCTGTGTACGAGGAAATCGCGCCGGAACTGCGCACGGCGGTGGAGGATGTGATCCTGGCCCGAACGCCTGCCGCTCCCCAGGGGCCAACGCCGACCGAACGTTTGACGGCCATGGCCCAGGCACACACAGGGGGAGCCCACCAGGCGGTCACGGATCTCGCCTGGCGGCAGGGGACTGTGGCCGAACGCCTGGAACATGCCCTCCTGCACGGGGAGTCGCGTTTTGTCAAAGAAGACGTGCTGGATGCCCTGGCGGAGATCGGTAATCCCCTGGATGTGATCGAGGGTCCCCTGATGGCCGGCATGAACCGCGTGGGGGAACTCTTCGGCGTCGGCAAGATGTTCCTGCCCCAGGTGATCCGCTCGGCGCGGGTCATGAAGATCGCCGTGGAAATCCTGGATCCCTATCTCCAGAAGCGTGGCGACCGGGAGGCCTCCCGTGCGGGCCGGGTGCTGTTGGCCACGGTCAAAGGCGATGTCCATGACATCGGCAAGAACATTGTGGGTGTGGTCCTGGGCTGCAACAACTACGAGGTCATCGACCTGGGCGTGATGGTGCCGGCCCAGACCATCATCAGGACGGCGCTGGAAAAAAAGGTGGATTTCATCGGTCTGAGCGGTTTGATCACACCCTCTTTGGCGGAAATGTCTCATGTTGCCGGGCTGATGGAGAAGGAGGGACTGAAAATCCCCCTGCTGATCGGCGGCGCGACGACAAGCCGTCTGCATACGGCGGTAAAAATCGATCCCCACTACGAGCCGGGAGTTTTTCACGTCAGTGATGCCTCCCGCGTGGTGGGGGTGGTGGGCCAACTCGCACGGCCGGCGACCAGAAGCGCGTTGCGTGAAGCAACCCGGGAGGAATACGCGCGCTTGCGCGCCAAGCGGCGTGACGCCGGGCCGGGCCGGGATCTGTTGACCCTGGAGGAGGCCCGCCGGCAGGCCCTGAAGCTGGACTGGTCCGGCCGGCAGCCGGAACAACCCCGCCTGACGGGCCGCAAGGTCTGGACCGACCTTGACCTGGCGGAGCTTTTCCCCTACATCGACTGGACCCCGTTTTTTCATACCTGGCGACTCAAGGGGGCATACCCGGGGATCCTCGAAGACCCTGCGGTGGGCCGGGAGGCCCGTCGCCTGCTGAACGACGCGCGGGAATTGCTGGCGGAGCTTGCCACGGAAAAATCGCTGGGCGCCGCCGCGGTGCTGGGCCTTTTCCCCGCCGCCGCCGATGGCGACGACATGGTGGTTTTCCGGGATGAATCGCGGCGGGAAATCCGGATGCGTATTCCGTTCCTGCGCCAGCAACGGCGGAGCGCCCGGGGTGGGCCCAACATCTGTCTGACGGATTTTCTGGCTCCCCGGGACAGCGGAGTGGATGATTGGGTAGGCGCCTTTGTGGTCACCGCGGGTCTGGGCGCCACCGCCGCGGCGGCCGCCTGGCAGGAGCGCGGCGATGACTATCGCGCCATCATGGTCAAGGCCCTGGCCGACCGGCTGGCGGAAGCCTTGGCGGAGAAACTCCACCGGGATGTCCGACGCGATCATTGGGGTTATGCCGCCGCTGAACAAACGGACCCGGAGGCTTTGATCCGGGAACAATACCGGGGCATCCGACCGGCGCCGGGTTATCCCGCCTGCCCCGACCATCTGGGCAAGCGGTTCCTGTTTGACCTCCTGGGGGCCAGCGAGGCCATCGGAGTAACCCTCACCGAATCCTGTGCCATGGATCCGGCGGCATCGGTTGCCGGGTGGTATTTCGCCAATCCTGAAGCCCGATATTTCGGCGTCGGCAAGATCGGGCTCGACCAGGCGGACGCGTACGGGGTCAGAGCGGACATCGGCAGCCGGCAAGCGCGGCGCTGGCTGGCCGAGAATATTGTGGATTGATTTTCCGGAAAGGAATAATGCATGCGCGTCACCGAACATCTTGATCGTGCCCAGAGCACGTTGTTCAGTTTTGAGATCATTCCCCCGCCGCGCGGCAAGACCGTGCGCGAGATCATCGAGATCGTCGAACAGGTGGCGCCCCTGGCGCCGCCCTTTATCGATGTGACCAGCCATATGGCCGAAGCTGTCTATGAGGAACAACCTGACGGAACCATCCGTCGCCGCGTACGCAAGAAACGGCCGGGCAGCCTTAGCATCTGCGGGATCATCCAGAACCGCTTCGGCATCGACACGGTGGCCCATCTGCTGTGCACGGGGTTCACGCGGGAGGAAACCGAGGATGCCTGCATCGAGCTGAATTATCTGGGTATCCACAACGTGTTGGCGATCCGGGGGGATCAGAGCAATTACCGCAAGACTCTCGGCGGAGGACGCACGCGCAACCATTATTCCCGGGACCTGGTCGCCCAGCTGGTTTCCCTGCGCCAGGCGGATTACCTGGACGAGATCGCCAACAGCGAACCCATCGACTTCTGCATCGGGGTGGGGGGGTATCCGGAGACCCATCTCGAATCCCCCAATGCCAAGACCGATCTGATATATCTGAAACAGAAGGTGGAGGCCGGGGCCGATTACATCGTGACCCAGATGTTTTTCGATAACCGGGTCTATTTCGATTTTGTCGCCCGGTGTCGCGAGGCCGGGATTACCGTGCCGATTATTCCGGGGGTCAAACTCATCGACGACGTGCGGCAACTGAATTCCCTACCCAAGCACTTCCATGTTTCGTTGCCGGATGAACTCGTGGATGAGATCATGGCCTCGCCGGACCATGTGCGTGAGATCGGAGTCCGCTGGGGGAAAGCCCAGATCGAGGACCTGATCAACCACCATGCGCAGTGCATCCACTTTTATGTGATGAACGATGCCCGGCGGGTGGTGGCCATGGTGTCTGATCTGAACTGACGGCTGTGTAATCCCCTGTTGCCACCGCGGGTTCTGATGTGTAGAGTTCGGGTGGGTTATGCCTGGTGCGATGGGGAGAAACCGGGCATGTGAGCCGTACGGATGCGGCGCCCCCGTATCGTGAAGGGATTCGCCACGGGACACACGGTTACCAACTGCGCTCGTCTGCGCCTGATGCTTCTTCACCTCGACCCCGGACTGGCCGCCACCATACGCGGCCAGCTTGAACGCATGGATTCCTCCGGCTGTTCCCTGGCCCATTTCACCCACCTCAAAGACGGCATGACCTACCTGGGTGTGGCGCCCGTTCATCTGGTGATGATGGGGGCCGGGATGGCCGATGCCGATCTGCTGACGGGTTTGCGCAGGGTGGTCGGTCGCTATCCGGACCTTCCGGTGATCGCCCTGACCGATGGCCGGGACCTGGGCCCCGAACCTGAACTCCGCAGTCTGGGGGCCAGGATCCAACTGGATCCGAGATCCATGGATCCCGGAGGGTGGCATCGCACCATCCATTTCTGCCTGCGGGAACAGGGCTTGACCAACGAGTTGGCCGCGGCCACCGCTCGTCTGGATTGGCTGACGTACATGGACGCCACCACCGGCGTATTGAACCGGCGGGGTCTGGAACGGGCCATCGTGAAGGAACTGAGCCGTTGTCGGGAACTGGATGTTTCCTTGAATGTGATGATGATCGATCTGGACGATTTCCTGCGCCTCAACGCCACCCTGGGGCACGGTGTGGGCGACATGGTCCTGGCCGGCGCAGCCAGGCGTGTGCGGGAAACCGTGGGCAGTGACGCCGTGGTTGGCCGCTGCGGCACGGACCAATTCCTGGTGATGATGCCGGGACTGGATCTGCCCGCGGTGGAATCCCGGGCGGAGCAGGTGCGTCTGGCCATCAGCAGGGATGCCATCACCGCGGGACAGGAAGTCCTGAAGACAACGGCCAGCCTGAGTGTGGTTGCGGTTTCACCCGAGGCCATGTCCTTCGATGAGGTCCTGGTGCGGGCACGATTCGCCCTGGCGCGCAGCAAGGTTGCCGGCAAGAACCGGGTGACGGCCATCGATGGCCGCCATGCCGCCGCCACGGTTTCGGTGACCGAACCCGGCGCCGAAATGGTGCGGGAGCTGCTGGGACGCAAGGCCCTGGATGTGGCCAGTCAGCCCATCGTCGATCTGGTGGACGGACGCATCGTGTCCCGGGAAATGCTGGTTCGCGGACCGCGTGGTCCCCTGTATGCCCCTGACAACCTGTTCCGCTTCTGCCAGGAGCAGGACATCCTGACGGCCATCGATCTGCAGTGCCTCAAACTGTGCGTCGCCACCGTGGCCAGGTTGGGCCGGCATGCGCGCTTTCATGTAAATATCTTGCCGACAACCCTGCTTCAGACTCCGGTGGAAGAGTTGGTCAGGGTCCTGGATGTCGGCGCCCGGGCGGGGGATTGCTGCCTGGAGATCAGCGAACAACAGTTACTGGGTGATCCTGAAGTCCTGGTTGGGCCGGTGCGCAGTCTCCAGGCTGCGGGCATCGGAGTGGCCATCGACGATGTTGGTTTCGGCAACAGCTGTCTGGAAGGGCTGCTCATGCTCAAACCGGAAATCCTGAAGATCGACAAGCGGCTGGTGCAGGGACTGGCCCACGATCCGGAGCTGCGCGGCACCCTGCAGAGGCTGTTGGGGATCAGCGCGGTGCTGGGTGCCGAGGTTGTGGCCGAGGGGATTGAAAATCGGGAAGATTACCTCGTTCTGCTGGACATGGGAGTGCGTCTTGGGCAGGGGTATCTGTTCGGCCGTCCGCAGCTTTGCCGCCACGACTCCCACTTCACCTTCGAGGTTGCCGCCGAACCCCTGCCGGATCTCAGCGCCGAGGCCTGATCAAGGCAGCTTGTCCAGACGGCCTGCGGGGTGTAGATTTCCCCTGTTGGCAGGCAAGCCGCTCACCGTGGACAAGGACGGATATTTATGGCCACCAGAGCCCTCATCACCGGTATCACGGGTCAGGACGGTTCCTACCTGGCGGAGTTCCTGCTGGACAAGGGTTACGAGGTTTTCGGCATGGTTCGGCGATCAAGCACCGAGACCTTCATCCGCATCGAACACTTGCTGGACAAGATCACCTTTATCCAGGCCGACCTGCTGGACCAGGCGTCCCTGGTGCAGGCCATGGAAGAAGCCCGACCGGACGAGATCTACAACCTGGCGGCCCAGTCCTTTGTCCCCACCAGCTGGCGCCAACCGGTTTTGACCGGAGAGTTCACGGCCCTGGGTGTCACCCGCATGCTCGACGCCATGCGCCAGATTGCTCCCCAGGCGCGGTTCTACCAGGCCAGCAGCAGCGAGATGTTCGGCAAGGTGCGTGAAGTGCCCCAGAACGAATTGACGCCGTTCCACCCCCGCAGTCCCTATGCCGTGGCCAAGACCTATGGGCATCACCTGACGGTGAATTACCGGGAAAGCTACGGACTGTTCGCCGTCAGCGGGATCCTCTTCAACCACGAAAGTCCCCGCCGCGGTCACGAGTTCGTGACGCGCAAGATCAGCGACGGCGTGGCTCGCATCAAGCTGGGCCTGGCCGGTGAATTGCGGTTGGGGAACATCGATTCCCAGCGTGATTGGGGCTATGCCGGGGATTTCGTCCGGGCCATGTATCTGATGCTTCAGCAGGACCAGCCGGATGATTTCGTGGTGGCCACGGGCATCACCCACTCGGTCCGGGATTTCCTGGAGATCGCCTTCGGACGCGTGGATCTGGATTACCATGACTATGTGGTCCAGGATCCCCGTTATCTGCGCCCGGCCGAAGTGGATCAGCTGATCGGCGACAACGCCAAGGCGGGCCGGCTGCTGGGCTGGCAGCCCACGGTCGAGTTCAAGGATCTGGTCGAGATGATGGTCGACCACGACCTGGCCCTGCTGGGGTCCTGATCCCTTTCCTGCGCGTTGGTCATTTGTCGAACTGATATCCCGCGGTGACGCCGAAAGCCAGCAGCACGCTTGCCGTGTAGACGGGTCTCTCCAGCATCATGAAATGACCGGAATCGATGCGTTTGAACGTCAGGGAGCGCGCATTGGCCCAACCCAGCGACTTGAGAACCTGCTGACTGTTGTCAGGGTCCGGAAACATGAATTCACTGCCGATGACCAGCATCGGCACCGAGAGGGTGCGCAGTCTTTTCGTCAGGTCGAAATCGAAGCTGCTCATCAGCAGGGAAATGAATGAAGCGCTGTCGGTGCGCAGGGCAATATCCACGACCTTCTGGCTGACGGCCTCGTCTTTGCTCATGTTGAGATAACGGGTCGCCACGAACCGGTCGTAATTGTTCATCAGTTCATCGGCCACATGGGTTTTGACTTCCTGGTCGGCCATCTGGCGCGGGGCGGAGTCCATGACGATCAGGCGATGGACGTCGGCCGGGTGATCCAGGGAGTATTGCAGGGCGATCATGCCGCCCATTCCGTGTCCGACAAGGGTGGGGTAGACGATGTCGTTGGCCTTGAGGAATTCTCTCAACCTGCCGACCTCGGCCGTGATGGAGGGGTTGACGATGGGCTGGGTCTTGCCGTGGCCGGACAGCTCGAAGGTGTAGACCTGGAACGTGTTCTGCAGGTAGGGCAGAATATCGTCCCAGATGGCGGCGCTGCCGCCCAGACCGTGGATCAGCACCATTTCCATTTCGCCCCGACCCTGGACGGGACCGGCAGCCTGCTGGGCCCCCTGGTCCTGGGCGATTGCCGGTCCGGCGGCCGTCATCAGCGCCACGCAGCAGATGAGCATGGTCCCCAGGGAAAGGGCTAGTTTCTTCATCACGCCTTATCTCCAGTCTCGTCAGGAACGCTCAGGTGGGTACCATCGCACGCTTGTACCACGGGCCCCGCAAAATAATTCCCCACGGCGGCCACAAGATCCATGGCGGCTGCCGGAGGGTACAGGTGGGTCAGGGCCACGCGCCGAGGTCCGGCTGTCGCGCAAAGCCTGCCCACGTCCGAAGGGGTCATGTGACCCGGAGTTTTCAGGTGGTCGGGCGTGGAGCATTCGACGACCAGCAGATCGACCCCGCGGGCCGCGAGCTCCAACCGGTCCGAGGGACCGGTATCGCCTGAATATACAACCGTGTGACCCTCGCGGTCGGAAAATTTGAAGCCCAGGCATTCTGTTGCCAGCCGGTCCTGGGGATGGTTGACGGCGAAGGCCTCAAGGGAGCCGGAGCCGGGCAGAGGCCGTGTCTGGCCGCCCGGGATTTCCTCGATGATCAGGCTGCGGTGGCGGGGTTCAAGCCAGCGGCCATAGATGTTTCCCCAGGCGTCCAGCAGGTCGCGCAGTCCGCCCGGCCCCTGGATCGTCAAGGGTTCCCGGCTTTCCGGCAAGGGGGAGTGCAGGGCGAAAAGAAGGGCCACGAGGTCCAAGGAATGGTCGGGGTGCAGGTGTGACAGCAACACCTGATTGATGTCGTCAACCCCGCCGGGCAGCAATCCCGAAGTTGTCAGGCGGACCAGGGCGCCCGGACCGGGATCCAGAACAAGGGAATGCCCATCCACCTCCACCAGGTAGGCGGCGGGATTGTGGGTGGCGGTGGGCAGGGCGCCACCGGCGCCCAGGATATGGAATTCAATCATGACCATAAAGCAACAGCAGCAATGGTGGACGTCAAGTCCGGATCCATCCGGATTCGTTCGGTTCAGCAAGAAAGCGAAACCGAAAAGGGGCTGCGGGGTACAAAAACCCCTGAAATGGGCGCGCTGGACACCTGTCATCCGGATCCCTATCATGGGGGCAAAGGAATGGGGATCTTCCGTGATCCTTACCATAAACCACCTCCCGAAGCGGTGCATATGCCGACAAAATACCTGATCTTGATTGTCCTGGTGTTGGGAGTCCTGTGTCCGCCGTCCGCGGGCCGGGCCCAGACACCGGAGGCTTTCCCGGATACGGCCTCGATTCAGCCGGAACCCAAAACCCCGGCGGAACAAAAGGCCGAACTGCAGGCGCGGGTGAAGGCTGATCCGGCCGACGGCAAGGCCTGGAATGATCTGGGTGTTTTGAGTGCCACGGAGGGTGATTTCGCCACGGCCCGGGACTGTTTCATCAGCGCTGTGCAAACAGATCCGACCGACGGTGACTATCACCGCAATCTGGGGCTCGCTTTTTCCCACCTCGGGGCCGATGAAATGGCGATCCGCGAGTTTCAGGCCTACCGCAAGTTCGATAAGATGGGGGGCCGGGACTATTGGCGGTTGATAGGTGATGCCCAGAAGCGGGCCGGGATGACCGGGAAAGCCATGGCCACCTACCGGGAGGGCATCGAGACCCTGGGCCCGAAGGTTTCTCCGGAGCTGATGCGGCTCGTGCTTTCCCTGCTGGAAACGCTCGACTCTGCCGGCAACGAGCAGTCCAGGCGCGATCTGCTGAACGAGTATGCTCCCCAGGCGGCGAAATGGCTGGAGACCCACGAGGCCCAGACCGAGGACGGTTGGCTGGAAGCGAATAATCTGGTCCACAACAGGGTGACCATGCTGGTCGATGATGCCCAGTTGATGGAAAAGTCGGGCCTTGCCTCCGAAGCCACGGCCATGTACGAGCAAGCCTATGAGTTGGCGCCGGATCGTCTGGACCTTTTGCCGCGTCTGGTGGATGCCTACCTCGCCGACGGCCGGGATCTGGATGCTCGTGTCGCCACCCGGCTGGCCAGGGAGCGTTATCCCGACAAACCGGGCACCTGGATTGCCAGCGGCAAGGTCTACGAAAAGACGGGCCACCTCGAGGATGCGGTGACGGCCTACGAGAAGGCCTACGGCCTCGACGACTCCCTGGATGACGTGCGGGTTGCCATCGGGAACCTTCTGATGCGCCTGGGTCGAGACACCGAGGCGACAAAGTATCTGCGCGCAGGGGTGAACACCGCCAACGCGAACCCCGAAGTGGTCTACAACTACGCCGTCAGCCTCATGCGGGAAAAGAAATTCCACGCGGCCATCCCCTCCCTGCGGGTCGTGGTCAAGGAGAAACCGGAGATGGCGCAGGCCTGGTTGGCTCTGGCCCAGTGCTACCAGAACATCCGGCAGTACAGGGACGCCATGTCCTGCTACCAACGCGCCTATGCCCTGAATCCCGATCCCAAGTTGATTTTCCAGGCGGGATCCTGTGCCCAGAGGGCCGAAATCCCCGAAAAGGCCATAGCCTGTTATCAGGAGGCTTTGCGGGCGGACTCGACGTACGTCAAGGCCCAGTACAACCTGTCTTTGGCCTATATGGATGCCGGCCAGTATGGGGATGCCGCCGCCTCCTTTACCCGGTTGATGGCGATGGAGGGTCCTACCTACCGGGCCTATTACAGCCAGGGGCTGGCCTACTACTTCCTGAAGGACTATGAAGACGCCCTGGTAGCCTTTGAAAAGGGCATGGATATCGAGGAGACGCCGGTCCTGCTCAATGCCATCGGCAGGGTTTACGCAGCCAAAGGCAACAAGAAGGAAGCCATGGTCTGGTACGACCAGGCGAAAAAACTGAAGGAGGGTTCCTGAAATGTCGCGTTTCTGGTCGCTGATCATGGTGATCGGCCTGCTGAGCGGAGGGGTGGCCGGAGTTTCGGCTCAAACCCATCCCAGTGAGCTGCCGCCCTTGACCCCCGATGCCGTGTTTCCCCGCTGCTCATCTCTGGAGCTGGCTAAAATCGGGTTTCCCGACCACAAGCACGCCCAATACTGGCCGGATTGGACCGTGATGCGGGATGCCGACGGCCGCACTTATGGTCCCGGCGCCTTTTGTCAGCGTCACCAGATGATTCCCCGGCCGGATTTGATCATTTCCCCGGATACCAAGCGCTACGGCCCCTTCACTCTGCGGCACAATCCAGGTTACAGCGACTGCGACATGCTCCAGTTCCTCGAGCTGCTGGACTGGGCCTGGCACGATGTGCCGCCACTGCTGGGCCTGGATCCGCCGGATTCCCTGGAAGTCATCACCCCCGATAAACTCGAAGACTACACCCGGCAAACCGGGTACGGGATTTGGCGCCTGTATGCCCTGGACGGTGATCGGGTGATCATGGAACCCTGGCCCCTGTTGCAGAACCGCACTCTGGATGCCCATGCCGCCTTCATGGTGGTGACCGACTGGATTCTGGAGCACCGGGTGGGGACCGCCCTGCCGTCCTGGCTGCATCAGGGCCTGGTTGAATACTGCGGCGAGGATGGGCAGCACCTGGTCAATTACATGGCCCAATTCCGGGTCGACGGTCCGGTTGTGATGTCCCCGGCCCTGGTGGATGCTTTGCTGGGCAAGGGCCCGGACCCGGATCCCGCGCGTGATCGCGAGGTCTATCGCAAAGCCTGTTACAATGCTTTCTTGATGGTCTGGGAGCTGGTGGAAAACCGGGGCGGGCTCGAAGCCATGCGGGAATGTCTGGACCTGGTGTCCCATGGCACCGATTTTTCCACGGCGGCGGAAAAGGTCTATGGTTTGAACGCCGCAGAGCTGGCCGCCAGTCTTGATCCGGTAAAGCTTGGTGAACCCGGCGGCAAGAATCCTCCGCTGCCGAGGCCGCACCTACAACCCTGATTTTTTTGCTTGGGCAGGCGCTGAAAGGCGCCGGGAAGGATCGTGTCCATGTGTCCGGCCCCCCGTGTTCGTTTTGCTCCCAGCCCCACCGGTCATCTCCATGTCGGCGGGGCTCGCACGGCGCTGTTCAACTGGTTGTACACCCGCAGCCAGCAGGGCGTCTTTGTCCTGCGCATCGAGGATACCGACCAGGAGCGCAGCACCGAGGAATCCTATGCGGCCATCCTGGAGGGCATGCGCTGGCTGGGGTTGGACTGGGATGAGGGGCCTGATGTGGGCGGGGACTTCGGCCCGTATCTGCAGTCCCGGAGGCTGGATATTTACCGCCGGCAGCTGGAACAACTGGCCGCCACCGGGCACGTCTACAAATGCTTCTGCTCGGCCGGGGATCTCGAGCGTCGGGAAGCGGAAATCAAGGCCTCGGGTGGTGTCTGGGAAGGGTACGACGGCCATTGCCGTGATTTGACGGCTGACCAGGTCGCCGCCGCCGAGGCGGCGGGCCAACCGTTTGCCTGGCGTCTGCGCACTCCCGACCAGGGGGAGACCTTCTGGTACGACATCATTCTGGACAAGCTGGAGTTCCATAACGACGTGCTCGTGGACCGGGTCATCGTCAAGGCGGACGGATTTCCCACCTATCAGTTCGCCTGTGTCGTGGATGATCATCTGATGGAAATTTCCCACGTGCTGCGCGGGGATGACCACGTCAGCAATACGCCGTTCCAAATCTTGATCTACCAGGCCTTGGGCTGGAAGCCGCCCAAGTTCGGCCACATGCCCATGATCCTGGGGCCGGACAGGAAGCGGCTGAGCAAGCGCCACGGGGCCACCAGCGTGCAGGAATTCCGGAAGCAGGGCATCCTGCCGGCAGCCATGCTCAACTACCTTTCCCTGCTGGGATGGTCGCCCGGCGGAACGGCCAAGGAAGTCATGAGCGCCCAGGAGATCATCGGGAAATTCAGTCTCAAGAAAATCGGCAGCAGCCCGGCCGCTTTCGATTACGACAAATTGAACTTCATCAACAGCGAACACATCAAGGCCTTGAGTGAGGATGAAAGGTTGCAGCTCGCCCTGCCGCTGCTGCGGGAGCGTGGCTGGGGGCTGGATGCCGGGTGGTTGATCCACGGCGCCGATTCCACCGAGACCTATCTCGCCCGGGTGCTGGGGACACTGGGCAACCGGTTCAACAGCCTGGTGACCCTGCCGGAACAGATCGGGTTCCTCTTCGACGAGGACTTTTTCATCGACCAGGAAGTCTGGGACGAGAACGTGGCCGCGTCCGCGGCAGCCAAGCTGCTGACGGCCTTGGCTGATGCCCTGGCCGAGCAACTGGCGCTTGATGAAGCCCAGCCCGCGGCGGCCTTCGAGGAGGTCGTGCGGGCATGTGCCGAGCAGCAACAGGTCAAGGCGGGGCAAATCATTCATCCGGCCCGGGTGGCGCTGACCGGTCAGGGCCGCAGCGCCGGAATTTTCGAGGTGATGGAGCTGATCGGTCTGCGCCGATCCATTGAGAGGTTGCGCAAGGCGGCCGGATCAGCCTAAGCTCCCCGGGATCCGGGCCGTGGAGTAAGACCGGGTCACATCACGGGAGCGCGATTCTGAAAACCCTGCTGGGCATTCTGGGACGGTACGTGCTGGTGTGGGTGGTGGCCGTCCTGGCCCTGCTGCTGGCCACGTCAATGTTGCCCGGGTTCAACATCGATACCACCTATCCACGCTACTGGGTGGCCGTACTGCGGCTGCCTGTCTATTTCGCGGCCCTGCTTATCGTGTTGCGGCCCCTGCTCCTTTTCTTGACCCTGCCCCTGAACGGAGTGACCCTGGGGTTGCCCACGCTTTTCTTCAACAGCCTGATTTTTTATCTGTTGGCCGGGATGGAGCAGGGCTTCACCATCACCAACTATGGCGAGGCCCTGCTGGGGACCCTGATCATGACGGTGATTTCCGCCGGCATCATCGGTTGGTTGGGCCTGGACGAGGCCTACCCCTTCTTCCAGTCGGTGATCTACCGCCTGGGACGCCGGTACGGGCCCAAACCCAGCCGCAAGCCCCTGCGGGGATTGTTGATCCTGCAGGTGGACGGACTGTCCTTGCCCAGCCTGCGCAAGAGCCTTTCCCAGGGACGCATGCCCACGGTCTCGGCCATGTTGGCGCGCAAGAGCCACCGCCTGCTGGGCTGGAGCTGCGGGATTCCCTCGAATACGCCGGCGGTCCAGGCCGGTATTTTTTACGGCAACCGTGAGAATGTGGCGGGTTATCGCTGGTTTGATCGGCGTACCCAGCAGGTCAAAGTGGTGAGCAATCCTGAGAATCTGCGGGAGTTGGAAGAGATGGTCAGTGAGGGTCGACCGGGACTGCTGGCCGGGGGTTCCTGCATCAACACCTTCCTGTCGGGAGGGGCGGCCAAGCGTCTGATGACCGTCAGCGCCCTGGGCGAGAAATCCGACCGACGGCGCGAAGGTGAGCGCGCCGACTTCAACCTTTTCTTCCTCAGCCCCAACGCCTACACCCTGGCGGTGTTGGCGGGGACCTGGGATTTTTTCAATGGCCTGTTCATGGCCCTGGTCGGACGCCTGGACCGGGACCGGCCGCGGTTGCAGTTCAGCATGCGACGGATTGCCCAGCGGGCCATTGCCAACTCCTTCTTGCGGGATCTTTCCTTCTTCTGGCTCAAGCAGGACATGGTGCGCGGGGTTCCGGTGGTCTACTCCAATTTCGTGGGGTATGACGATATCGCCCATTATTCCGGCCCCGACACCTACCAGGCCCAGATCAGCCTGGCTTCGTTCGACCGGCGTCTGCGCGCCTTGCGGCGCCGGGCAAGGCGGGCCTCGCCCATCAACTACGACATCGTATTGTTTTCCGATCACGGTCAGACACCCAGCGTTCCCTATCGGATTCTTTGCGGGCAATCCCTGGAGCAGACCGTGGCCGGGTTGGCGGGCGAAACGCCCTCGCAGGGGATCGGTCGGGGTCGGGCCTTTAATCCGGATCGCAGTTATACGGCTTCCCTGCTGGCCGAACTCGAAGAAACCGGAAGCGCCCAGCTCAACTGGGTGGGCCGGCGGGGGCGCAGAACCCTGGCGGCCATTACGGCCGATGATGTTCCCCCCGGTCCGGAGGCCCGCGAGGATCATGCTCCGGTGGTCTGCGCTTCGGGGAGCCTGGCCCACATCTATTTCCCGGGACACGGCCACGCTCTGCATCTGGAGGAGATCATCGAGTTGTATCCGGGCCTGGTGGACGGGCTTTCCACCCATGAAGGCATCGGGTTCGTGGCGGCCAGCCGCAGGTTCGGCGATGCGGTGGCCATCGGGCAAGGCGGAATCAGGAACCTGATCACCGGACAGATCGGCGGCAGCGGGGATCCTTTGGCGGTGTACGGCCAACCTGATCGCTGGTCGGGGGAACTGGCCCAGTTGCTGGGATACTCGGAAGTGGGGGATCTGGTGGTCAACGGCGCCTGGCTGGCCGAGCGGAAGCGGATCGTGGTCATGGAAGAACAGACCAGCAGCCACGGCGGCCTGGGCGGGGCCCAGACAGAGCCTTTTATCCTGTTGCCCGTGGACTGGAAGACCACCCGGATGGACCTGGAATCCCCCGAAGCCCTGCACCGGATATTGAAGCGGGAATTGGACCGGATCTGCGGTTGAATACTTGCGCGAAAAGGGCCGGAGGTCTATATTCCGCCTTCGATTGCCCGGTCGTCCAACGGCAGGACAGCTGACTCTGGCTCAGCCGATGGGGGTTCGAATCCTCCCCGGGCAACCATAAGCCACAGTTCCCGCTTTGTCTTAGGAATGCGGGTGGACATAACGTGGCCCCTTCGTCTAGTGGCCTAGGACGCTGCCCTCTCACGGCGGTAACAGGGGTTCGAGTCCCCTAGGGGCTACCAAATGTGACAGTGTACGAACACCCGTGAAACGGGGAAGTCTGTACCAGACCTCGAATGTTCGCCTGTCCCGAATGAGCACCTTCTCCACCAGCAAATGGAGAAGGTGCTTTTTTTGTGGGATTGGTACGGCACCCACCACGTCCCGGGCCCTGCCTTGTTCGTCCAGCCGACTGTGGAAATGGCCAAGAGGACGAGTAAGCAGCGTCTGGCGCCCATGATCGCTGAGAGCCCGGTCCTGGCCTCCAGGGTCAAGGATCCTGATGAAGTGGATGGCTACGATAACGATGTCGATGGTGAAGGGGATCCAGTAGAGCTTGCGATCAAGCGCACGGCAACCTTC
>CAZJGK010000006.1:54252-61506 GCA_964545545.1 uncultured Fibrobacteraceae bacterium | reverse complement strand
GCGTCGCCGCAGGCCATGAAGCCGAGCAGAGGACCGCCCCACACTGGCGGCATACCCAGGGGTTGCGCTTCGCCCACCACCAGGTCGGCCCCGTATGCGGCGGGAGTGTGCAACAAGGAAAGGCTGACGGGGTTGACCACGGCCACCAGCGCGGCGCCCGAGCCGGCGACAACCTTACCGAGCTCCAGCACGGGCTCGACCAGACCCAGATAATTGGGGTTGGCCACCACCACGGCGCCCGTTTCGTCGTCGATCATCGCTGCCAGAGCCTCGGGATCGGTGGTTCCCGCCGCGGATACCGGTGCGGTCACCAGGTCAATGTCCAGCTGGCCCAGCACGGTCCGCGCCACCCGTTCATAACGGGGATTGAGGGTGCCGGGCAGGATGACCTTTTTCCGGCGCCGGGCGGCCACGGCCACGGCCACGGCTTCGGCCAAGGCGGTCGCCCCGTCATACATGCTGGCGTTGGCCACGGACATGCCCGTCAGGCGGCAGATGAAGGATTGCCATTCGTAGATGGCCTGCAACGTGCCCTGGGAGACCTCGGGTTGATAGGGCGTGTAGGCGGTCAGGAATTCACTGCGCGAGGACAGGACATCAATGGCTGCCGGAATAATGCTGTCGTAGACCCCGCCCCCCAGGAACGACACCAGTTCGCCCTGGCCGTGATTGCGCGCGGCGACGCGCAGAAAATACCGGCGAACCTCCTCCTCGCTCAAGCCGGCGGGCAGGTTCAAGGGCCGCTGCAAACGCACCTCGGCGGGCAAATGGCTGAACAGCTCACCGATGTCGTCGCAGCCGATGACGGCGAGCATGGCCCGAATGTCCTCGGGACCGTGGGGCACATAAGGCATGGGTGGTCAACCCTCCAGGAGTTTTGTGTAGGCGGCCGCGTCCATCAGCGCATCCAGTTCCTCCACATCGGCCAGGCGCACCTTCACCAGCCATCCCTCATCCATGGGATCGGTGTTGACAAGTTCGGGCGCATCCACGACGGACTGGTTGATCGCCAGGATTTCCCCGGACACCGGCAGGAAAAGGTCGCCCACGGCCTTGACCGATTCAATGGTGCCGATGGAATCCTTCTGGGAAAATTCCGCACCGACTTCGGGCAACTCCACGAAAACCACGTCGCCCAGTTCGCCGGCGGCATAATCCGTGACACCCACCACGCCGATCTGTTCCCCGTTTTCGTTCTCCAAGCGGACCCATTCATGTTCCTCGGTGTACTTGCAATCGTCCGGTATCATTTTGGCCTCCTGCTGGATTGACTGCCTCAGACGGGCAGGTTGCGTTCCGCCCGCGGATCACCCTTGGTCCGGGCGGGCAGAAACGGGAAAGGCACGACGTGGCATGCCAGGTGCTTGCCCCTGACGTCCACCGCAAGCTCCGCAGCGGCCACCGGAAGTTCGACCAGGGCCATGGCCAGGGCCTGCTTGAGGGTCGGGCTGAAAGTGCCGCTGGTCACCGCGCCGATCCTCCTTCCGGCATGCAGCACCGGGGCGCCCGGGCGGGCTATCCCGCGGTCGTCGAAGGCCAGACAGACCAGCTTGCGCGGTATGCCGGCCTTCTTCTGGGCGACCAGAGCGTCCCGGCCGACGAAATCGTTCTTCTTGAGCTTGACGGCCCAGCCGATCCCCGCTTCCAGGGGGGTAATGTCCTCACCCAGTTCATGGCCGTACAAACAATAACAGACTTCGAAGCGCAGGGTGTCCCGGGCTCCTAGTCCGATGGGCTCCACCTTGAGATCCTCGCCCTTGGCCAGCAGCTCTTCCCACACCGGCAAGGCATCGGCGTTGGGCAGGTAGAGTTCGTAGCCGTGTTCCCCGGTATAACCGGTCCGCGAAACCACCCAGCGGCCGCCCGGACCCAGGCAGGTCAAACCCGTGTAGAATTCCAGGGAGCTTATCTGCTCGCCCAGTGCGTCCAGAACGCCCAGGCGTTTGACCAGCAACTCGCTGTCCGGACCCTGGACCGCGATCAAGGCAGTTTCGGCGGAGATGTCCTTCATGATCACGTCCGGGGCAGGATGGCGGTCTTTCATCCAGGCGGCAATCTTGTCGTGGTTCGAAGCGTTGCAGACCACCAGCCAGTCCTGGTCGGCAAGCCGGTAGATGAGCATGTCATCCAGCACGCCGCCGTCTGGTTTACACATGGCCGTGTAGACAATCTTGCCGTTGGCCATCCCCGCCACGCGGTTGGTCACCAGGCCATCCAGCCAGGCCTCGGCCCTGGGGCCGGAAACCGAAATCTCACCCATGTGGGTGATGTCGAAAATCCCGACTCCCTGCCGCACTGTTTCATGCTCGCTCAGCACGCCCCGGTACTGGACAGGCATTTCATAACCGGCAAAGGGAACCATCTTGGCGCCATGGGCTCGGTGCCAGGAGGTCAGGGGTGTTGTTTTCAGGGAAGAGGCATCTGCCACGGTATCATCTCCTGGCAAAACAGGGGAATGCCCTGGCGGCGAGGGTGTCCGCCACCGGCCGACGGCCTCAAAGTAATCCTGCGAAGGCGGTTTTCCAAGGGAGGATTCACGGTCGCCGGGAACTACCGCGCGAACAGTTCCCGCAACATGGCTCCCGTATAGGACGCGGGAGCGGCCATGATGTCGGCCACCGAGCCGGAAGCCACGATCGCTCCCCCGCCCGCACCGCCCTCGGGCCCCAGGTCGATGATGTAGTCAGCCCGTCTGATCACTTCCGGATGGTGCTCGATGACAACCACCGTGTTGCCCTTGTCCAGCAGGCGCCCCAACACCTGCAGCAGACGATCCACGTCGATGAAATGCAACCCGGTCGTGGGCTCGTCCAGAATGTAGAGGGTAGGCCTGGCCCCTCCCCGCGACAGCTCCTTCACCAACTTGATGCGCTGGGCCTCCCCGCCGGACAGGGTGCCTGCGGATTGTCCCAGATGCAGATATCCCAGCCCCACCCCGGACATGACCTCGAGGATCTTGCGGCAAGCCGGAATGTTGCCCAGGGCAACCAGGGCTTCATCCACGGTCATGTCCAGCAGCTGGGCGATGTCGAAGCCCTTGAACCTGACCTCCAGGGTTTCCTGATCGAAGCGGCGGCCCCCGCACTCCTCGCAGGAGACCTCCACGTCCGGCAGAAAATCCATGGTCAGGCGCCGGACACCGGCACCCTCGCATACCGGACAACGACCGCCGGTGGTGTTGAAGCTGAACCGGCCACTGCCGTAACCCCGCAGGCGCGCCAACGCCGTCTGGGCATACAGACGTCGGATGTGGTTGTAAAGTCCGATGTAGGTCGCCGGTGTGGAGCGGGCGGAGCGTCCGATGGGTTTCTGGTCCACCAGCACGACTCCGTGCAAAGCCTCGTGACCGGAGATCTCCCGGAAAGGCTCGTTGCGTCTCAGGGCACGATTTTTCAGCGTCGCCAGGGTCCGGTACAGGGTGTCGTTGACCGCGGTGCTCTTGCCTGACCCGCTCACTCCGGTGACCACCGTCAAACACCCCAGGGGGATTTCCAGATCGATATCCTGCAGGTTGCGGCCGGTCAGCCCGCGCATGATCACCCGGTCGCCCCCACGGTCGCCTCCGGTCAACGGATCGGGTCCATCCAGACCGGTCCGGCCGGCCAGGTAGTCACCCGTGGGATTGCCCACCACGGCCGCGACTTCCTCCGGGGTCCCCTGGGCCATGATCAGGCCGCCCTGGTCACCCGCGCCCGGACCCAGATCGAGCAGATGGTCCGCGGCCTGCATCACATCCCGATCATGCTCGACCACGATCACCGAGTTGCCCCGTTCGCGCAGATCCTTGAGCGTGCCGATGAGCAGGCCGATATCCCGGTGATGCAAGCCCACGCTTGGCTCGTCCAGGATATAGAGAACACCCGTGAGTTGGGAACCAACTTGGGTCGCCAGCCGCACACGCTGTCCTTCACCTCCGGACAAGGTGCCGACGGGGCGATCCAGGGACAAATAGCTGACCCCGACCTGCAGCAAAAAACGCAGCCGGTGCCGGATCTGGTCCAGGATTGGCTTGGATACGGCAATATCGCGCGCGCCGCTGAAGGTGAGGCCGTCGACCCAGTCCCGAAAACTTTCCAGATCCAACGCCGCCGCCTGTCCGATGTGCAGGTTGCCGATCCGCACGCCCAGGGCCTCGGGGCGCAAACGGTAGCCACCGCAGGCGGGACAAACCGTCCGGGTCATGAGGCGTTCCAGCGACGTGCGAATCTTTTCCGACTTGGTCTCGCGGTGACGCCGGATCAACTCCGGCACCATTCCCTGCCAGTCGCGCAGGAAGGCGTTGTAGTGGGGATGCAGTTTGAGATCGTGTTCCTGCTCGGGGTTCGGACCCTCCAGCAGGGCCGTACGGCAACCGGCTTCCAATTGCCCGAACGGTGTCGTCAGGTCAAAGCCCATGGCGTCGGCCAGCGCCTCGATCTGGAAATACAGCCAGCTGCTCTCCTTGCCCTTGAGGAACTCGATGGCTCCTTCCTTGATGCCCAAGCCGGGATCGGGCACCAGCGCTTCGGCTTCTATGGTCCGCAAGTGTCCCAGCCCGTTGCACCGGGGACAGGATCCCGCGGGAGAATTGAAGGAAAACAAGCGCGGTTCGGGAGCCGCGAACCCCCGTCCGCAACCGGGGCAGGACGCCCCGCTGCTGTACCAGGTTTCGGAGTTGGACGTGCGCACCACGACCGTTCCCTGCCCCAGTTCAGCAGCCTGCTCAAGGCTGTCGCGCAGGCGTGAGGCAATACCCGGCCGCGCCTTCATCCCATCCACGACCACGGCGAGGTCGTGGGCCTTGTGGCGAGCCAGAACGATATCCTCGTCCAGATCGAGCAGCTGGCCATCGACGAGCACGCGCAGGAATCCCTGGGCGCGCAGATCGGCCAGCAACTTGACGTGCTCCCCTTTGCGCCCGCGCACCACCGGAGCCAGCAGATGAAACGCCGTACCGGTCGCCAGCCCTGCGATCTCGTCCTGGATATCGGTCAGCGACCGCCCCCCCAACGGAACACCGCACTCGGGACAGTGGACCGTGCCGCAACGGGCATACAACAGGCGCAGGAAATTGAAGATCTCGGTGACCGTGCCCACGGTGGAACGGGGGCTGGAGCCCAGGCCCTTCTGCTCGATGGCCAGAGCGGGCGAAAGCCCTTCGATGCGGTCCACATCGGGTTTGGCCAACTGGTCCAGAAACTGATGAGCGTAGCTGGAAAGGCTCTCGATATAGCGGCGCTGACCCTCGGCATAAAGGGTGTCGAAGGCCAGGGAACTCTTGCCGGAACCGCTGGGCCCGGTGATCACCACCAGCTTGCGGCGCGGCAAACGCAGGTCCAGGTTCTGGAGATTGTGAACCCGGACCCCCTTGATGACGATGTCCTGGCTGCCGCCCGCGCGCCGCGGAATCATCTCCGGTGACATATCAGGGTGCGTGCTTCAGTTCGGGCGCCAGGCCGTTCCAGGCGGCGAGCTCGTCGGCGGACAAATCGCTCGAGCCATCCAGAATTTCAATACCCGTGATCGCCACCGGGTTCAGGGGGGCGTCCCGACCCGCGGCGGGATTCTTCTCGCCGTTGACGATCTCATCCGCCACATCCATACCCTTGACCACATGGCCGAAAATCGTGTACTGGCCGTTCAACTGGGGCGTGTTGGCTACACAGATGAAAAACTGGCTGCCGGCCGAATCAGGATTGCCGGCGCGGGCCATGCTCAGGGTGCCCCGGGTGTGCGAGACCTCATGGGAAAATTCGGCTTTCAGGTTCGCCTGCCCCTCCAGGCCCGCATAACCTTTGCTCTCGAGCAGCTGGTTGACCTTCTCCACGGCCTGCCACTCGTTATCGTCCAGAACGTCGCGCAGCGTAGGTCCTCCGGTGCCGTCGTTCCGGGGATCCTCGTCCTTGCTCAGGGGATCTCCGCCCTGGATCATGAAACCGGGGATGACCCGGTGGAATTTGGTGCCGTCATAGAAACCCGTCTTGGCCAGATGCACGAAATTGGCCACATGGTGGGGCGCCAGGTCCGGATAGAGCACCAGCAGGATGTCGCCCTTATCCGTAGACATCCGGGCGAACAAGGGATCGGCCGCGCGCGCCGCGGTTGGCATAGCCGCCAGGGTCGTCAGGATCAGCAGGGCGCAGAACAAGCCTGAAATCAAACGGGCACAACGGAATTCAGAGCGCATGGTTCCTCCCGACACGTCCTGCCGGTCGCCGGGGCGGGAACCCCGGGTCCGGCAAGGTGCCACGGTTTTGAGTCAAGGCTGCCTCTAGGTTACAGACCACATAGTATCGCCCAGAATACGAACCTGGCAAGGCGCGAACCCCGGAGGGCCTTGTGATCTCCTGCGACAACGCCGGCGCGGTCCGTTTCAGCTTCGCCCCGGCAACAACAAGGATCAGCTTCCCCGCCTCCACGAAGCCCTGTGGGCCATCACGCGGGGAAGCTGATCCCTTGAGCCGGCACTTGTACCGGGTAGGCTGGCGCTATTCCGGTTTGTGCAGGACGACCCGCACCATGCGATTCTGGGCACGGCCTTCAACGGTGCTGTTGTCGCCAACCGGCCGGAAGGGACCGAAGCTGACCGCGGCAAAGCGCTCGGCAGGCAAGTCCAGCTGATTGGTCATGTAACGCACCACGGCCGCAGCGCGGAAAGCGCCCAGCTCCCAGTTCGTGGGCCAGTATTCCTGATACTCTTCGGTCACCTTCAGGTTGTCGGTGTAACCCTCGACGAAAATATTCCAATCCGGATGTTGGCGCACGGTGGTCGCAATGGCCTCCAGAGTGGGCACCATGGTATCGAGGACCTTGACCTTGCCCGAAGCAAAGCCCAACTGGTCGGGGATGGTGATCATGACCGTTTCTTCAGCCTGTTCCACCAGTACGGCATTCTCGGTCTTGCAATCCTTGAGGGAGCCTTTGAGTTCATCGGCGATCTGCTGCCGCTCCTTGATGAGAGCCTCGCGATCAGCAACATCCTTCTGCAGATTCGTGACCTGGGTGTTGAGCTGGTCGATCTGCAATATGTAGTCCTTGCAGGATGAGCAGCCCGTCAGGCCGAAGGCCAGGACAAGGAGCCCGGCCAAAGCAACGTTGCGGACCAACGTCAGAGATTTCCGCTTGATCATAATTAACTCCTTCAGGTACCGGAACGCCCCCGCTGAGCACCCCGAGCGAAAACGGCGGCAAGTGGATCCTCCAGGCAGCCGCCAGCCATCTCAATTAGCGCTTTTGAGAGTAGTGCACAAGCATGACTTCCCACAAGCTATATTT
>CAZJGK010000006.1:39641-54152 GCA_964545545.1 uncultured Fibrobacteraceae bacterium | reverse complement strand
CTGAAAGTGGGAACATGGGCTCTTGCCCTGCTCTGCCTTCAGGCAGCCCTTCCATGCATGGTCCAGGCGAACCAGGCTCCTCTGGACACCCTGTACACGGAAGTGGCTCCCGACCAGGCGGTCGCGGCCGCCGCGGCTGCCGGACCCATGAGCCGGGCCCACCTGCCGGCGGCCACTGCAACCAGGGTGCCCCTGGCCCATACCCCCAAGCGCCCGCCCCAGCTGGACGATCCTTTTACCGCGCAAATGCTGTACCGCCAAGCGCGCATGGCGGCAACGGCCGACAATCCTGCTGCGGTTCTGCAAAATCTTGACGCCGCCCTCGAGGCCTCGCACTCCCAGCCGAATATTTTCCTGTGGCAGGGAATCCACGCCCTCAAGTCCCTGGATACCGGGACCTTGTTCCGGGCCATACCCGACTTCCTGGCCGCCCTGAGCCATTCGCCCCTGGCGCAGGGCAAGTTGTTGATCCTGCTGCAACAGTCCGGAACCTTGGCCACCGCCATTTTCTGGAGCGCCCTGCTGCTGGCCCTGTACCTTGCCAACTGGCGCTATCTGGCCCACGACTGGACCGCCCTGTTGTTGCGAAACCGTTCCCACACTTCCCTGATGGCTCTGCCCCTGGTGGTGCTGCTGGTCCTGCTGGTTTTTCTTCCGGGCTGGCTGGGATTCCTGGCCCTGGCCTCGGTCCCTCTTCTGGTCCATTGCCGAACCCCCGGGCGAGGTCTGTTGCTGGGAACCTGGCTCGTGGCGCTGGCGCTTGTCTTCCCCTGGTGGCCGAATCTGCGCCAGGCGGTGCCCACCATTGATCCCGGCAGCGAGGTGATCGCCCTTGACCGGGCTTGCACCTTCCCCTCTTCGGCCACCCTCAGGGAAAACCTGGTGGGACGGCTGGCCAAAGCCTCAGACCCTTTGCGGCGGGTCCGGTTGTTGACGGCGTTGGGCATCCAGGACGCCCGGGCCGGCAACTATGACGGCAGCACGAAACGTTTTGAGGCCGCCCTTGCCGTCCAGCCCCACTGCATGCCTGCCCAGGTGGGTAAAGCCAACAATCTCTACTACCTGGGCAAGCTTGACGAGGCCATGACCGTCTACAAACAGGCCGTCATGAATCATCCCAAATGCGGCGAGGCCCATTACAACCTGGCCCAGGTCTATTTCCGGAAGCTCTTTGTGCCCGAGGCCACCGCCGAACTCGAGGTATCCCGCAGCCTGGGCTACAACCCGGGCAAAGAAATCGAAGCCGATATCCACAAGGGTTACGCCCCGGTTGTCTATCCGGGTCTGACCCGTAACAGCTACCTCGCCGCCTGCAAGGCCGAAGCGGATCACTATCCTCCCCAGATCACCCTGGCCTCATGGCTGCCGCTGTTGGGAATCGCCGGGGTTCCCCTCTACGCGATGGTGGGTCTGCCCCTGTTGCTGGCCATCCTGGTGCTCATGGGCCGCGGCACGAAAACAGGACCGCGGGAATGCGCCAACTGCGGGGTGCCCTTGTGCACCGTTTGCCGCAAGGTCAGGGACGGGGCGAGTATGTGCGCTGTCTGCGGCGAAATTGCCCAGCGCGCGCAGAGCGACATGATCCTGGCGACGCTGTTGAAGAACCGCAGTCGCCGGGAGGGCATGGCCACGACCCAGCGCGTCGTGCGTCTGGGACGATTCCTGCCCGGAACCGGCCACCTGGCAAGCGGGCACCTGTGGACCGCCTGGCTACGCCTGTCCCTGTTCACCGGAGGATTGTTTCTGGTGCTCGCCGGCTGGGCCTTCAACACCGACCAGTCCTTCACCACACCCGGCGTGCTGCTACCGCTCGAGATGATTCACCCGGTATGGGCTCCCTTGCCGGCGGTGGTGTGGCCCGGCTGGACCGCCCTGCCCATCCTGATGGGTTTGGCCATGCTGGCAGCAGCCTGGCTCATCGCCCTGACCGACGGCGGTCGGCTCCACCAGATGCTTCCGGAGCGGTACTCGCTGATACCGGTTGCCGCCCAGGAAGATCACGAACCCCAGTACGGCGTCTCGGCACGCTGAAGGAGACTGACATGGCCCTCGAAGGTCAATTGAGCGATTTCAACCTGGCCGAGATCCTGCAACTGCTGGCCGGTCAGCAAAAATCCGGGTTCCTGAACCTCGAAGGCAAACGGGACATGGTCTTCATCTTCGACAAGGGGATGCTGATCTCGACCCGTGACCGCCGCACTCGCTCCCAGGATCCCCTGGAAAGTTATCTCCAGGCCTATGGGTTCTTCACGGTGGAGGAATGGAGCCACATCGAATACGTGAGCGCCAACAGTTCCCTGGACTTGACCGAGATCCTCATCAGCGAAGGCCTGCTCAACGAAAAGGAACTGAACAGGGCCTTGCAGGGGTTGGCCCAGGAACTGACGGTGGCCGGCATGCGCCTCAGGCGCGGCCGCTATAATTTCAACCCCACCGTCGATACGCCGCCGGGCGTCAAGTGGAAGCTGCGTCTGGACGTGCAAGGTCTGCTCATGGAAGCGGCGCGGCGCATGGACGAGGAAACCCAGTTACGCGAATACTTCCCCAGCCAGGCCATCAGCTTCGCCCAGGGAAGCAAGGTCATGCCCCCGGAGGAATTGAGTGAAACGGGCACCCGGATCATGGAACTCGCGCTGGCCGGACAGCCCCTGGGCCGGATCATCCGCCAGGGGCGCGCGGAGAGTTTTGTGGTCAGGGATTACCTGAAAAAATGGTGTGTGGAAGGCATCCTGAAAAAAATCGAGGTGAGCACCGACGCCCAGGACGAAGACGATTCCAGCAGCCAATCACGACGCAAATGGAACCCGTACAGCCTGCGCTCGGCCCCGCTGACCATGCTCCTGATCGGTTTCCTTGCCGTTCTGGGCTGGTTGCGCTGGACGGCGCTGCCACCCGGGAACCCGGAACTGGGCCAGGCCCTGCGCCAGGAACAGTTGAAGGACGAGGTGGTCCAGGCCGCCCGGTTGTTCCGTTACGCTCACGGCAACTGGCCCCAGGATCTCCAGTCCATGGTGCGCGACGGTCAGCTGGATCCCGGCACCAAGACCACGATCGAAGCCATGGGCTGGTCCTACCAGACGAACCCCTCCCGCCAGAGCTTCACCTTGGGGTGATCAGCCGCAATTCCTCATTGCCAAGGGGGATTCCCGGACCCTACCTTGCGCAGGTCAATCCTTACCATTGAAAATCGACATCTCAGCCGAGGTCATCATGAACGCAGCCACCTCTTTTGTCATTGGACCCGCCCGCCGGGTGGCGGCTCTCCCGCCCTACATCTTTGCCGCGACGGCCAGGATCAAGGAGGAAGCCCTGGCCGCGGGGAAAGAGGTTTTCGACCTCGGGGTTGGCAACCCCGACGGCCGACCGCCCGCGGAGATCATTGCCGCCCTGACCGAGGCGGTCAACGCCGAGAGCTGGAATTGCCATCGTTACGGCTCGTTCCGCGGTCTGCCCCGCTTGCGTGAAGCCATCGCCTCCTGGTATTTCAATCGCTTCGTGGTCGAGCTCGACCCCGAAGCGGAGGTGCTGCCCTTGATCGGCTCCAAGGAGGGCCTGGCCAACCTCATGCGCGCCTATCTGGATCCCGGCGACACGATCATCCTGCCCAGCCCGGGTTATCCCGCCTACTTCGGCGCTGCGCGGTTGTGTCAGGCGGACATCTTCGAGCTGCCGCTGCGCCCCGAAAATGGTTTTCTGGCCGACCTGGACGTGATCCCCCCTGAGGTCGCCGCGCGGGCCCGGATGTTGATCCTCAACTACCCCGGCAACCCGACCGGAGGCGTCTGCAGCCTGGAATTCTATACCCGAGCCGTGGACTGGTGCCGCCGGCACAGGGTCATGCTCGTCTCGGACATCGCCTACAGCGAACTGGGCTTCGACCCCGACCACCAGCCCCCGAGCGTCCTGCAGGTCCCCGGCGCCCGGGACGTGGCCATCGAGTTCCAGAGCCTGAGCAAGAGCCACAACCTGGCCGGCTGGCGCATCGGCTTTGCCTCCGGCGCCGCCGAGGCCATCGCCAATCTGGGCAAACTCAAGAGCAACGTTGATTTTTCGGTCTTCGGCGGGATCCAGATGGCCGCGGTGGCAGCCCTGAAGGGCAACCAGAATATTTGCGCCTTTAACCGGGAACTGTACCGCAAAAGGCGGGACCAGATGGTGGCCGGTTATCATGCCCTTGGCTGGCAGGTTCCCTCCCCCGCGGCCACCCTGTACATCTGGGCTCCGATTCCCTCGGCCTGGGGTGGCGATGATATGGCTTTCGTCCACGATCTGTTCGAAAAGACCGGGCTGCTGCTGGCTCCCGGCAGCGGATTCGGCACCTATGGCCAAGGGTACGTCCGCACCTCTCTGGTGGCCGATGACGAAACGATTGCCCGCATCATGGCACGCCTCGCGGCCGTCGATTTTGACTGGAGTTGAGTAGGGTCAGGGCGTGGCGCGGGAATTCTCGGGACCGTGGACCGCGACCACAAGCGCGGCGGGATTGAAATAGCGTCCGGCGCAGGTCAGAACCTGCTGCGCAGTGACGCCGTCAATCTGATCGACAAGCTCGGACACCGACACGAAACGCCCGTAGTAGATTTCGTTGCGGGCCAGACGATACATCCGGTTGACCATGCCTTCGAGACTGAAAATGAGCTGGCTCTTGAGCTGGGCCCGGTTGCACTCCAATTCGGATTCCGGAATACCCTTGTCCAGCAACAGGCCATACTCACTGCGGATCACATCCTCCAGACGTTTGAATTTGTCGGGCGAACACGAGCCGGAGCAGCTGACGAGACCGATATCGCGACCCAGGTCGGCATAGTTGAAGACCGTGTAGGCCAACCCCTCCCGTTCACGCACCGCCTGGAATATGCGGCTGCTCATACCCCCGCCGAGAATATTGTTCAGCAGGTAAACGCCCATCCGGTCAGGGTGGTGAAAAGGCACGGCCAGGTTGCCGAGTTCAAAATAGGCCTGGAGGATGGGGCTGGTCAGCTCAAGGCGGAAATCCTCCTCGGTGAGGGGACCGACCACAGCCGCCGGAATTGGCGCAGACTGCGGTACACCATTTTTCAGGGAGTCGGTTCGGGAACCCTTTTCCGCCAGGAGGCCAAAGGTCTCGGCCACGAGGTCGAGGTCTCCCTCCTGGATATTCCCGGCCATGGCGATGATCACGTTGCCGGGGGCGAACAAAGCGAGGTGCATGCGCCGCAGCAGTTCCTGATCAAAGGCCATCACGTTGGCCTCGGTACCAAGAATCGGCCGCCCGCGACTGTGACTTCCGTACAGCCGGGCCGCGAATGCGTCGTGCAGCCTGTCCTCGGGGGTATCCAGGGCCTCCTGGATTTCCTCGATCACCACTTGCTGCTCCATGGCCACCAGTTCGGGCGCGAAGGTCGGCCGCAAGAGCATTTCCGCCAGCAGTTCAACGCCACTGCGAAAATATTCAGGCAACACCTTGATGGTGAACACCACCATATCCTTGGTCGTGAAGGCATCGACCACGGCACCGATGGCGTCGAAACCGGCCGCCAGCTCGAAAGCCGAATACCGGCCGGTACCCTTGAAGACCATGTGCTCGATGAAGTGGGAAACACCGTTGAGAGCGGCGGTCTCCTCCTGGCTGCCGCTGCGCAGGAAAACGCCGAGCGTCACCGCATGGGCCGAGTCCATGAGTTCGGACAGTAGCACGGCCCCACCGGGAAGGATCTCCCGGTGGGGCGTCTGTTCATCCCGGTAGGGGGCAAGGTTCATGATCAGGGTCAGCCTTAGCGACGTCCGCCGCGGCCACCCCGGCCGCCGCGATCCCTGCTATCATTCCGGCCACCGCTGCGGTTCTCGCGCGGACGGTCGTCCCGGGGCATATTTTCCATCCCCTCGGGGATCGGCAGCAAGGCCTTGCGGCTCAGGCGCACCTTGCCGCTGCGGCTGTCGATCTCCACGACCTTCACATCGACCTTGTCACCCACCTGCAATACGTCCTCGACATTGCCGACGCGGAAGTGTTCCAGTTCGGAGATGTGCAGCAGCCCATCCTTGCCGGGCAGGAATTCCACGAAAGCGCCGAAGTCGACGATGGTCTTGACCGTGCCGTGATAGACCTTGTCCAGTTCAGGCTCGGCCATAAGACCCGTGATGAAATCAAGCGCAGCCTGGCCGCTGTCCTGGTCCAATGAGGACACGAAGACCATGCCCTCGTCATCCACCTCGATGGTGGCGCCCGTCTCGGCCTGGATCTGCTTGATGACCTTGCCGCCGGGGCCGATCAACGCACCGATCTTTTTCACGGGGATCTGGATCGTTTCGATCTTGGGCGCATACTGACTCATGGTTGTGCGTGGCTCAGGCAGGGCTGCGGCCATGATATCCAGGATGTGGGCCCTGGCTTCACCGGCATCGTGCAGCGCCTTGGTCATGATCTCACGGCTGATGCCGGCGATCTTGGTGTCCAACTGGAAGGCCGTGATGCCCTTGCGGGTACCGGTGACCTTGAAGTCCATGTCGCCCAGATGGTCCTCGACGCCCAGAATATCCGTCAGCACGGCGACCTTGTCACCTTCCTTGATAAGGCCCATGGCGACACCCGCCACCGGAGCCTTGATCGGAGCGCCCGCATCCATCATGGCCATGCAACAGGAGCAAACCGTGGCCATGGAACTCGACCCGTTGCTCTCCAGAATGTCGGAGACCAGACGGATGGTGTAGGGAAAGTCCTCCAGGTCCGGCAGGATGGGGCGGAGGGCGCGCTCGCCCAGTTTGCCGTGCCCGATCTCGCGCCGCCCGGTACCACTGTACCGCCCCACTTCACCCACGCTGAACGGGGGAAAGTTGTAGTGCAGGTAGTACTTGCTCCAGTACTGTTCCCCGTTCAGGGGCTCGATCCGCTGCTCGGCCTGCTTGCTGCCCAAGGTGACCGTGCCCAGGGATTGGGTCTCGCCGCGGGTGAACAGGCAGGAACCGTGCGCGCGCGGCAACACGCCGCACTCGATGGTAATGGGCCTGACGGTTTTCAGATCCCGGCCGTCGGTGCGCACACCCTCGGTGAGAATCATGGTGCGCATGATCTTCTTTTCCACCGCGCCGAAAGCCTCCATGGCCTTGGCGTCCGGGTTCCCGTCCTGATCCCGGAATTCGGCGGCAACCTTCTCCTTGACCGCGCTCAACCCGTCGGCGCGTTCCATCTTGCCCTTGACCACGATGGCCTGCTTGAGTTCGTCACCGATAAACGCGGCAACCTTCTCTTCCATGGCCGTGTTGTCGTCGGGGGCGGGCATTTCCCACTTGGTTTTGGCGGGAACCAGTTCCAGCAACTGCCGTTGCAGACCGTTGAGTTTGCGGATCCAACCGTGCGCGAACTCGATGGCGTCCAGCAGCCTGTCCTCGGGAATTTCCTCGCATTCGCCCTCGATCATGCACACGATGTCGTCGGTGCCGGCCACGACCAGATCCATGGTGGATTCCTCGAGCTGAGCCACGCTGGGATTAGGGATGAACTCGCCCTCCACATCCGCCACACGTACGCCCGAAACGATGGACGTGAAAGGAACATCCGACAAATTCAGGGCCATGCTGGCGCCGGTGATACTCAGGGTATCGGCATGGAATTCGGTATCCGCCGAGATGATGAAGGCCACGATCTGGGTTTCGTGCGCGTAGCCCTTGGGGAACAGGGGCCGCAGGGGCCGGTCGATGAGCCGGCAGGTGAGAACCTCCCGCTCGGTGGGTCGGGCTTCACGCTTGAAAAATCCGCCGGGAATTTTGCCCGCGGCGTATGTCTTGTTGCGGTATTCCACGAACAGGGGCAAAAAGTCCCGGTCGCTGGGCCGCTTGTCTGCGGTGACCGTCATCAGGCTCATGGTGTCGCCCATGCGCACGATGGTCGAACCGTTGGCCTGCTTGGCCATCCGGCCTGTCTCCAGGGAGAAGGTGGTCCCATTCATTTCCATACTTACGATTTGCTTTTCCATTTTCTTTCCTCTCGTGCCGCTTGCAGCTTCGGCGCCCGGCCTATTCCGGTTGCGCCTTCTCGGGTGGCACCATGCCACACATGAAACGAATCTATCCTGACGACCGCCTACAAAAACACAGACCGGCCGCGACTACAGGTCACGACCGATCCGAAGACAAGACACCGTCACGAAAAGTGAATATCAACCGCGGATACCCAGTTCCTTGATCAGGGCGCGGTAGCCTTCCAGGTCCTTCTTCTTGAGGTAGGAAAGCAGCCGCTTCCTCTGGCCCACCATCTTCAACAGGCCCCGGCGGGAATGATGATCCTTGCCGTGCATCTTGAAGTGTGAGCTCAGGGTGTTGATGCGTTCGGTCAACAGCGCAATCTGCACCTCGGGTGAACCGGAGTCCCCTTCGTGCTTTCTGAACTTCGCGATTACCTGTTCTTTTTGATCCTTGGTCAGCGCCATCGTCCAGAACCTCCTCGAAACGTCACGCAAAGCGTCACGATGGCCACAGGCTGGCCAGGGCCGTTCCGGTTGCCATTGGTTCACCGGATGCGCCGTGGGATCGTTGCCCCGGAAGACATCGGTCTCCCCGGGGAACTGCCAACCCGCTATGATACCCGTGGACAGAACACACCAATGCGTCCAGCTCCAACCGGGCACGGGCGAATATAGAAAAAACATTTTCGAACTGCAAGGTAATTCGGCACCAAAGAGGCCGGGTTAACGAGGATTCTTCCCCATGGTTTCCGAATCAGTCAAAACATGCAGGGCCGCAGTCAAGCCACAACCCAACAGGAAATAAAGCAGCATCTCCGGTTCATCATCGGTCTGGAAGACCTGAAACATCCCGCCCACCATGGCCGCCACCTGGCAGGCCATGGCGCCGGCAATGACCCCCCGGTCAACGCTTGCGACCCGAAAACCGCGCCACAACAGGTGGAAAACCTCCCAGTACAGCCATAAAAAGGCCAGCATGCCCGGCACGCCGGCGTTGACCGCCTGCATCAACAGATCGTTGTGCGCATGCCCGCGGACTTCATAGTAGCCGGGATATTCATGTTTCTTCAGCATCCGGTCAAAATTTCCTGGGCCCCAGCCGGTCACCGGCCGCGCCTTGATCCCCGATACCGAACTGCGCCACAGGTTGAGCCGGGTGACTTCCTTGGGGTTGGTGAAGGTTTCCAGCATCCTTCCGCGCAGTGAGGGCACCGCGAATACCCCCAGAACACCCACGGCCAGCACCAACAGGCCGATGCGGCGGACCTTACCGGTATGGATCACGGCCAGAAAAATCGCGGCCGTCCCCACGGCGAGCAGACTGCTGCGCGCATAGGTCCACACCAGGGCCAAGCCCATCAGGAGCGTGGCCCCCGCCATCAACCACAGCCCGCGCCCCCGGCGTCCCCGTCCGGCCATGACGAGCGCCGCACCCATGGACAACAGGTACATGAGTTGACCGCCGAAGCTCAAATGATGTCCGGTGAAACCCACGACCAGAAAATTTCCCTGGGTGGTCAGCAGCCGATGATGGCGCACCAGGTCCTGGCCGGTGAAATGCTGGAGCACGCCGTAGGCCGCCACGAACGCACCGCTGCCCAGCAGAACGGCCACCAAGCGCCGCAAATGCCGGTTGGATCCCGTCGCTGCCAGGATCACGGGCACACCGATCATCAGCAGCTTCATCCACCATTCCTCGCCGAGTTTGTACCAGTCCCGCGCGCCCGCGCCGGCGGTCAAGGTGCTGACGGCGTTCCAAAACAGCACGGCCGCCAGCGCCCAGAGCACGCGGCGAAAGGCGGTCTGCTGCAGCGCCTGCGACCCCCGCAAACCCAGCGCCACGGTCATAGCGACGATCACCCCGCAGACAATGTTACCCGCAGCCACCGACAGCGGCGCCGTCGCGGCGAAGGCATACAAGGGCACCATCAACCACAGCGCATTCATGAAAATCTCCCCGGCTCAGGGTTACGACAACCCTGCCATTTAGGAGTATGGCGGATAATCGGGCAAGGGTTTTCCCAGCGGTTTCCACGCAAAGGGAAGGCCGCCCCCTGGCGGCCTTCGCACTTCACGGAAATCACCCGGCAGGGTCAATCCTGGACATCATTCAGGATCCCGCGCTCCCGCAGGTAGTCAAGCACCTGGCCCACGCAGGTATCCACATCGAACTTGTCGGTCTCGACTACGAGCTCCGGGTTTTCAGGGGCCTCGTACGGGGCGCTGATCCCCGTGAACTCGAGAATCTCACCCGAACGGGCCTTCTTGTACAGACCCTTGGGGTCGCGGCGCTCGCATTCATCCAGGGAACACTTGGCGTAAACCTCGACGAACTTGCCCACGGGCGTGATGTCGCGGGCACTCTGGCGATCCGCGATGTAGGGTGAGATGAAGGCGGTCAGGCAGATCGTTCCCGCATCCATCATCAGCTTGGCGACCTCGCCGATGCGGCGGATGTTCTCCGTGCGATCCTCCGGGCTGAAGCCCAGGTCCCGATTCAAACCGAAGCGGATGTTGTCGCCGTCCAGAATGTAGGTGTGGCAGCGCCGCTGGAACAGGGCGCGCTCCACGGCCTGGGCCAGCGTGGATTTTCCGGCGCCCGAAAGGCCGGTAAACCACAGAATGGCGGCCTGGTGACCGTTGCGCTTGGCGCGGGCCTCGTGGTTCACTTCACCTGCGGTGAAAGTGATGTTGTGACTCTTGACTTCTCGCTTCATGACGGAAACCCTTCACTGCGAAGCCCCTGTCGAACCCGCTGTATGATCATGCCCGGGCTCCGTGCCCAGGACTCAACACAAAACCCTTGTGGGCTTGTGGGGGCAAATACTAATACCCCGCCGGAACAGACGCAAATTCCCACCGGAAAGTCCGGCAGCGTGGCGATTCAGCGGTTGAGAATCTCCTGTGCCGCGGCCGAGTCCCTGGTCAGTTGTGCGATCAGTTCCTCTTTTCCCGAGAACTTCCGCTCGGGTCGCAGCCGCTGGAGCCATTCCACCTTGACGATCCGTCCCCGCAGATCCCCCGCGAAACCGAACAGGTTCGCCTCGATGCGGGGCGCGGCCAGGCCGCGGGGATTGAACGTGGGCACGCTGCCGAAATTGAGCATACCCCCGAAAACGGTCCAGCCCCGGGGAGTGAGGCTCAACAACTGGCCTTCCCGGTCCACTTCGGGCAGGGTGCCGGTGACCTGGTCCAGGGCCCCGGAGCTGGTCGGACCGACCGCATCGGTCGGGACACTTACCCGCACGGCATAGACGCCGACCGCGGGCAAAAGCTTCAAAGGGTCCAGAGCCTCGATGTTGGCGGTGGGATAACCGATAATCCGGCCGCGGCCGTCCCCAGGCACCACCTGACCCCACAGGGCATAGGGCCGACCCAGCATCCCCTGCGCAGTGGACGTGTCGCCCTGCTTCAGGGCCGTGCGGATGGCGGAACTGCTGATGATTTTGCCCTGCTCACGGACCGGCTCGATGACTTCCAGCGAATAGCCCAACTCCTTACCCAGGACTTCCAGCGTGGCGGCGGTGCCCTGCCGGTCATGGCCCAGGTGGATATCGTAGCCCGCGACCAGATGCTTCATACCCAGGTAATCCATGAGGAATTTTTCCACAAACTTGGGATAAGCCAGCCGCGACAACTGGGGACAAAAATCGGCGGCGATCACCACCTCGCAGCCCAGTTCGGCCAGCACCGCAAGTTTCTCGCGCCAGGTCGTCAGCAGAAACGGTTCGGGATCATGGTCCAGCACCAGCCGGGGATGTTGCTTGAAAGTCCAGATGGCCGCCGCGTCCAGTCCCAACCGCTGCTTGGCATCCCGCACGCCTCGAATCAATTCCTGATGACCCCGGTGCAGCCCATCAAAACTGCCGAGAGCCAGGGCGCTGCCGGGCAGTTTGGGCTCACGCGTCCCGATGCTGCCGGCGATCAATTCGTCGATGTATTCCGAGGTCAGACGGATCAGGCGCATCAAACTTCCTTTCCACCCACCATGGCCGCTAGGCGTGGGGTGCCTGTCTCGGCGGGGATTTCCCCGACCGCCAGGAGTCTACCATCCGGATCCAGCATGGTGAAATGATTGCCTGCGCACCCGACATCCACCGCCGCGGCTTGCAGGCGGGGCAACCAGGCGGGCAGCGGCTGGCCCCCGTCGAGCACACCGCGGGCTTCTGCCGCCGTGAGAACCAGGGACGGCAAATGAGGCAGGGCGAGTGCCAGAGGCCTGAGTTGTCCGCCAAGCGCGGCGGAATCCAGATTCATAGCCCCAGGAACGGAATCGCCGATATCAAAGGGGCCGATGCGCGTGCGGCGCAAGGCGCGCAGATGAGCTACGGAGCCGGCCGCCCGGCCCAGATCGCGCGCCCAAGATCTTATGTATGTCCCGCTACCACAGTCGATTACAAAATCAACTTCACAATTTTCTTTATGGAACCGGCTGGCGGTGATTTCCAGTTTGGTGATGGTCACGGTGCGGGGTTCGGGCGCGGCGACCTCATGGCCGGAGCGAGCCAGACGGTGCAGCGTTTGTCCGTCGCGCTTGAGCGCCGAGTACACCGGAGGGACCTGCTGGATCCTGCCCAGGAACCGGGCCAGGCATGCGGCGACCACGTTGACATCCGCCGGTGGCGCGGCCTCGGCCACCACCTCGCCTTCGGCGTCAAGGGTGTCGGTCTCGGCGCCGAAGCGAACGGTTGCAGCATAGGATTTATCCAGACCGAGCAGGAAAGGCGCCAGCCGGGAACCACGCCCCACCAAAACCAGGAGCAGGCCCGTGGCCAGGGGATCGAGGGTGCCGGCGTGACCACAGCGAAAGCGCGGGGGCCGGCCCCCGGAACCGCATGACCTGGCGGCAGGCCGGGGCATATCCCTCAGAAAGGCCTTGCGGATCCGATCGACCACGGCGAACGACGTGACGTCCCGGGGTTTGTCCACGAGCAGGATGCCGTCAGGCTGGTGAATCATCAATCCAGGGTGGCGGCCAGGTCCGCGACCAGCGTGGCCAGGATCTCGTCGCGGTCGCCGGTGAGCGTGCAGCCGGCCGCCTGCTTGTGTCCGCCACCGCCGTGGCGGGCGGCCACCCCCTGAATATCCCCATCGCCCCTGACCCGCAGGGAAACGCGCCAGGTCTCGGGCGCAATTTCCTTGATGAACGCCACGCGCTGCACGCCGTCCACCGCCGTGGCGATGTTCACGAAGCCCTCGGTATCGCCCAGGGTACCCCCCGTTTCAGCCAGCATGGCCTGTGCGGACACGGCCGTCAGGATGCGTCCGTCGCAGTGGTATGTGAAACTGGCCAGCACCTTTTCCAGCAGGGCGATGCCCGTGCGGCGGTAGCGATGCATGGTGGAGCGTGAAACCCAGGCCGTGTCCACCCCCCGGGCAGCGAGCCGCCGCGCCAGTTCGAAGGTCAGCGGATGAGTGTTGGAAAAGCGGAAGCCGCCGGTATCGTTGCTCAACCCGGCGTAGATGTTGGTCGCCATATCCAGACTCAACTCGAAGGGCACGCGGTCACCCCCGGGCGCAAGCCCCAGGGCGGTTGTCACCTGGTGGATCAGGGTACAGGAGGAGCAGGACCTGGGTTCCACCCAGCCGGGCTCGGGTCCCTTGCGCCCGCTGACCATATGGTGGTCGATACACCAACGCGTTGCGAAGCGCTGCAGCACATCCTCCAGCGGACCCGTGCGGTCGATGCGATGGCAATCCACCAGCACGAGGGTTTCGGGTTGCTCCTGTTCATAAAGGGCGACGGCCTTGTCGCATACGATCACGCGGTCGTAGCCCGGCAGATCGGTCAGACCCAGGGCGGGATCCGGGTAGCCCACGACCCGGACCTCACAGTCCATGTTGTCCAGGGCCTCGGCCAAGGCCAGGGCGCTGCCGATGGAGTCGGGATCGGGATTGAAGTGCGGAACGATCCACACCTTGCGGGCGGCCCGCAGGCCGTCCAGCAGTTCGGCCGGCGGGGCCAAGTCGTCCAGGGTCATGCGGCGCATGCGGTCCTCCGGGGTTTCGAATTCTCCCTGATCGGCCAAGCCATCCAGGAGACCATCGATCTCCTGGGCGTGTTCCACGGTGTCATCATACATGAAGCGCAACTCGGGCGCGTAGCGCATGCCCAGGGTGCGGCCCAGGCGGCTCTGCATAAAGCCGCGGGCCTTCTTCAGGCCGGCGAAGCTCGTCTTTCGTTCTTCACTGTCGCCCAGGACCGACCAGTAGACCTCGGCCACCGAGTGGTCCCGGTTCAACTTGACCTGGTTGAGGGTCACGAAACCCACCCGCGGATCCTTGACGTCAACCTGCATCAGGTCGCTCAGCACCTTGAGAATCGCGTGGTTGAGTTTGCTGGTGCGATACGGATCCATATCATTCCTCGAAGTCCGGCCTCCCGGCAAACCGGGTCCGCCCTGAAAAAGAAACCGCCTCAGGGAAGCGGAAGCCAGCATGCATTCACTGCCGACAAGATAGTGCCTCAAACCCGTCCGGTAAACCCCGGAGCTTGATCCGTCCCAAAACCCCGGGAGGACCGCAGGGCCCGGAATTCAAGCCGGCCGGGGACGTGATGTTCCCGGCCGGA
>CAZJGK010000006.1:24749-39541 GCA_964545545.1 uncultured Fibrobacteraceae bacterium | reverse complement strand
TCGGCGCGGCCGGTGGAAACCTCGCGCTTGATGCTGCCCAGCAGACCCGCCATGGCCTTCTTGAGGGTGTCGACGGCCTCGTAGATGATGTCGAAGACCTCGATGGTCACATGGTGCTTCATGGCCAGATCGCGGATGGCCGAACCGGGCCGCATGTGGAAGCCGATGATCATGGCTCCCGTGTTGCCCGCCAGCAGCACGTCCGATTCGCTGACCGCACCCACGGCCTTGTGCACCACCCGGACCTGCACCTCTTCGGTGTTCAATTCCATGAGCTGGTCGGCCAAAGCTTCCACGGAGCCGGCCACGTCGCCCTTGATGATTATCGGCAGTTCCTTCAGGTCGCCGGTGGTCATCAGCTCGGCCAGGTTGTCCAGGTCGATGACCTGCTTGGGCCCGACCAGCTGCTGCTGGCGTTGGAGGCTGCGCCGCTTGGCTGCCAGTTCCCGCGCCTCGCGTTCGCTCTCCAGCACGTAGAAACGATCTCCGGCCTGAGGAACGTCGTGGGCGCCGAGAATCTCGCAGGGCTCGCCCGGCTTGACCTCCGCCAGGGCCTGCCCGCGCTCGCCCAGAATGGCGCGCACCTTGCCGTCGGTCATGCCCACCAGGAAAGTGTCCCCCACCTTGAGGGTCCCCTGGTCGACAAGAACGGTGAACACCACGCCGCGGCCCGGCTCCTTCTTGGCCTCGATCACGGTCCCGCGGGCGGCGCCCTTGGGACTGGCCTTCAGTTCCAGCACCTCGGCCTGCAGGTGAATCATGTCCAAAAGATGATCGATGCCGATGCCCTGCTTCGCGGAGATGGACGCGCAAAGATCCTGCCCGCCGAATTCCTCGACGGTGATGCCGTGCTGCAGCAGTTCCTGCTTGACCCGATCGGCCTTGGCATCGGGCAGATCGATCTTGTTCACCGCCACGATCAGGGGCACTCCGGCGGCCTTGGCATGGCTGATCGCTTCCACCGTCTGGGGCATGACACCGTCATTGGCCGCCACGACGAGAATCACGATGTCGGTGACCTGGGCGCCACGGGCGCGCATGGCCGTGAACGCCGCATGGCCCGGCGTGTCGAGGAAGGTGATCGGACCGCCAGCGGTCTGAACCGTATAGGCGCCGATGTGCTGGGTGATCCCGCCGGCCTCGCCCGCGATCACGTTGGTCTTGCGAATGTTGTCGAGCAGCGAGGTCTTGCCGTGATCCACATGGCCCATGACGGTGACCACCGGCGGCCGGTTGGCCAGATCCTCATCCTTGACCTCGCCCTGTTCCAGGATCTCCTCGCCGTACTCGCTGATGAACTCCAGCTCACGCTCGTACTCCGCCACCAGCATCTCGATCTGGTCTTTTTCCAGGCGCTGGTTGATGGTGACCATCAGGCCCACACCAAAGAGCTTGCCGATCAATTCCTGGCTACGGACCATCAGTTTGTCCGCCAGTTCCTGCACGGTGATGAACTCCGTGAGCTTGAGCACCGAGGTATCCACAGGGGCATCTTCCTCAGACGTCCCGCCCTTCTTGTGCTTCTTCTTGCCGCGTCCGCCGCCTAGTTCCGCCATGGTCTGTTTCAGTTGACGATCCACTTCCGCTTGATCGATTTTCTTCTTTTTCTTGCGCGTTTTGGTCTTGCGCGAAGGTTGCTCGCGGGCGGCGGCTTCATCCTGGCGGCGACGAATCGCGGCCTTGATGGAATCGCGCACCGACTCGTTGCTCACCGGAGCCTCGGCCTTGGCCTTGGCCTTGGGGGGTTTTACCTTGGGGGCCCGGCGAATGATGTCGCCGACCTTGAATCCATCCAGCTTCTTGTTGCCGACATTGGCAAACCGGTCCACCGGTTTGGTCGGTGCCGGAGGTCCATCCGGAGCCACCGGTTCGTCCCCTGCCTCTTCGCCAGCGACTTCCGGTTCAGAATCTTCCGTACCGGACTCCGCAACCGCTTCCTCACCTGGGGTCTCAACCGCAGTGCTTTCCTCATCCGGGGCGGCCTCGGGTACATCCACCGTAGCAAGGACAGGTTCGGTCACGCTTGCGGCGACCTCGGCTGCGGCTTCCGTGGTTTCCTCCAGACCGTCGGATTCCGCCTTGGCCTTATCCACATCGATTTTCTTGACGATGCGGGTACGCGCGTGCTCCTTGCGCTTGGCCTCCAGCTCAGCCTCCACGCGCTCCCGCTCCTCGCGCCGACGGGCCTGCTCCTCGACTTTGGCTTTTTCTTCGCTCTCCTTCGCCTCGAGAGCGGCCATGGCCACCTTGGTCAGCGTTCCGGCCTTCTTGATCACCACCACATTGGGTTTGGCGGGCATCGTTTTCTTTTTCTTGGCGACCTTCTTCTTGGCCGTCTTCTTCTTTTTCTGAGGCTCGGGTTCCTCTTCAGGCTGGGGCCGATCCAGCGGTTTGAGGGCAGCGACATGCTTCAACTGATCGGGATTCAGGCCATGGGCTTTGGCATAATTCTCCCGCGCCAACTCTCGCTTGCGCTGAAAAACCGCGTGCACCCGATCGACATCCCCGTCCTCGACCACGCTCATATGGCTCTTGACCTGAACCTTCATCTTCTGCAGAAGGTTCATGATCTGCTTGCTGTCGACACCGTAATGGCGACCCAGTTCGTAGACCCGCAACTTCCTCGACAAAACCAACTACCTCCAGCCCTGCCACAGCAGGCTTGAGCGGCCGACGACCGCCATGCAATTCCCTTTTATGAACCCGGCTCCAATATCCCCAATAATCCCTTGGCGAACCCCGGATCACGCAGAGCCACGACCGCCACTGTTTCACGCCCCATGGCCTCGCCGAGTTCCGCACTGCTCAACGGCAGCACGATGGTCCGCGCCACCTGCCAGGCTTCGGTGCGATGCCGCTGGGATGCGCCCATGTCCCGGGTCATCAGAACCACGGCATCCGGAAACCGATTGACCAGCCTCTGAACCGCGCTGAAACCGACCTCCAGCCTGCCCGCCCGTCGGGAAAGCCCCAGCAACCGCAGGACCGCCGCCGCCTGCCCAGCAGCAGGATCACCTTCAGCCCCGGATGCTGCCTGTTCCTGGTCGCTCACGCATCCGGCTCCGTCTCGGGTGTCGAATCCCCAGCGGCGGACTCATCTTCCGCAACCGCAGGTTCGGTCTCATTCTCGCCCTGATCCTCGGCGGGGAATTCCTTAAACAGTGGTCCGCCGGGAACATCGACATTATCCGCCGTCGGTTCGGCGGGAGCATCATCTTCCTGATCCACGGCGGCTTCTTCCAGGGCTTCCTCGTCAAAGAGGGGCAGCGCCGTTTCCGCATCCTGGGCCAGCTGTTCGCCGACCGCATTCTCGATCATCTTGTCCAGTTCGGCCATGGTCACCCGAGCGGTTGCCAGCAGCGTTTCCACCTGTTCGACATTCATCCCCTCCAGCCCGGCAAGCCGCTCGCGCGACGCCGTAGCCAGTTCCTGGATGCTGGTGATGCCGACCGCCTCGAGCACCACCAGAAGCTCGTCGGAAACACCCTCCATCTCACCCAGCTTCATGGTCATTTCATCGCTCAGGCGCTGGCGAATGTTATATTCGCGGGTGCTGACCAGATCGATTTTCCACTCGGTGAGCTTGGCGGCCAGACGGACGTTCTTGCCCTCCTTGCCGATGGCCTTGCTCAGTTGATCCTCGTTGACCACCACCGTGGCTTCCTTACGGTCCCTGTCCAGAATGATGTTGTTGACGATGGCCGGGCTCAGGGCGCGGCTGATCAGCAAGCTGGGCTCGCCGCTCCAGGGCACGATATCCACCCGTTCGCCGGCCAGTTCCCGGGTGACAGCCTGCACGCGACTGCCCTTCATCCCCACGCAGGACCCCACCGGATCCACACGGTCATCGTTGCTGACCACCGCAATCTTGGAACGGGTGCCCGGTTCCCGCGCGACGGCCTTGATCTCCACGATCCCTTCCTGGATCTCGGGAACTTCCTGTCCGAACAAAGCCTTGAGAAAACCGGGATGGCTGCGGGAAAGAATGACCTGGGGTCCCTTGGCGCTGTCCAGCACTTCGGTAATGAAGGCGCGAATCGTCTTGCCCTGGTGCAGTTTTTCCCCGCGAATCTGCTCACGAAAAGGCATCAGGGCTTCGGTGCGGCCAAGATTGACCAGGACGTTGCCCCGGTCCACCTGCTGCACGGTGCCCACGATGATCTCGTTGACCCGGTCCTTGAATTCCTCGAAGATCTGGGCCCGCTCGGCTTCGCGCACTTTTTGCACCAGGATCTGCTTGGCCACCAGGATGGCGTTGCGGCCAAAACCCTCCAGGGGCAGCTCCCAGCGCACTTCGTCGCCGATCTCGACCTCGTCGCCGAACTCGATGCGGGCTTCCTCCAGATCGATATCCGTATCCGGATCGTCGATCTCCAACACGACGGTCTTGACCTGTTCGACGACCATTTCACCGGTATCGGGGTCGACCCGCGCGTCGATGTTGGCCTCGGTGCCCAGCTTCTTGCGCGCAGCCGATTGCAGCCCCGCCTCCAGGGATTCAATAATGACGGACTTTTCGATATTCTTTTCCCTGGTGATCTGGCTCAGGGCGTTCAAGACATTGTGATCCATAACAGGTTCTCCTGCTCTCCCGTACGTTCAGTCCGGCACCGGCGCAAGCGCCGGATCAAAATTATTGGCTGTCCCCCGCCTCGCCGTCCCGTTTCCCGCGGGGACGGGGGGCGCGGCCCGTTTTCTTCTTTTCACTTCGCGCCAGCCGGTGTTCCTGCTTGCGGCGCCTGCGGTCGGCGTTGATCAGGGCCTGGGGATCAAAGTCTACCTCCAGATTGGCCTCCAAGACTTCAGACAGCGCAATTTTCCGTGCTGCGGGCTCGCTCTCCGGGTCCTTGTCACCTTCGGGTCCGGCAAGATCCACCACCAGCACGCCATCCCGGCAAGCGGTCAGCAGGCCCCTGACCCGGACAGGCCGCTGGCGGCTCTTGATCATCATATCCACGCGCTGCCCAACCGCCGCCGTGAAATGCCGCTCCGTGCGCAAAGGCCTCCGAATCCCAGGGGAAGATACCTCGATCACGTATTGGCCCGCAATCAGATCGGCCTCTTCCAGGAGCATGTTCACCGTTCGCGCAGCGCGGGCAACTTCGTCCAGGGCGATGCCGCCGGCTATCGTGTCCAGGTAAACCCGGATCTGCACGCGCCCCCCACCCCGGAATACACGCACATCCAGCAGGGAAAAGCCCTCACCCTGCAGGTCTTCCTCGAGCAGGGTGATCACTCTGCTCGCGAGTTCCCTGGGGTTCTCATGCCGTTCCACCGCCGAAAAAACCTTCCTTGAAACAAAAATGAAGTGGGCTTTAGCCCACTCCAAACATTCCACCCGAAACAGGGGGGATTGGGAGATTGGCGCAATATACCTTATTTTACGGGGTTATGCAAGCTGAAAAACAATATCAGAACGCTCTCATGTCACCCGGCCTGAAAAGGTGCGAGACGGGCGTAGGACTCCTTCAACGCCTCCCGCAGCGGGCGTGATTCCACCGCCTGCAAACGGGGATCCGCGGCCAACAGGCCGTGGGCATCCTCCCGGCACATCTGGACGATTTCCTTGTCCCGCAACGGATTGGCAAGGCGAAAACCCGGTGCCCCGTGCTGCCGGACACCCCAGGCGTCCCCCGGACCCCGCAGGCGCAGATCCTGTTCGGCCAGGGCGAAGCCGTCGGCGTGGTCGGCGAAGAACCGGATCCGCTCGTAGCTCTCCTGGCCCACGAAGCGATCGCACAACAGCCAGCAGGTGGAAGCCTGGGATCCCCGCCCGATCCGGCCGCGCAACTGGTGGAGCTGAGCCAGGCCGAAACGCTCGGGATGATGAATCACCATGATGGTGGCATTGGGCACATCGATCCCCACTTCGATGACTGTTGTGGCCACCAGAACCTCAATCCGGCCGCTGCTGAACTCCTCCATCACCAGACTCTTCTGTCGGCCCTTCAGGCGTCCATGCAACAGGCCGACGTTCAGGCCCGGAAAAACTTCCGCGGCCAGACGCTCGTGCTCCACCACGGCGGCCTTCAGATCCATGCCCTCGGTTTCCTCGATCACCGGATAGATCACATACACCTGTCGCCCCGCGGCCACTTCCTTTCGACACGAGTCCCACATCTCCTGTTCCTGCTTGGCCGAGGCGAGGCGGGTGGTGATGGGCTGGCGTCCGCCGGGCAACTCGTCGATGAGCGATAGATCCAGATCTCCGTACAACGTCAGGGCAAGGCTGCGGGGTATGGGCGTGGCGCTCATGACCAGCACGTGGGGCAAGGGCCCGCCTTTGCCCCCCGCCGACTGCCCCCGCTGGCGCACCCCGAAGCGATGCTGCTCATCGACAATGGACAGACCCAGGCGGGGAATGTGCACATCCTCCTGGATGACGGCATGGGTGCCCACGAGCAGATCGATCTCACCGGCGGCCACACCCTTGAGAATGGCGCGCCGGGCGGCCGCCGGCGTCGACCCGGTCAGAACCTCCACCGTCACACCCAGGGGTTCGGCCAGCTCCCCCAGGGTCACTCCGTGCTGCTGCGCCAGGACTTCGGTCGGGGCCAGCATCAAGGCCTGGTGCCCCTGCTCGATGACGAACAGGGCGGCGATGAAAGCCACCATGGTCTTGCCCGAACCCACGTCGCCCTGCAGCAGGCGGTGCATGGCGCGGCCCGAACGCATATCCGCAAGGATCTCGGCCAGCACCCGACGCTGGGCTCGGGTCAGAGTGAAAGGCAAGGCCCCGACCAGCCGGCTGGTCAGATCACCAGGACGATCCAGCTTGACTCCCGCCTGCAATTTCCGCCCCTGTCGGCGCAACCCCATGAGCACCTGGACCAGAAACAATTCCTCGTACACCAGCCGCCGCCGCGCCTCGGCCATGGCGTTTTCATCGGTGGGAAAATGAATCTGACCGAGAGCCTCGCCGCGTCCGACAAGCCTTCGGCGCCGCAACACGTCGGCCGGCAGGGATTCGGGGAGGGAACGGCCCACCTGCGCCAACGCCTGGTGCACCAGGGCCCGCAACCAGTGCTGGCCGATGCCCGCGGTCAAACCGTAGACCGGCACCATGCGCCCGGTGTGCAGATGGGATGGGCCGCCGGATGCTGCGTCCTGTTTCGGGTCGTTCATGATTTCGTAGTCGGGATGAATCAACTGCCAGCGGCCCTGGTGACGCTGGGGCATGCCGCTGACCATGACCTTGTGTCCGCTGCGAAACTGCTTGAGAATATGGGGCTGGTTGAACCAGAGGCAGAAAACCACGCCGGTATCATCGCCCAGGGTCACGGTCTGGATCGATCCCCGCCTGCGGGTTCCCCGCTGGCCGCACGTCAGGACTTCCCCCAGGACCGTCGCCTCGCTACCCGCGGCCAGGGCGCGCATGGGACAACAGGCCGTGCGATCAAAGTACCGACGGGGATAGTGGGCGAGCAGATCACCCACCGTGGTGATGTCCAGCCGGGCAAGCGCCCTGGCCCGCACGGGTCCCACGGATTTGAGATACTGGACATGGGTGGTCAGTAACACAGGGACGGCCATGGTCTCCACACGATCGAGGCAGAGGAAAAACTTGCTGTCAGGGTTGCAGGATGTTAAATTGCGGCCCTTGTGATTGCAACCCAATGGTATGTCGCGGACGCCCGTTGCGGGCCGTCCCCGAACAAGGAGAGATTCCATGAGCAGGAAGTGCTCCGTCTGCAGCAAGGGACCCCAGTACGGCAACCGGGTGAGCCACGCTCACAACAACACCCGTCACCGTTGGCTGCCCAACCTGCAAAAGATCCGGTTTGAACAGGACGGCAAGGTTACGCGCGATTATGTTTGCACCCGTTGTATCCGCACAGGCGCAATCAAAAAGGTCGTCTGAGCCGGGCAGGTCCCGTATCTGACCCCCGTCAGGGAACCCGCTTGAAAAGATGATAAAGCCCTCCGGTCTCCACCGGGGGGCTCGTCTCGTTGAGCCCCAGAACCTCGATCGCCTGGCGCAAGGGACCCTTCATGTCGGCCGGGCTGATCCAGCCGATATCCCCGCCCCGAGACGCCGTCGGCCCCGAGGAATACTGCACGGCCAGGGAACCGAAATCCCCGCCTGCAGCCAGTTCCTTTTGCACCTGAACCACGATTTCCTTCGTGCCCAGCACCATATGCAGAAGGTGCACCTTCCCCTTGGCGCGGGCACTGTCGGCGGCGGCCTGCTGAACATCCAGGCGCTGCAGCCAGGTGGCTAGGCTGGCGGAATTTTCCTTGTCCAGCTGCTGAAGCTTCTTCACCTGCTCCCTGGCGGCGGAAAAATCGCCCGCGTTCTCCTTCATCTGAGCCAGCACCACCCGCGCGTTGAGCAGGGACGGGTCCAGCTCAAGCGCCTTTTCCACCTCGGCGATGCCGGCGGCCGACTTCCCCTGGCCGGCCAGGTGGATGCCGTAATTGAAATGTCCCACAGGGTCGGCGGGCTTGAGAGCCATGAATTTCTTGAAGCTGTCCTCGGCTTCCAGATAAAACCCCGATACTTCCAGAGCATTGGCCAGGTTGAAGACAAACCGCGGATCAGGATCGGGCTCAGCCACGGCCAGACGCAAATATACCAGGGCCGAATCCATATCCTGGGCCGCGAAATACGCCTCTCCCAACCCCCCGTACGTCGCCTCGCCCGGTTCGAGTTCAACGGCCTGCCGACAAAATTTCACCGCCTGATCCGACTTGCCGGCCATGATGCTCAACTCCGAAGCCGTCAACAGGTCGGCGGGGTTGGTCCCCTCCTTGGCCATGGCAGCCTGCAGGTGTTCCAAGGCCTTGCTCCACATACCTTTGCCTGCGGCAAGATCACCCAGCATCCGGTGCAGCCAGGGCTCATCCACGCCCTGTTGCTGGATCTGGTTCAGCAGGTTATAGGCCTTGGCCGGCTCACCTTCCTTGATGGCCAGACGCGCCAGCCCTTCCAGGATCCCCTTGTGATTGGCCGAAATCTTCATGCCCTGTTCCCACTGGGCGCGCGCGGCCTCGGTTTTGCCCTGCCGCAGCAGGGCACGGCCATACCAGTACCTAGCCTCGGCATCCGCGGGGGCAGCCTTGACAGCTCTTGAACCCAGATCGGCAGCAACGGTCAACCGTCCGTCCTTGAGGGCAATGACCGTCAAGGGCAACAGGGCCTCCGCCTGGTCACCCGACTCTTGCAGACATTTTTCCAGGGCCGCACGGGCCGCCGCCAGGTCACCGTTGTGATACAGCTCCTTGCCGCGGGCGCAAGGATCCGCGACTTCCTGGCCCAAAGCAGCGGCCGCAGGAATGAAAGTTCCCAGGGTCAAGGCCAGAATGACCGGCAAGAACCAGCCGCGACGGCCTGCACGAAAGAAATAGAATCCGGAATTCAGGGGTGCATACATCAGGGGAAAAACCTTCCTTCGGAAAAATTCCCGGTTAAGGGCTTCAGGAATGTCGCCGATAACCTAGATTGAAACCTGCAAGGATGACCGGAGTTCCGACCCATGTAATCCAGGTTGGAACCGGGTCCACCAGGCCCACCCTGGAAAGGGCATAATAGGACCATGACCAGCAACACGAAACCCAGAATCCTGATCGTGGAGGATGATCCCGACCTGCGCACCATTCTGCGTCTGCAACTGGTGAGCCAGGATTGGGAGGTCAGCGAAGCCGTCAACGGTGCTGAAGGGTTCGCCGCAATCAGCGCCGACGCTCCCGATTGCGTCATTTTGGACCTGATGATGCCCGTCATGGACGGATTCGGATTCCTGAAAAGGGCGCGCAGCCTGATGGGACTGCAGAGCATTCCCATTATTATCCTGACTGCGAGCGAGGACGAGCGCAACAAGATCCGCAGTTTCCGTTACCAGGCGGACGCCTACATGAGCAAGCCGTACGATCTGGAGGAATTGACCGACCAGGTCAAACGTCTGCTGATGACCGCACGCTCAGGTTGACAGGGTTCTCGGGGGATGACCCGTTCAGGAAAGCCAGTGGCGCACGGACTGCAACCAGAATTCCGGCCTGAGAAACATTCCGCGCAACAGCTCAGGATGCATCCGGGACAGGGGAGTCAGAAGCGCGTTGGCATGCTCGATCTCATCACGCCGCAAAGCCAGGGCACAGGCGCCCGTCAGACATGATTCCGGCACCACGCACGGCAGTTGCCAGTCGCCCGATGCTTCGGCGGCATCCACACACTGCAACATGATATCCAGGGACCGTTCGCTCACCAGGCCCTCCTGTTCCAGCTTGTGGCAAATGATCCAGCACATGGCATCCTCCCCCCTGATAAACGCCGCTTCAGCGTTCAACATGCGCCATGTTTCCGGGGGCAGAACCCGGGGAATCACCCCCTGCTCGGCTGCTGAAACCCCTGCGGCCGAACGCCCCAGAACCTGCGGAAATTCCGGCAAGCGGCCCTGCTGCAAGGCCAGCTTGGCCTGCAGGAAAAGAGGTCGCTGGTCGGGCTCGGGATTGTTGTCCCGCGGCCAGTTTTCCAGCACGGAGGCGGCCTTGTCCGTATCCCCTCTTTCCAGGTGAAAACAGGCCAGCAGATAGGTGTATTCAGGATCGCCGGGCCACTCACGCACAAGTGTTTCCAGCCTCATGCCGCAGGATTTGCGCCGACCCCGGAAATGATCGGCGGCGGCGGCCAGCAATTCGGCCCAGGCAAAATCGTGGGCCAGACCGCTCCAACGTTCAAGCAGGTCGGAAACTTCGCCGGGCCGGCCGAGCAACAAGGCCAGGACCCCGCGCAGGTAAGCGCCAAAAAGCGCTTCAAGCGATCCCGGGTTCTGTCCACTGCGTTCGACGGACGTGTTGGACAGGAACTCCCAGGCCTCCCGGTAACGATGCAGATCGGCCAGGATCAGCACTTTCAGATCGAGGGCGGAAGCGTAGCCGGGATGCGATTCAAGAGCCGTCTCGACTTCGGCGAGGGCATCATCCAGGCGTCGCATCTGGAAATAGGCCGCCGCCAGGCGGGTGCGATAATCGGGATAGCTGGGTCGCCGAGTGACCAGTTCCTGAAAAATAACCGTCCCCTGCTCCCAGTCCCCGGCCCGGCACAGAGCCACTGCGGCGGCGAGCTTTTCTTTTTCGGATTCTCCCTGCACCACACGGCCAAGCAGGTCGGGCAGATCGGCGGGCAAGGTCTCGGCGGTGAATTCCGGCGCATCCTGCCAGTGCCGCGGCAACCAATGGTCGGTGCGCCGGCCGGATTCCCGCAGGGTGGCCAGGGAAATTGCCGCCTCCCGCGGCCTTGCCAGTCCCATCAGCGCGGCCGCCTCAAGCAACCTGGCCTCAGGGTACTCGGAGTTGCGGCGCAGGGCCTTGTGGGCCGCCTGCAGAGCCTCCTCCCAATGGCCGGCCAGGCCAAGGGCCGTGCCGTGCCACCACTGGAGGTCGGGGTATGCGGCCCACAGGTCCGCGGCTTCACCGAAATAGGAAACGGCGGCGGCGGGCTGGTCCGCGCGCAACAGACGCCGGCCCTCGGCCAGCAGGGCGCGGCGCAGGAGATTCCCGCCCAGCGAATCGGCGCGGGTGGCGTGGTCTTCGCCCACGGCCCGACGCAGAACCTCCACCGCTTCCGCATGACGCCCCTGCTCCAGCAGCGCCAGGCCCTCATCGTAGATGCGGGAACGATTCGTGCGGAATATCCTGTCCAACAACGACATATCAGTCCATGTATTTTCGGGTGTAGGCCGGAGCGTTCAGGTCATCCCCGGGCCCGGCCGCACTCATCCCTGCGGCCGGCCGCCCCTGCGGCCGTACGCGGGCGGTTCCCGGATCGGGAACCTCGACTTCACCGATATTGCGCCGGCCTACCTCGTGCAAAAACGGCTCAACGGCGGCAGGCGAAGCGTAGGTCGTGCCATCCTCACCACCGGAGCTGGCAACCCATGCCCGCAGGGGAGCCGGTGCCGGAATTTCGCTTTCCTCGGGTTCCGGCAACGGGGCCTGAAGCGCCGGTGAGACATCCTCGACGGCCACCGGGTCAACCCGGGCGGCGGGATATTCAACCGTAATTTCCGCGGGAGCAAAACTCCCCATCCCGTTCACTGTCTGTCGAAAACCCGTGGCAATGACCGTTACCTGCAGGGTGTCGCCCATGGCCGCGTCCGTTCCGTAGCCGAAAATGACGTGGGCCTGCGGGCCTGCCGCATCCTGGATGAACTGCAAAGCAGCCGCCGTATCCTGCAAACCGACTTCCCGGCCCAGAACATTTACCAAAACGGCCTGACTGCCTGCGATGTCGATGTCCTCCAGCAAGGGCGAACTGATGGCCGCCCGCGCGGCCTCCAGGGCGCGGTTCTCCCCCTCGGCGCGGCCGGTGCCCATCATCGCCTCGCCCATGCCCTTCATGACCGAACGCACGTCGGCAAAATCCAGGTTCACGTGATCGTGGCGGGAGATGATTTCATAGATGCCGCGGGTGGCCTCGTACAGGATGTTGTCCGCGATCCGGAAGGCTTCCTGCATGGAGGTGCTGGGTGGGACCACTTCGAGCAGGCGCTGGTTGGGAATCACGATGAGGGTATCGACGGCTTCGCGGAGACGGTCGATCCCTTCGTCGGCCTGGCGCAAACGCACGGAGCCCTCAAAAGCAAAAGGCCGGGTCACGATCCCGACGGTCAAGGCGCCTTGCTTGCGGGCAATGTCGGCCACCAGGGGAGCGGCGCCGGTGCCCGTGCCGCCGCCCATGCCCGCGGTGACGAAGACCATGTCCGCCCCATCCAGAACGGCCGCCAAGGCCTCACGGCTTTCCTCGGCTGCAGCCTGGCCGCGCGCGGGATCGCCGCCGGATCCCAGCCCCTTGGTAAGTTGGGCCCCGATCTGAATGGTCTGGTGAGCCAGGGAATCCTTGAGAACCTGAAGATCGGTGTTGAGGGCAAGGAACTCGACACCACTCAACCCCGCATCGATCATGCGATTGACCGCGTTGCCGCCCGCTCCGCCAACTCCGGCAACCTTGATGTTGGCCAGTCGTTCGCTATCCTCGGCATACTCGAACATCATGCCGCCCGCCTCCTCCGTGAGTTGGCCGTATCAGATGCGGAGTCCGTGCGCCGCCTTCCTTGGTGCGCTGTGGGCGGACCCCCCACGACCTTATCTTTGTAACTAGCATACTCCAGGCGCTAGACCAAGGAGTTTTTTGTGCGGGCAACATTTTTCCTGCGCAGGCGGGCCTGCGCGCCCTTACCCGGGCGTATTCCGCAGGAATCCAGGATTCCGTTCCCGCCGCTTCAGGCCTCGGCCTCCATGGCTTCAGGTTCGCGCCGGGTCCGCAGAAGCCCCTTCAGACGCCGCAGAACCCCTCCCTTGCCGGCCTCGACTTCCTGATCCACCCTGGCCAAGGCGTCGGCCGCAGCCCACATGGTCAAACCCACGACCGTGGCCCATTGTCCCTCGGGAAGGTTTTCGGTGCCGGGCAGATTCCGCGGCAGGTAGCGTTTGACGGCCGGCAGGTCGAAGACTTCCTCGCACAGGCGACGGGTGCCGCGGCAACGGCTGCCCCCGCCGGTGAGCACGACCCCTGACTTCAGCCGCGCCAGCAGTCCCAGATCGCCGTAATCCTCCTTCACCAGGGTGAGGATTTCCTCCAGGCGGGGTTCCAGGATCGCCGCCACCAGACCGGGGGTCACTTCAGGACGTTCTTCCTCGAACAGGACCCGCACCGGGACGTGATCCACCAGGCTGCGCAGGGCCACCCCGCTATCCCGTTTGATCAGCTCCGCATCCTCTTCCTCCACACGCAAGCCGTGGGCCAGATCATTCGTCAGATGCACACCGCCGAAGGGAACTGAACCGTTGGCCATGATCGCCCCGCCCGCATAGACCACCCAGTTGGTCAGTCGGCCGCCGATATCGATGAGCATGACGCCCTTGTCCAGATCCTCCGCATCGAGCACGCCGCGCGCCGCGGCCAGGACATCGACATCCTCACCCAGGGGCTTGTACTTGGCGATCTCCACGGCGTTTTCGATATTCTGCAGCACACTGCGCGAACCGGTGATCAGATGGGCATGCATCTCCAGCTGGCTGGCCACCCGTCCGAGGGGGTCGACGATGCCCCGCACCCGGTCCACAACGTACTCCACCGGAGTTACCGAAAGGATTTTCTGATCAAACGGCATGGCCAGGGAGCGCACGCGTAAACGGGCCTCTTCCATGTCGGTTTCGCGAATGGGCCGGGGTCCAGGACCGATGGGGACCTGGGCGGTGGAGCGCAGACAACGCAGGTGTGATCCGCTGATGTTGTAGGTGAAACCGGAAATATAGGTGCTGGATGAACTTTCCAGGGCGCTCATGGTTTCGGCAATGCAGCGGCTGCCGGTGGCCAAATCGATGAAATCCCCGTCCAGGAATCCCAGTGCGGGTTTGGTTGTGTGGGCAACGATATAGATTTCGCCCGCTTCATTGACCTCGCTGACCAGGCCTCGAAAGACCGTGGAACCGAAATCACAGGCGACAATAAGACGTTCCTGGCTCATGGGCGGCTCCTTCCGCTGTTATCCCTGCTTGAGCCTTGCTGTCCGCCTAATGACGGTGAACAGTCACCCTGTCGGCAAACCGCAGATCCACTTCCAAACCCGGCTCCAGGTGGGGCCGGGAGGCAAGATAGCGTTCCAGGCGGGGTCGAAAATCCTCACGTCCAACCTGCAGCCTTCCCTGGCTGCCTGCCAACACGATAACGTATCCTTCAGAACGAACAACAACAAAATCCACGGCGGCGACCATCTCGAGGCCCGTATCGGCAATGGCCTGGAAGAGCGCCAGCAATTGCGCCGTTTCATCCGCGTCGGTTGAATCCCGGG
>CAZJGK010000006.1:0-24649 GCA_964545545.1 uncultured Fibrobacteraceae bacterium | reverse complement strand
GCCAGATCCGCCATGCTGTCGGCGACCTCATCTCCGTTAAGGGCCAGGATATTGCGGCCCAGGAACGTTCCCAGCACCGAATCCAGGGCGGCGGGCGCAGTGAATCGGTAGCTTCCGGTCTCGATGCGGGTCACGGAAAAGACCGGAGTGTGCAGGGCCCAGAACACACCTGCGGCCACCACCGCCCCAGAGATGCCAAGGCCCCCCAGGATCCCTAAGCGCCGGCGAGAAGACATGCGGGGACGAGGTTTCCTGACGGCGAATTTCGCTCCCGCCGGCAAGGTCCGGTTTCCCACGCCTCTCACCGGGAATCCCTCCGGTCCAGATGGGCGATGATATCCGGCAACATGCGGCCGATATCACCCGCCCCCAACGTCAGCAGCAAGTGCCCAGGGATTACGGTTTCATCAACCCATTTTTTCACCCCTTGAGGCCACGCCAACAGGCGGCAACGACCGGGGATCAAGGCTTCCAGCCGGGAGGCGATCAGCCCGCTGTCGACCCCCTCGAGAGCGGGTTCACTGGCGGCATAGACCGGCAGCAGACCCACGCGGTCAGCCCGGCCGAGAACATCGGCGAATTCGTTGGCGAACATCACGGTGCGGCTGTAGCGATGAGGCTGAAACAGCACGACCACGGGTCGGCCGTAGGTATGGGCCACCTCCAGGGTGGCGGCAATCTCCGTGGGATGGTGCCCGTAGTCGTCCAGCACCAGGACTCCCCCGTGTTCGCCGTGAAATTCCGAGCGGCGCCCCACGCCCAGGTTGCCGGCCAGACCGGCTGCGATCGGGGCAAAGTCGAGCTCCAATTCGCGCCCCACCGCCACGGCCGCCAACGCGTTGCGCAGATTGTGGGTGCCGCGCAAAGTCAGCCGCATGACGCCCAGCTCCCGATCCCCTTCCCAGACCACCGCTTCCTGGCCCTGGTCACCGCAAACGATGGTGCCCGGATCGCAACGGACCATGGCATCGGCGCTCAGACCGTAAGTCACAACCTTCCGGTCGATATGAGGCAGCAAGGCTCTCACTTCCGGATCGTCCACGCATAATACGCAGGTGCCATAGAAAGGGACCTGCCTCAGGAAGGTCCGGAACGCCTCCCGCAGCGATTCGAGATCCGGATAATAATCCACATGTTCGTGATCGATGTTGGTCACCACCGCCAGCGATGGAGTCAGATGCAGGAAGGTTCCGTCGCTTTCATCCGCCTCGGCTACGAGGTGGTCACCCTTGCCCAGGATCGCATTGCTGCCCATGGTTTTGACCACCCCGCCGACGATCACCGTGGGGTCCAGCCCACCGGCCGCCAGCACGCCGGCCACCAGACTGGTGGTGGTGGTCTTGCCGTGGGAACCGGCGATGCTGATCCCCTGCTTGAGCCTCATCAGTTCCGCCAGCATTTCCGCCCGCCTGATGACAGGGATGCGCGCGCTGTGGGCGGCCGCCACTTCGCTGTTGGCCTCGGTCACTGCCGACGACCGGACGACCACGTCCGCGCCGGCGATGTTGCCCGGGGCATGGCCCTTGAAGATGACCGCACCCATTGCCTGCAGGCGGTTCGTCGTCGCGGTGGCGCGCAAGTCGCTGCCGCTGACTTCAAAACCAAGGTTCAGCAGAATTTCGGCGATGCCGCTCATGCCGATGCCGCCGATGGCCACCAGGTGGATATGTCGAGTCTTACCGAACAACGTCGCCTTCTTTCCGATGCTTGTTGCGCCGCGATCCTGTCGCCTGTTCTGCGCGCGGCAGCGGTAGCCCGGCCGCATGACCGGCAAGGGCGAGCAGGTCACCGGCGATCAAACGCGCGGCATCGGGCCGGGCCATGCCGCGGGCCGCGCGGCCCATCCTGACCAGTCGGAGTTCATCGTGCAAGAGTTCATCCAGTAACCGCATCAGCGAAGCCCCCCGGCATTCATGATCCGGCAACACCACCGCCGCCCCACTGGCCGCACAATCCTCCGCGTTGCGCATTTGATGGTTGTCCGTGGCGTGGGGATAGGGCACCAGGATGGCTGGTTTGGCCGCGCATTGGATTTCCGCCAGGGTCATGGCCCCGGCACGGCACACCACGAGAGCGGAGCGGCCCAGCGCCGTGGCCATGTCCTCGATGTAGGGCACCACTTCAATATTCTCGGCGCCGGCGCAGGCGGCCTGGACTTCCCCCAGGGCCTCGGGCCCGGTCTGAACCAGGAAAACCCGACCCGTTTGGCCGGCCCAGGTCGCGGCCGCATCCATCACGGCACGATTGAGGGTTCGGGCGCCCCTGCTGCCGCCAAAGACCAGGATCCGGGTCAAGGAGCCCTCTGTCCGACCCGGCTCCACCCCGCGCACCGATCCCCGGAATGAGGCCACCACCGACTGTCGCACCGGGTTTCCCGTATCCCGGCAGGCCGCCGCCCGGAAATACCGCGCGGCCCCGGGAAAACCCAGGTATATGCGCCGCATCCAGCGCCCCAGCAAGCGGTTCGCGGAACCGGGCACGGCATTCTGTTCCTGCAGGGCGCAGGGTATTCTCAGCAGGCAGGCCGCCATCAGCGCGGGCGCACTGACAAAACCGCCCGTCCCCAGCACCACGGCCGGACGCCAGCGGACAAGCACCAGCAAGGCCCGCAAGACCCCGGCCAGAAGGTTGTACACGAAGGAAATCCGGGCCCGCCAACCCACCCCCCGCAAGCCCGAGGCCGGCAAAATGATCAAGGGGTATCCCGCCTGCGGCACGAGCTTGGCTTCCAGTCCCCGGCGGGTTCCGGCGAAGCGGATATCCAGACCCGGAGCGCAGGCCGTCAGCGTTTCGGCCACGGCCAGACCGGGATAGATGTGCCCCCCGGTGCCACCGCCGGTGATCAACACCCGCAGCCGCCGGCCGTCCGTCACACCTGACTCCTGCCCCGGGCCATGATTCATCGCGCCCCGTTTCTCTCCCAGCGCCGCCGCCACTGGTGATAGGAGCGGCTGTTCTTCTCGATGCTCAACAGGATGCCCACCGCGGCCAACGCCCCCACCATGGCCGAACCTCCGTAACTCACGAAAGGCAACGGAACGCCAACCACCGGCATGATTCCGGTCACCATGGCGATGTTGGTCAAACCGTAGATGCCGATGCCCGTCGTCAAGCCTGCGGCCACACAGCGCCCGAAACCATCGCTGGCACGGGCGGCTATACCATAGCCGCGCCACAGCAGCACCCCCAGCAGGAATATCACCGGGATCGTTCCCAGCAACCCGAATTCCTCACCCAGCAGGGAATAGATGAAATCCGTGTGCGCCTCCGGCAGGAAAGCGAACTTGTTGTGACTCTGCCCCACCCCCAGGCCGTGCCAGCCGCCGGCCCCCAGTCCGGTCAGCGACGCCTTGACCTGATAACAGTAACTGCCTTCCTGGAGCCCCCTGAGAACGTCCAGCAAGCGCGTGCGAACCTTGGTCGATACCAGGATGACCATGATCGCGGTCACCAGTGGCAGGGTAAGCGCCGACCAGCGGACACGTTGCGGCAGGTCCGAGACAAACAGGATGACCACCGCCATCCCGACCACGACCATGGCGTTGCCGAAGTTCGGCTGCAGGGCCAACATCACGGCCAAGGGCAGAACCCCCGCGCCCAGGGCGATCAGGACATCCTTGCCCGTTGGTTGCCGCTGACTGCGGTCGATACTGACCCGGGCCGCCAGAAACATGATCAACACGATTTTCGCCGCTTCCACCGGCTGGACCGAAAAGCCCATGACGGTGATCCAGCGGTTGATGGCACGGTCCCCCTTGGTAAACAACGTCACGGCCACCAACACATAGCAGACAGCGAGCAGGCTCCAGATCACGGCCGGACGGTTGAACTTATGGTAGTCCATCCTGAACAGGATCCCGGCGGCCAGCAAACCGAGACCGATCATGATCAAATGCTTGCTGATCAGATAATAGGATCCCACGGGCGATGCCGCGGCATGGCGGTTGAAGGACCCCGCGCCGTACACCATGAACGCGCCGTACAGGAGCATGACGCCCACGGCCAGCACCAAGGCCAGATCGGTGTTTTCGAGTGTTCCTGCCAGGTGCCTGATTTTGCGGCGCATGAGGGGTTCCTTCCCGTCAAGGCAGATGTCGGTATTCCCCGCTCGTATCCGTTACGATGCGGTGGTCATCCTTGCACCGAGAGCCGCTACGGCCGCCCTGAAAGCCCGGCCCCGGTCGCGATAGTTCGCAAACATGTCAAAACTCGCACAGGCCGGGCTCAGCAACACGACGCCGTGATCCAGGCCGGCGGCAATCTCCGCGGCCCGGGTTACCGCTTCCGGTAACGAGGATGCTTCTTCCAGGGGCACCACCCCGTCCAGGGCCGCGGCGATCCGGGGCCCTTCCAGCCCGATGACGATCACCGTTGCCACCGCTGCCATGGCCCCGGCCAAGGGTCCGAAATCCTCATCCTTGCCGCTGCCGCCGGCGATCAGGACCACGGGCCGGGGATACCCCCGCAGGCCTGAACAGACCGCATGCACGTTGGTCGCCTTGGAATCATTGATGAAATCCACCGACCCCAGACTTCCGACGAGCTGATGGCGATGGTCCAGGCCGGGAAAATCCTTAAGACCCGCCGCCACCTCCTGCGCGCCGAGCCCCATGGCCATACTCAGGGCCACGACCGCCTGGGCGTTGATACGATTGGGCGGGGACTGCAGGGAAAGCTCGGCCACCGGCAGGATTTCCCTCACGCTCCCCCCCTCATCGGCCGCGACGAGCACACCTTGTCGTTCGTAGACGACCGCGCCCAGGGCCGGGTCTCCATACAGGATGCGCGCTCCCGCCGTAGGCCAGGCCATCGCTTCGGGGCAACCGGTCCAGACCACCAGCCTGCCGGTGGCGGGAACCAACCCGGCCATGATTCTTTTGGCTGCGTAGTACGCCTCGAGATCCGGGTAGCGGTCCAGATGATCCGGTGCCAGGTTCAACACCGCGGCGGCCCGGGGACTGAAGGTCCGCATGGTCTCCAGCTGGAAATTGGACACCTCGACCACGGCTACATCACGGGGATCGAGCTCGTCGGCGATCAGGGCCAAGGGCCGGCCCAGATTACCGACCGCCTCGGCCCGGCGGCCGTCATGGCCCAGGACATGGGCACACCAGGCCGTGGTGGTGGACTTGCCGTTGGTGCCGGTAATGGCCACCAGTTCCGCCCGGCAGAATCGCGAGGCCAGTTCGAGCTCGCCCATGACCTCGGTCGCCTCCGGCAACCTCGCCAGCAGCGGGTGGGACCGGGGAACACCCGGGCTGACAATCACGGCGTGCGCCAGTGAAACAGGGCGGCGGCCGCCGGTCAGGAGTTCGTCGAAAGCCCTGGGTGCCAGTTCGGTCAGGCCTTCGCTTTCCCACCGGCGGCCCAGGGCCGCCTCGTCCTGGTCATCGACGCCGATGACCCGCGCTCCGTGGCGGCGCAACAAGGCTCCGGCGGCACAGCCACTGCGGGCTGCACCCAGTACCCAGAAAATCTTGTCGCGCACCAAAATTTCCATAGCCCCACGGTTTCCCTTTATTGCAGCTTGAGCGAGGACATGCCGACGACCAGCAACAAAATACCGATGATCCAGAACCGGACCACAACCTGGTTCTCGGACCAACCGCCCAGTTCGAAATGATGGTGCAGGGGCGCCATGCGAAAGATCCGTTTGCCTCCGGTCCTCCTGAAATACAACACCTGCAACATCACCGAAAGGGCTTCCGCCACGAACATACCCCCGATGATCACCAGCAGAAACTCCCGCTTGACCAGAATGGCGACCGTCCCCAGGGCGCCACCCAGGGCCAGGCTCCCGGTATCGCCCATGAAGATGCGGGCGGGATTTGCGTTGAACCACAGGAAACCCAGACCGGCGCCAACCACCGCAGCACAATAAACGGCGAGTTCTCCGGCCTCGGGTATGAACTGCATGTTCAGGTAGCCGGCGAAAACGGCGTGGCCGCTGAGATAGGCGATCACGCCGAACCCTACGAAGGCCAGACTGCTCAGACCGATGGCCAGGCCGTCCAGGCCGTCGGCCAGATTCACCGCGTTGCTGGTCCCGGTAACCACGAAAACCACCAACGGCAAATAAAACCAGCCCCAGTTGACGAGGGTGTTTTTCAGCAGGGGCACCGTGCTGCTGGTGACCATTGACCCACCGCTGCCGCCGAAGATCAGGACCGAGCCCAGCAACAAGCCATAGCTGACCTGGCCCGCTAGTTTAAAGCGCCCGATCATGCCCTTGGGCCGTTTCTTGACCACCTTCAGGTAATCGTCCAGGAATCCGATGGCACCCATCCAGATCGTCCCCAGCAAGGCCAGTTGAACGTAGCGATTGCCCAGATTGGCCCACAACAGGGTGGGAACCAGCACGGCGGTCAACACCAGCACTCCCCCCATGGTGGGCGTCCCGGATTTCCCCTGATGGTGGGCGGGGCCGTCACTGCGGATGGTTTCCCCGATCTGCAGCTGTTCCAGTTTGCGGACCACCCAGCCGCCGAACAGGAAGCTGATCAGCAAGGCCGTCACCGCGGCGTAGGAAGCCCGGAACGAGATGTATTTGAAGACATTCAGCGCCGACCAGTATTGGTGCAGGGGATAGAGCCACTGATAGAACATACCCTTGTATCCTTAGGTTACAGGTTCCACATCCGACAGGAAGGAAAGGACGTTCTCCATGGCCGCACTGCGCGACCCCTTGAGCAGGATCACATCACCCGGTGCGGTGTGGGTCTTGATCCAGTCCGCCGCCGCCTCCTGATTCGGACAATAGTGCGCCTCGCCCCCGGTCGCGTCAAAACCCCGCCCCAGGGGCTCGGCTCCCGAGCCCACGGCCACAAGAGTCGACACGCCCAGATTCGCCAGCTGCCGCCCCGTTTCCCGGTGCAGTTCGCCTTCCTGGGCGCCCAGTTCAGCCATGGCGCCCAGGACGGCACAGGTGCGCCGGCCCGCAGCCATTTCCACCAGGGCACGGCCAGCGGCCACCATGCTGCGGGGATTGGCGTTGTAACTGTCATCCAGCAGCAACCGACCTGCCCAGGCCAGCAACCGGCCACGATGGGGCGATCCCTGGAAGCTGGCCAAGCCCGACCGGGCGACCTCGTCGGCAACCCCCGCCGCACGCACGGCCAGCAGCGCAGCCGTCAAGTTGGCACCGTTATGACGACCCGGCAAGGGCGTGTGCCAGGAGATCCCATCGATCATGGTCGTACCAGCGGCCGACGGATCCGGCCGCCAACTCCAGCGATGTTCCCCCGCCCGGGTGCCCCAGGAAATGACCCGGCACCGGGCCTGGGCGCGCCACTGTTCGAAGCCCGGACTGTCGGCGTTCAAAATGGCCGTGCCCCCGTCCGCCAAGGCGTCCAGAAGCTCCCCCTTGCCCTTGATGACGCCTGCGAGGGAACCGAACTCCGCCAGGTGAGCGTCCGCCGCGTTGGTGATGACACCGATCCGGGGACCAACCAGGGCGGACAGGGCGGCAATCTGGCCGACCGCCGAGGCGCCCATTTCCACCACCGCAAACGCATGCTGGCCGCCGAGGCTCAGCAGGGTCAGCGGTACGCCGAGACGATTGTTGAAATTCCCCCTCGTGGCGCAGACCCCGCCCGCGGCCGACAGCATGGCGGCGCACAGATCCTTGGTCGTGGTCTTGCCGTTGGTGCCGGTGATTCCGATCATCGTCCCCGGCCACCGTTGGCGATGACAGGCGGCGAGCAATTCCAGGGCCTTGGTTCCGTCGCGGCAGACCAGGACTCCTGCAGCCGAGGCGGCAGGCACGGCGGCCAAGGCCTCCGGTCCCCGCCAACCGTCTTCCAGGCCGGCCAGTGTCCAGTGTCCGTGGGCCAAGGCCGCGGCGATGAAGTCGCGGCCATCCACCCGGTCTCCCGGCAAGGCGACAAAAAGCTGCCCCGGCTCCAGCAACCGTGTATCCAGGCCGGCGGTGCGGAAGGCGCCGCCGGTGGTAGGCCATTGTTCCCTGGCCACCGGAACCAGCAGTCCATCCCGGGCGCACAGAACGTTGGCCAGTTGCCCGCCCGCGTAAAGGTCGGCAATGGCGCGCACCACGGAATAGTCCCGCTCAGACATCTTTGTTTCCCTTCGCGTCGATCCAATCGCGCACGATACGCCGGTCATCCAGCGGCAGGATCTTGTCCTGGACCAGCTGGTAATCCTCGTGTCCCTTGCCCGCAATGACCACCACGTCACCCCCGCAGGCAGCGCTCAGGGCCAGCGCGATGGCCTCGGCGCGATCCGAGACGGTACAAAAAGTCCGGGCCGCGGGCGTCGCCAGCGCCTTGACTCCCGCTACGATCTGGTCGCTTATGGTCCGGGGGTCTTCGCTACGCGGGTTATCGGTGGTGATCCATATGGCGTCCGCCAGCCGGGCGGCAACCCGGCCCATCAGGGGCCGCTTCCCGCTGTCCCGGTCCCCGCCGCAACCGAACACCACCAGCACCCGCCGGTCGGTCAGTTCACGGCAGGCCTGCAGAACCGATTCCAGACCATCGGGCGTGTGCGCATAATCGACCACGGCCAGACCGCCTGCCGGCAAGGCGAAACGTTCCATGCGCCCGGGCACCTGCTTCAGACCATCCAGGGCGGCGACAGCCTCGTCAGCCGGATAGCCGGCCGCGAGCACCGCGGCCAGGGCGGCCGTCAGATTCTCCACGTTGTACCGACCCACCAGGGGGCTGTGCAGATGCAGGTTTTTCCCCCGCCAAGCGAGGTCGAGCGCGGTCCCGTCCAGGCCCAAACGGCTGCCGGTAACCGTCAAGTCCGGGCGGCAACCGGCCATCGGCCTGCCAGTGGCCGAGAACAGGATGCTGCCCGGATGGGACTCGGCGAGGGAGGCCAGGGCGGGGTCATCGGCATTGACGACACCCACACCGCCGCCAGGTCGCAGCATGTCCAGGATACGGGCTTTGGCCAGCAGATAATCACCCAGGTCCCGGTGGTAATCCAGGTGGTCGCGGCCGAGGTTGGTCATCACCGCCACATCCAGTTGTAAACCGGCGGCGCGCCGCTGGTCCAGAGCGTGGGATGAGAGTTCCAGGGCCACACTGCGACAGCCGGCGGCCACCATCCTGCCCAGCCAGGTGTAGAGATCCGGTCCTACGGGTGTCGTCAGAGGGGCCGGCTCGACCCTTTCCCCGGCCTGATACCGGATGGTGCCCAGCAGGCCACATGGTCCGTCCAGGCGCTCCAGCACACTGTGCAGCAGGAAGGCCACGGTGGTTTTGCCGTTGGTTCCGGTGACGCCGGCGGTGAACAGGCGGTTGTCCGGCTCGCCCTCCAGGGCACGCGCCAGCAGGGCGGGGGCCGGCCGGGTGTCGGCAACCTGCACCAGGGCTGTGAAACGACCCAACACCTGCGGGTCCAATCCCGACACGGCGTCGGCCTGGATCACGGCCGCCCGGCAGCCGCAATCCCAAGCACCGGTCAGGTAGCGGTGCCCGTCCGCGGCACTGCCCCTGACCGCCACGAAGAGCGTGCCAGGACCCGCCTGTCTGGAATCGGATGACACCGCGGCGATTTCCAGATCCTGATCCCCCTGGACGCCCGAAGGCTCCAGCACGGTGCACAATCTGCCAAGTTTCAGGGTCACAGGTCCCCCATTTTCAGACTCACCGTCCGGCCGTCCAACGGCTGGCCCGCCGGAATGCTCTGGGTCAGGGTGTAGCCGTTGCCGTGCATTTGCACCGCAATGCCTAGCCTGCCGGCCAGGCTTCTGACTTGCCGGTCACTCAACCCCTGGAAATCCGGGCAGAGCGCCTTATCCACGAAATGGTCGGGCTGCCGGGAACTGACCGTCAGCTTCACGGTGGATCCGGGTTCACAAAGAGATCCGGGACCGGGAACCTGCTGCACGACCATGCCGGGGCGCTCGGCCCCGGCCATGGCGAAACCCTCGGCGGTCAGCCGCTGGGCCGCATTGGCCACGGTCAGGAACAGGACATCCGGCACAGGTACCAATTTTCCCCGCCAGGGAGCAGGCACCAGAGCCGTGCGCGAACCCGGCACATCCGTCAGCCAGTCCGTTTCGTTGCGTATCTCCTGCAAAATATCCCGGAACAGGGGCACCGCGCTCTCGGAGGCGAAATGATAGATGCCTCGGGGCTGGTCCAGCACCGTCAAGATCACCAAGCGCGGTTTGTCCAGGGGGGCTATCCCGCCGAAGCTGGCCATGAAGGCCCCTTTGGCGAGGGTCTTGCCGTCTTTGCTCAGCTGGGCGGTTCCGGTCTTGCCCCCGGTCCTGATCCAATCCAGACGGGCCTTCACGCCGGTGCCCTCGGCGACGACCCGTCCCATGGCAACCCGCATCAGGGCCGCGAGATCCGGGTTCATGACCCGGCGCAGCGGCAAAGGTTCCACTTCCTGGGCGCCGCCGTTTTCGGGGCTGGAAATCTCCCTAATCAGGCGTGGCGCGTAGAGCATACCACCGTTGGCCACCGAACACAGGGCCAGGCCCAGTTGCAAGGGGGTCAGCGCAATTTCCTGGCCGATGGCCAGGGTGGACTTTGAGCGGCGGCTCCACTGCATGGGGTCGCGCAGGATGCCCCTGGCCTGACCCCGGTAAGGCATGGAGGTCAGCTGGCCGAACCCGAACCCCACCAGGTCACGGTAGAATTCCTGGTCGCTGAGGTTACCCACGGCCCGGGCGAAATAGATGTTGCTCGACCTGGTAAAGGCCTGCATCAGGGACAGGTTTCCGTACCGGTGATGGTTTTCGTTGTCGATGGTATACCCGTCGAAGCGGGGATCGCTGCAGTCGAAGACGGTGGCTGTATCGATGGCGCTGTTCTTCAACAGGGAAGCCATGGTGAATACCTTGAAAACCGATCCCGGCTCATACTGGCTGGTGAAGTTGCGGTTGTTCCAGACGGCCGGATCGGCGTGGGGACCGGCGCGGGTGGGCAGCAACGGCCAGCTGGCGGCCGCCAGGATATCACCGTTGTGCGGATCCATGATCAGGACGGAGCCTCCCTGGGCCCCACATCTGGCCACCGACTTGGCCAACTGGTCTTCACAGACAGCCTGAAGTTCCTCATCGAGGGTCAAGGTCACATTCTGCCCGGCGACCGGTTCGTCCAGCACGACCTGTCCCAGATCGCGGCTGCCCACCGGCGTTTTGATCGTACGGGCCAGACCCGGCTTTCCCGCCAAATGCGCCGACAAACTGTACTCGAGCCCCGTGGCCACCGTATCGTCGACCCCGTAACGGAAAAACCCCAGCAGGGAAGCCCCCACCCCATCGTGGGGATAGATCCGGGTCAAGGACCCGTCCAGGGTCACCGACGGATCCTTTTCCAGGGCCAGTTTCTGATCCCGTGTCAGAACAACGTCATTGCCCACCACCTGGTGCCGGACGCCCGCCCGCCTCAGGCGTCGCTCCAAGCGATCCCTATCCAGGCCCACCACCGTAGCCACGAGTTGGGCTGTTTGGGTGACGTTTTCCATCCGGGCAGGAGAAATACCAACCTGCCAGGTGGTCACGGACAAGGCGAGGGATTTGCCATTGCGGTCGTACAACCGGCCCCGCATGGGGTTCAGGGGAATCGTCTTGCCCCAGACGACCCGCGCGATCTGGCCGTAATGGTCATGGGAAAATACCTGGATCTGGATGATGCGTACGGCCAGGAGAACTCCGACTACGACGACGAGAATGCGAAGGGCCGTGAAGGCCCCCTTCCTCTCGCCCGACCCCGTCAACGGGGCCCATCCCGGCTTACGGCAGGCTCCAGAAATACCATGTCCTTCTCGCCGGGGGCAGACCAAGGCACCGTCGCCGCCTCCAGGGGGGCAACCCCATCGAAGCGGGACAGGATCCGATCCCAGATCCCGGGCCGGCCGTTCTGCGGGATCACGGTCTGAACCAGGACCAGTTGGGGCTGATCGGGAATGATCAGACCGATTTCCCGACGGGCCCGAGTTTGAATGGATTCCGCGGTCGTCAGGGAATTCCAGCGGGCCTGCAGATGGGCCGCCTTGGCTTCCATATACTCCCGCCGGTCCTCCAGGCGGGCAACCTTCAGGCGGCAGGACACGACCTGGTTGGACACGAAAATGGCGCCGGCCAGCAGGGCGACGCCCAACATGACCAAGGGCAAGGCCAGGGCGGTGCTGCGGCAAAACAGATCCCGCCTCTGGGCCATGGCTCCGCACTCCAACCCGGTGCAGTCATTCGGCGGCATGGCTCCGGTCCAGGCGTTGTTCCCCATCATGGTCTCCATTTTCTTTCCGGGCGCCGGGCCGATCTCAACCGGGCGCTGCGCGCGCGGGGATTGGCGGCTTCCTCGGCAGGGCCGGCTTTCACGGCTTTGCGAGTCAGGGGTTCAAGGGTTCGCTTGTGGCCGCAGGTGCAGATCGGGATTTCCGCCGGGCACAGGCAATCCCGCCGCTCCCGGTCGATGAAGCGCTTGACCTGGCGGTCCTCCAGGGAATGATAGCTGATGACCACCGCCACGCCCCCGGGGACCAGCAGGCCCGGTATCTGCTCCAGCGTGGCCGCCAAAGCCCCCATCTCGTCATTGACCGCGATGCGTAAGGCCTGGAATACCCGGCTGAGAACCGGAGCGGCTTTCTGTCCGGGCCGGACCAGTTTCTCCACGATCACGCGCAAGGCCGTCGTGGTGGTGATGGGTTCCTCCTGCCGGACCCTGACCAGAGCCCGGGCTATCCGGCGGCTCGCCCGCTCTTCACCAAAGCGCCAGATCAGATCCGCAAGTTCCACCTCGGGCAGGGTGTTGATCAACTCGGCGGCGCTCGTCCCGTGCCGCTGGTCAAACCGCAGATCAAGAGGACCTTCAGCCCGGTAGCTGAATCCCATCCGCGGATCGTCCAGTTGCAGGGAGCTGACGCCCAAATCCAGCAGGATTCCGTCCACATGTTCCCAGCCCAGGCCTCGCGCCGCGGCCTTCATATCCTTGAACGAGCAGCGCCGGCAATGCAGCAACGGCTGGGAAGCGGCCAGGCTTTCACACGCGCTCATGGCTGCGCCGTCCAGATCCAGGCCCAGAACCTCGGCGCCGGAGGCGAGCATGGCCGAGGCATGGCCCCCGAACCCGAATGTTCCATCGATCATACGCTTGCCCGGACCCGGTTCCAGGAAGGCCAGCGTCTCGGTGGCCAGAACCGGTGTGTGCCGGTCATCGCTCATGGCCGCCCGCTCAGCGGCATCCCAGGACGAGGGCGCCACTTTGCAAGCCGGGTTTCGGGACCCCCCAATTCGCGTTCCCAGTCCTCCATGACCAGGATCGCCTTGAGGTAATCGTTCCAGTGGTTCAGGAAAAGTTGGTGGCCGTATTGCTTCAAGATCCGGTTCCAGGCCAGGAGGGGGCCAGTGCACCGGTAGTCCATATGAACAAGCCCGGCTCCGTCCAGGACGATTCTACGTCCCCGGCCTCCGAGCAGGGGCGCAATGCTCATCACCAGTTGTTGCAGTCCAGGCCGATCCAGGATACCCGAGAGAGAGGCCCACACAGTCCTGTCCCTGTGCGTGATCTCCATATCCAGCGTTCTGCGTGCGGCCTCCTGCCTCGCGGACTGCTGGGCACTCTCTCTGGGCATTGCGGGATCCTTCCCTGGTTCACGCCCCTCCTTGGGCACATGATCCTGCTTACATCGCTGGTAAATTTTTTCCACCGGGCGGGCGCCGATCCATCGGCGCCCCTTTGCCCGGCGATCTCCGGCCAGCCTCCTTGCCGCCGGGGTTCATCCACAGCCCACAGGGCTAGCGGAAGAATTCGTTGCTGAGCTCCTCGTTCACCGCCTGCGGGCTTTCCCCGAGGGTGGGCAAGGATTCGGGATTCCACAGTTCCATATAGTCGCCGACGCCCACGACCGTCACTTTGCTGGTCACGCCGGCGTTTTCCAGAAACCGCACGGGCACCGCCACGCGGCCCTGGCTGTCGGGAACCACTTCATGGCTGGATCGGGACATCATGCGCAGAAAATTTCGCCGCTCAGGACTAGGCGGCCCCTGGCGCACGCGGTTGAAGTTGTCCAGGTACACCGCATACGGCATCAGGGCCAGGGACCCTTCGGGACCGCTGGTGACCACGTACCGTTCTTCCTCGGCTCCCGCAACCGACTTGCGGAACCGGAACGGAAGATTGAACCGGCCCTTGGCATCAACGGCCCGGGTGTATTCCCCGGTGAAGTTGCAAGGCGAATGCCCTGAGTTAAATGCCGTTTGGTCCTGTTTCATGATCTCACAGTTGTTTTAATGTGAGGGCCCCGGTGGGCCGTCGGGTAAGGGATTTTGGCGGGAACCTATTACATCCATGTAAGTTATGCCGCTCCTGCAGCGTCCCGCCAATCCCTGTTCACCGATATTCTCCCCTTATTTACCCATTTTTCACCACTGCCCACCACCGGAAGGTATACGATCCCCACTAGGCGAGTCAACCCTCTTTTTTCAGGATATTGAATTATTTTTTGGAAGGGGAAAATCCGGGTCAGGGACGCCCGGTGACAAGGGTCGCCAAAGAGTAGCCGCTGGCTGTCAAGAAACGGGAAATCATGATCACCGAACCGCAAGCGTAGGCAACGGTGCTGGCCCATCCCGCCCCCACCGCGCCGTAGGCGGGAATCAACACCAAACCGGCCGCGATGTTGACCGCCAGAGTGATCAGGCTGGCCTGGGTGTTCCAGTGGGGACGACCACGGCCGATGAAGTCGCCGGCCAGGACGGCGCCGGGAGCAAAAGCTATGATACCCGGCAGCAAGGCCCGCAGGGCGGGACCCGAAGGCGTGTACACGCCCCCGGCCAGCAGGGGCAGCAGGAGACCGGCCAGGAAATACAGGGGAACGCCCGCCGCCAGGGTCACGAGGAAACCCAGCCGCACCGCACGCAGGGAATCGACATCACGGTCGGGACATGTCTTTCCCACTGCGGCGCTGTGCACCAACAGGGGCGTCAAGGCCCCCGGCAAGAGCCACAGCATTTCCCCGAGGTACACCGCTACCGAGTACACGCCCACCTCGGCCGCGCTGCGAAAATGCGCCAGCAGAGCCTGGTCCAGACGCAGCAACAGGAAATAGGCCACCGCGGAAAGCTGTCCGACCCAACCTCGGCGCAACAGGAACAGCATCAACCCGGACAGGGACAGGTAACCGGCGCGGGAAGTCGGGGCGTCCTCAGAGGGGGGATTGACGCCCCGCAGGTGGCGGCGGATCTCGCGCGCGGCCACGGCAAGGACCACGCATCCGCCCAGACCCTGGGCCACGGCCACCAGTCCGACCGCCCGGCCCAGCGTCAGCGTGCCGGCAAGGACAAGCGTCCCGGCCAGCAAAAGATGAGTCATCGCCCGGCCGCCGTTGATCACGGACCCGACCACCAGCCTGCCCCGGGCCAACAGGTCATAGGAAAAGATCTCGAACAGCAGAATCCCCAGCACCGCTCCGGCGACCACAAAACCCAAGCCCGGAGCCCAGCCCAGATAGGTAGCAAAAAAAGCCCTGGGTGCGGGCAACAGGGTGCTGCCGGCCCCCAGCAGCAACAGCAAGACCGCTCCGGCAAGCCACAACAGCTGGGCGTGCAGAATCCGCTTCCCCGCGATACTTTCCTGCCGCAGAAATGGCACCGCGGCCAGCCCGAGTCCCCCGGCCAGCAGGGACGCCACCAACAGGCCCAGCGCCACCGTCAGGCTGTAATACCCCTGGCCTTCAGGGCCCAGGATTCCGGCGACGAGCAAAACGACGAGCGCGTTGGCTGCCACCTGGACCAGGCGGCTGGCGAAAATACGTGAGCCGGGCCCCATGAGGTTCACGGTTTCCCCCGTAACTCGTCATGGAACCGGCGATCATGCGGCCGGGATTTCCACCCGGCCACGCCCCTGCGCACGGCGCGGGCCAGACGAACCCCTCCCCCTTCGCAGGTGTAGTGACCCCGCATCTCGAGCTCGGCGCCAAAGAATTTCTTGAACGAGAGCAGGGATGCAGCCACGTCGCTGGCCCCCAGATCCAGCCACCGGGCGCCCCTGCGGCAAGCCTCCTGGAGATCCCCCCAGACACAGAGGGTCGCCGGAAAATGGGTGCGGGCAAACGCGGGGTCCGTCACCCCATTCCAGGCAAACACCCGGTCGCCCAGATGCAGATTCAGATGCCCCCCGATGACCTTGCCCTCCAGTGTCGCACACGTGAAGAAAACATCCCCGGCCAGGCCCGGCCCCTGCGCACCGGCAAGCAGCTCCCGCAACAAAGCCTCGGGCACCGGCCTGACCCCCCAGTGCCGGGCAGCCCGCAGATAAAGGGGATAGTACCTTGCAAGCCACTTTGGATCCCTGGTGGTGAAGACCTCCGCCCCCCGCCGCAGACCGCGGTTTCGCTCATTGCGTTTGTTGTTGACCAACTTGTTTTTTTCCACATCCGCGATTCCGCCGGCCAACGAAACCACCGCCGTGGCCAGTTCCTGCCGGGCCCAACCGCTCTCTTGCCGCAACAAAGGGCCGAAGGATTCCTCGGCGCCTGCGTTGAGCGCCATGCCCAGGGCCGTCAGCGGACCCTGGCGCAGGGAGCCGAAAGTGCGGGTCAGCAGGAGGAACAACCGCTCCCGCGCCTCCCGGTCCAGATCGGAGTCCAACAGGGGGCCGCCGGTCGTTCCCTCCAGGCTGCTGTCCAGCCGCTTGAGCAGGCGGGTTTTATGCATCACGGCGGACAACCCCGCAATCAGGTGTCCCTCGCGACGCACGGTAAGCACCAGGGGTTCGCTTTCCCGATAGCATTTGCAGACGGAATTGAGCCAGTGGGCGGTGTGCGTGTATTCGGCCCCGGGATCCAACCGCACGAGGTCGTCCCAGTCTGCGGGCAACGTTTGCGCCCTTTCGACGGGGGACAGTTGCTGCTGCTGGTTCCCGGCCATCACCCGACAGCGGCCCGGTTGCTGGCACAGACCACGGTGATGATGTCTTCGACATCACGATCGCTCATGGCAGGAAAAAGAGGCAGGCTGACCGCGGCGTTGAAGTACCGTTCGGTTTCCGGCAAGCGGTCCCCGAATTCCGCGCCCAGCTCGGCAAAGGCCGGATGATGGTGCAAGGGAATAAAGTGAACCGAAGAACCGATGCGATTGGCGCTCAGATCGGCGATGAGCCGGTCCCGGCCTCCGGGTACCGCCTGGGGGTCGACCCGCAACAGGTAGAGATGCCAGGAGGGTGTCATCCCGGCTGCGGTTTGGGGAATGGTCACTCCCGGCAGGTCAACAAAAGCCGCGTTGAACCGTGCGGCGATGGCCGTGCGCCGCGCCATGAATTCATCCGCCCGGGCCAGCTGACCCAGACCCAAAGCCGCCGCGGGATCTCCCAGATGATATTTCCAGCCGGGTTCGAGGATCTCATAGTACCAGCGTCCCTTGTCCCCATATCGCTGCCAGGCGTTCCCGTCCATGCCGTGGAAGGCAAGGCGGCCGATGCGCGCCGCCAGCCCCTTGTCGGGGCAGGTAACCAGGCCGCCGTCTCCCGTCGTGATGCACTTGGTGGCGTAAAAGGAAAATACCGTGGCCGTGCAGCCGGCACCCACCCGCTTTCCGTGCTCGGCAGCTCCGAAGCTGTGGGCCGCGTCTCGGATGATGTGCAGACCCCGGTCCCGGGCCAGGTCCCCCAGTTCGGTCATGGCACAGGGATGTCCCCCCATGTCCACGGGTATGATGGCCCGCGTGCGCGGGGTCACCAGAGACGCACAGGCCTCGGGATCCACGCAGAGCGTCACCGGGTCGATATCCGCCAGCATGGGCCGCGCGCCCCGATGCAGAACCGCGCTGAGGGTGGACACGAAGGTCAAGGCAGGCAGGATGACTTCATCCCCCGGACCGACCTCCAGGGCCTCCAGCACCAGGTGCAAACCCGCCGTGCAGCTGGAAACCGGTTCGGCGCAAGGCACCTGGAGATAGGCCGCGCACGCCAGGCCGAATTCCCGCACCTTGGCGCCATAGGTCAACCAGCCCGAGCGCAGGACATCCGCGACGGCGGCAATTTCAGGCTCGCTCAGATCCGGCCGGAAGAACGGCAGGAATTCCTCACGGTTGATAAAGACTTGCCCCCGACCCGCCATCACCGCTGCCCCTTGTCCTGTGCCAGCCCGGGCTGTCCGGCCAGAACCGCCAGGCGGCGGCGCAACCCGGGAATATCACCGGCCGTCGCCAGAGCCAACAATTCAGCCTGGTCACCGGGACCCAACGGGTTGTCCGGGCCCTGGATGACGGCCTTATTGATCAGGGGGTTGGCGCTGGGCAGGATTTTTTCGCGGGCTTCATGCAGGCTCTCATGCAGTTTTTCTCCCGGGCGCAGACCGCTGATGGTGATCTGGGGCCAGGAATCGTCTTCCCCCAGCGCCGCACCGGAAAGCACGAGCAGGTTCTTGGCCAGTTCCATGATGGAAACAGGGCTGCCCATCTCCAGGATATAGGTCGCGCCCGACTCGCCCAGCACCATGGATTCGATGACCAGCAGAGCAGCCTCCTTGATCGTCATGAAGTAACGGGTCATGTCCGCATCGGTAACCGGCAGGGGCAGGCCGTCGGCCAGACGCCGCTTGAAATAAGGAATGACCGAACCGCGACTGCCCAGCACATTGCCGAAGCGCACCGTCATCAGACGCGTGTGCCCGCCGGCGGCGGCTGCGCGGCGAACCACTTCCTCGGCCAGACGCTTGGTGGCGCCCATGACGCTGAGGGGGTCAACCGCCTTGTCGGTGCTGATCAGGACGAACCGCTCGGCGCCGACCTTGCGGGCCAGCTCGACCATGTTCGAGGTCCCGCCCACATTGACCAGGACAGCCTCTTCCGGATTGTCTTCCATGAGGGGCACATGCTTGTGGGCGGCCGCATGCAGAATCAGATCGGGAGCGATCCGCCGCGCCAGCACAGCCAACCGTTCCCGGTCCCGGACATCGGCGACGACCAGTTGCAGGGCGGCGGCCGGAAACCTGTTCCGCAGCTCGGCCTCCATCTCGAACAGGCTGTTCTCGCCGCGTCCCAGCATGATCAGCCGGTCAGGTCCCAGAGGCAGCAGCCGGCGGCAGAGTTCGCCGCCGATGGACCCCCCCGCACCGGTCACCAGGACGGTCCGCCCGCCGACCACGGCGCGGGCACCCTCCTCCTGGAAGTCGACGCTTTCACGACCCAACAGGTGTTCGGGCTGCACGTCGGCAACCTGCTGGAAGCTGACATCGCCGAGAATGATATCCCGCAGCCCCGGTACGATGCGCAGTGGCCGCCGGGCCTTGCGGGCCAGCAGGACCATGCGGCGGATGAGCGGGCCGCCCGCCGAGGGAATGGCCAGCAGGATCTCGTCCGCTCCGGTCTGGTCCACGGCGCTCTGCAACTCGTCACTGCCGCCCAGCACGGGCAAGCCGCAGATGATATTCCCCTGCAGGTCTGGGGCATCATCCAGGAAGGCGACCGGCTCCACCGGCAGTTCGCCGACCTGGAGTTCCTGGACAAGGGCACGGCCGGCGGCACCGGCACCAATGATCAGAACTCGCGAACGATCCATCACCGCACCACACTCAGGGGAATCGCCACGGACTGTCCCGACCAGCTCACCCTCACCAGATACATGCCGCTGGCAACCTCGTTGCCGAAACGATTGCGCCCGTCCCAGAAACCGACGCCGGCTTGCACGCTGGTGCGGCGGAAAACGATTTCCCCGGACAGGTTGTAGACCTCGGCCTCGATATCCGTCGCGTCCGCCGGGAGCCCGTCCAGCTTCAGGGTGCCCTCACCCCTACCGGGCAGCAAGGGATTGGGGTAGCAATACACATCGGCCAGGTTTGCTTCCGCGCCTGCACCTACGCTGCCGACATCGACCATGACGGCGCCCCGATCGGAGCTCAGGAGGATCCGCCGGCCGTCCGGAGAAACCGCCAGGTCACGATAAGTCGTGCCGGGCAGGGGCGCGATCACACCCGTTGAATACAACAGGCCGTAATTGGGATTGGCGAGGTAGTTCCCCAGGTCTATCCAGGCGTCCACCGTGGTTTGTCCACCCCGGGTGCGGATCCTGTTCAGGCCGGCGGTGGAGGCGGCCCAGACATCCCCGTTGCCGTCCACGACCACGTCCGATACCCCGGCGCTGACCAGGCCGGGAATGAAATTGCTCGTCTTCTCACCGTAGGTTTCCAGAACGGTCGCCAGGCGCGAAACCGCATCATAGCTGAAGCGCACGAGACCGTTGCCGCCTGCCCAGATGCTGCCGTCCGGAGCAAGGGCCAGCCCCTTGACCTTGGTGGGAAGATTGTTGGAGCCGAAGAAGGTCGTCAGCGGGCCGTCCCAGCGGTCATCGCTGAAGTCGGCCCAGGTCAGAGGGTCGTCGGGCCCCGCGGCGTCCCCGTTGATGTCCCAGCGCAACAGGCCATAGTCCTCGGCGGCAAACCAGATCACATCCGGGCGTTCCACCACGGCGCTCCAGATCCGGTTGGTGCTCGTGATCCCTCCAGTGTCCACCGGCAGCGTCAGCCAGTTGCCGGGGACCTCGCCATGGTCGGTATCCAGCAGGACGTCGACCTTCTCCGGGTAATGGTAAGCCTCTTCTTGCCAGACCAGGTCGTGCGTCATGATCAGGGGCCCGTCGGGGTGGACGATCATATCCAGGATATAGGCGCCGGACATGCCGCTGTCCGCGGGCTTGAAGTAGGTGTCCTTGTCCGTTTCGGGGTCGTGCCTGATCAACCCGGTCGTGTACTGGGAAATCCAGATCCTGCCCTGCAGATCACCGGCCATGGCCAGGATGTTGCTGCCGTAGTTGAAGAGGCCATGGTCATAATCGTTATCCTGGGCCAGCGCGTAGATGCCGGTCCAGGTCTGACCCTGCAGTCCGGATACGGCATCGGCCGGATAGGACCCGACCCAGGCCCCGCCCTGCGCATCGAAGGCCACCCCCTCGGCGTTTCTCACCAGGGAAGACGACAAGGTGAAGACCGTGAAGCCACCCGCGGTCTCTTCGTGGGCGAGATAGGCGAAGCCGTTGCCGCCACTCATTTCCGGCAGGACCTTGCGCCCGCCGAGCCACAGATCATCGCCGGAGGCCAAGGCGGTGCAGATCGGCTCGGGGCTGGTCACCGCTCGCCAGCTCGGGTCATCCCAGCGGCGCAGGGCCGACCCGGCCCCTGCCCGCAGCGCATAGATTCCCGCCGGACCCGCAGCCAGATCGGTGGCCCTAATGCCCAAAGTGCCCAGCTGTTCCCAGGCTTCCTGACCCGGCAGCCACCGGTAGACGCCGTCGCTGGTCCCGGCCAGCAGGTCATCCTCGCCGGTCACCACCAGGTCGAACACCTCGCCGGCGGGCAACCCTTCGTTGACCGTGGTGAAAAGGTTGTCGGCAAAATGCGAAACACCCTCGGGGGTAGCGATGAACAGTTCGTCGCGAAAGAACACCAGGGCATTGATGTCATTGTCGACCAGGCCGTCCTGTTCGGCGGTGTAGATGTTCCCCGAAAGACCGTCGACAATCTGGCCGATGCCGCCGTCGGCCATCCCGTAGAACACGCGTTCGCTCCCGCCGATAACGGTGCCGGCCACCGCCGTCACCTCCAGGCTGCCCAGGTTGCTGGTGTACTGCCGAAAATCCGCATCACCCCCCGGATCGCCGATGCGGGTCAGACCGCCATCGGTGGAGGCAACCCAGAGATAGCGCCCGGTCCAGGCCAGATCAGTGATCTCATTCCCGCTCAGGCCGAATCCCGCGTACCAGATTTCCCCTTGATCCGGATGGCCGGCCGGCCGCACCACCAGGCCTCCGCCATCCAGGCCTCCGTACACCATGCCGTCCAGTTCCAACAGGACCGTCATCTCGTGGGCTGCGAGCAGGGGATGGAAGATGGGCGACGCCGCCAGGGACGGCAGGCTCAGCAGACTTACCGCCACCAGTCCCAGCAGGGGAATAACGCCACGGAGACCAGCCGCCCGAGGGAGAAACCTGTCGCACATAATCATTCCACTTCGTTGCGGCCTCACGCAGGATCGTCCCCGCAGGAACCATCGCCGACCGGGGATTCCAGATTCAGCAGATTCCCCGGATGAAGCCAATAATGGTGCATACGAGCCCAGAAGGACCCTTGCTCTCTTTTGTCCCACCCGGTGCCCAGCAAGGCGCCGGGTGCGGGCTCGGAATCCCAGAAGGCCAGCATACCCTCCGGGGCAGGCTCGCGCCAGTTCAGACCGTCGGCCAGGGTCCAGGGACCGGCCAGGGTGATCTTGTCGGACAGCAGGCCCCGGGCCATCCCCCACTGCCGGGACAAGGGGAGCACGTCCCCGGATCCGGAAACGGCCACCTCGAGTTCAGGGTCAAACCCCCAGGGATCCAGCAGACGAACGCGCCGCAACATGATCCGGCGCCCCACCCGGCGTCCCAGCCGATCCCCCAGACGGACCGGTCCGCTGATAAGGGCCAACATCAGGCCTCCGGCCAGGGACATGACCCTGCGTCCGGCACGATGCCATAATCCGGCCTGATCGGTTCCCCTGACGGCGCCCAGGCTGCCGCCGAGGATTTCAACCCGCGCTCCGGTGGCCAGCAACCAGGCATCCCGGGTCTGCCAGCGCAAGTGAAGTCCCATCCGACGCAGGGTGCCCCAGAGCCGCAGCGTCCGAGAATCGATCTCCCCCGTGGGCCAAAACACCACCTGGGATACACGAAAACGCCCGGCAACCACCACCAGATCATCTGGTCTACCCAGCCAGGGAACCCGGCCCGCAGCCAGGGGCGGCAACACCCCCGCTTCATCATGGGGACAGATGTAACCCACCAGGTCCACTCCAGCGTACGCCAGTTCTCCAGCGGCGGCCAGCCAGTCCGCAACCAGGTGTCGGGGCCCGGCCAGCAGGGTTCGTTCCAGGGCCAGGCGTCCTTTTTCCAGCCGGTGCAGCACACCGCGCAGGAATCCCCGCGTGGTCACCACCGCCGTGGCCAGCAACGGCAGATAGATCAACAGCACCGCCCGGCTGATGACTTCCATATGCCCGAGATACGTGCTGGCCAGCAGCAACATGAAGATGATGCCCACCTGTTGCAAATCACGGACTCCGGCGGCCCGGCGGCGCAAACACCCGGGAGCATATCGCCCGCCACCGATGAAAACCACGGTGGACAGCAGCAGGGTATAGATCAGCAAAGGCATGTACTCGCCAAAGGAAAAGAGCTCCTGCGGAAACAGGGAACCACCCCATGAACGCAACCCGTAGGCCAGGGCGAAACCCGTCCCGACGGCGATCATATCCAGCAGCCAGAACAGCATCACCAGCAAGGGGTCGCGCCAGCGCTTGACCAGCCAGACCAGCAGGCCCCACTTCTCGTAGAATGAGATCAGACTGCCCAGGTGCAGCCAGAACGAGCGGTGGAAAGCCCCCGCCGTGCTTGCCCGGCGGTGGCGGTGCTGAAAGCGGGCCTCCGGGGTATATTGCACCTCGCAGCCCGCCTGCCACATGCGGAAGCACCAGTCAACGTCCTCGAAGTAAAGAAAGAAACGTTCATCCATCGGTCCGGTGCGGGCCAGGGCATCATTGCTGACCAGCATGCAGCCTCCCAGGATCCAGTCCACCGGCCGGCTTGACAGATGATCGAAATCCCGCATCAGGTGCCGGTGCACGATCCGGCTCCGGGGGAAAAGACGCCCCAGGAAGGTTCGCCGCATCAACAGGGTTCCCAACGTATAGAACCGCCGGCAGGAATCCTGAATGGAGCCGTCTTCGTTGAGCAGCTGGGGACCGACAATCCCGGCGCGGGGATGAGTCGCCGCGAAGGCCAGCAGGCGATCCATGGCGCCGGGCTGCACGACGATGTCGGGATTGAGAATCAGGTAGAACTCGGCCGGGTGAGCGGCCATCCCCTGGTTGCATCCCCGGGCATAACCGGTGTTCTGGGAGTTCAGGAGCCAGTCCACTCCCCTGAACCGGTCCCTGACCGCGGTCAAGGCCTGGTCGCTGGAGGCGTTGTCCACCACGGTGACCTGAAAGGAACAGCTCGGAGGGTTGGCGAAGATGGAGTCGAGGCAGCGTTCAAGATCATCACTCGTATTGTAGTTGACGATAACCACGGCCAGGCCGAGCACGCCGGCCCGGCCCTCACAGCCCAACCCCGTGACGCCGGAAGTATTCAAGGCTGGCGCCGCAAGCGGAGAGCCCAGACCATGAACATGGCCTCCAGAATGATCCGGCGGGACATCTTGGAAACACCAACCTGCCGATCCACGAACATGATAGGGATCTCCTTGATCTTCAGGCCAAGCTTCCAGCAGTGATAATTCATCTCGATCTGGAAGGAATAACCGTCGCTCTTGATCCTTTCCAGCGGCAACTGCTCCAGCGTCCGGCGCCTGAAGCATTTGAAGCCCCCCGTACAATCCTTGATGGGCAACCCGGTCACCCAACGGGCATACATGTTGGCGCCGACGCTCAGAACCAGCCTTCGCAGCGGCCAGTTGACCACGGTGATTCCATGCAGGTAGCGGCTGCCGAGAACCAGGTCATGGGTCTCGATGTGTTCCAGGAACAGGGGCAACGCGGCCGGATCATGGCTGAAATCCGCATCCATTTCAAACAGGACCTCGAAATCCGTGTTGGCCAGGATCCACTGGAACCCGGCAATGTAGGCGGCGCCCAGGCCCTCCTTGAGGGGGCGTTCCAGGATGAGGATACGGTCACCGAACCCCGGCAGCCCTTTGACCACAT
>CAZJGK010000005.1:0-62379 GCA_964545545.1 uncultured Fibrobacteraceae bacterium | reverse complement strand
AGACCTTCCATAGAGAACTGCCGCTGGCCACGAGAACGCCGAAGCCACCGGCGAAGGCCACGAGGGTGACGGCCGTCGCCAGTAGTGCAACAATCTTTCTGTAAATCATCGCATGCTCTGATCCGCACCGCGTAGGCTGGCCGGGAGGGAGCTGGGAGAAGGCCGGGGAGGCGAGGCACAGAAGAGAAGACAGCATCAAGGTTACACCTGCAATCGTGCGCACGGCAGACACTCCATCGTTGAGGCTCCGGTTGGATCAACAGCAAAGGGAGGCTACCACTTATTGCCAAAAACCTCCATAACTTGGGTTGGTTCAAATCAACGAAACCGGATAAGATGACAAGGGTTGCCTGAAAGCGGATCCAACCCGCTTCCCAACGAAACCAGAGGTGAGCCGTGGAGGAATGGCAGGGGATAATGCAGGCCAAAGTGGCGGAACTGGAATCTGCCCTGGCCCGGGAAACTGCGGTTCACGCCGAAACCCGCAGAAACCTGCAGGAGCATCGGGCACGTTTGCGGAAACTGGCGTTGCAACTGTGTATGGCCGAATCGCAGGAGCGGCGGGCCATTGCCTCGGATCTGCACGACCATGTCGGCCAGGCCCTGGCCATGATCCGGATCAGGATGGAGGAATTCCGGGGCAACGCCGTATTCAGCGGTTTCATGGAGGACATCGATGAAATGGTGAGGCTGCTTGCCCAGACCATCACCTACACCCGTGATTTGACTGGTACGATCAGTCCGCCGGCGCTTTTTGAGCTTGGGCTGGTCGATGCGCTTGACTGGCTCGCCGAGAGAATGAAGATCAAGCGGGGTTTGCGAGTCGGCTACCGGGTGACGGGTCGCCCGGTAGCGCTGGCGGACGAGCAGAAGATCATGGTTTTCCGTTCGGCCCAGGAACTGCTCTTGAATGTCGCCAAGCATGCGGAAACCGATGAGGCGACGATGACGTTGCGTTGGCATCCGGATCGACTCGAGCTGGAAATTTCGGATAAGGGGAGGGGGTTCTCCGACGCGGCCACCGACCAACACGCCGACCATTTCGGGCTCTTCAGCATCCGCGAGCGGATGGGTCAGTTGGGCGGGGGGGTTGATATGGTGACCGCCCCAGGCCACGGCACACAGGTGACACTTTCCCTGCCGTTGGACAGCGAGAAAGGTGATGGGTCATGACCGTGCGCATCCTGATTGCCGACGACCACAAGATGTTCCGCGACGGCTTGCGCAAACTCCTGGAAACCAAGCCGGGGCTGGCGGTCGTCGCCGAAGCCGAGACCGGTTTGGCGGTACTGGACGTCGTGGCGGGGCAGGAGGTGGATCTGGTCATCATGGATGTCTCCATGCCCGGACTCAACGGCATCGACGCCACGCGAAAACTGATGGAATGCGAGAAGCCACCCCGGGTGGTGGTGCTATCCATGCACGATGACCGGCGATTCATCATCAACATGCTCAAGGCGGGCGCCTCTGGCTATCTGTTGAAGGATTGCGGCTTTCCGGAACTGGTTCAGGCTATTGCGGCCGCCATGAAAGGTGAGATCTGGCTCAGTCGCCGCATCAACGATTCGGTGGTGCGGGATTACATTCGCCTGGCGAACCATTCGGAATCCGGGGTGCGGGAATTACTGTCCGCTCGTGAATGTGAAATCCTGCAGCTTTTGGCCGAAGGGGTGTCCACCAAGGCCATCGCCGACAAGTTGTGCGTCAGCGTCAAGACGGTGGAATCACATCGTAAGCGGATCATGGATCGACTTGACCTGCACAGCCTCGCCGCGTTGACCAAGTATGCCATCCGGGAAGGACTGACTTCCCTCGATTAGACCGTTAAGGTTTTGCGACACGGATTTTCAGGCTTTTCCCCCTGCGTGCCACCGCGGCTGGCGTTTATCATTATTTTGACATCCGATTATCCTCATTTACCTCCCTTCTGCGGGGGTGGGCAAAGGAGTTGAATCATGTTCGATACCGGCAACACAGGGTTCATGCTGCTGGCGACCAGTCTGGTCATGCTCATGACGCCCGGACTTGCGTTTTTCTACGGCGGCCTGGTCGGACGCAAGAACGTCCTGACGATCATGATGCAGAGCTTTGTCTCTCTCGGGGTCACGACCGTCCTTTGGTATACCGTTGGCTACTCGCTTTGCTTCAGCGGAGGCCAGGGCGGCATCATTGGGGATCTGCACCTGGCGTTCCTGCGCGGGATCACGCCCGAAACGCCCTTTGCGGGGGGCAATATCCCGCTCATCGTTTTCATTTCCTACCAGATGATGTTCGCCATCATCACCCCGGCGTTGATTACCGGCGCCTTTGCCAACCGCGTGCATTTCAGCGCCTACCTGATATTCCTGGTGGCGTGGCTGTTGTTTGTCTATTTCCCCTTTGTCCACATGGTCTGGGGCGGTGGACTGTTGGCTGAGTGGGGCGTGCTGGATTTCGCCGGAGGCATCGTGGTCCACAACATCGCCGGTATGGCGGCCTTGGCATCGGTCTTGTATGTGGGGCGGCGGCGAATCGCCGACAGTGTTCCTCACAGCATTCCCCTGGTGGCCCTGGGCACGGGCCTGCTCTGGTTCGGGTGGTACGGGTTCAACGCGGGGAGCGAGTTGAAAGTCGATTCGATCACGGCGGCCGCCTTCCTGAATACCGATGTCGCGGCGTCCTTCGCCGCCGTCACCTGGCTGATCATTTCCTGGATCCACGACAAGAAGCCGTCGTTCGTCGGGCTGTTGACCGGCTCGGTGGCCGGTTTGGCGACCATTACCCCGGCAGCCGGCTATGTGACCACGTCCAGCGCCGTTCTCATCGGGATCATCGCCGGCATGGTGTGTTACCTGGCTGTGGGTCTAAAGAATCGCCTCGGTTGGGATGACGCTCTGGATGTCTGGGGGGTGCACGGCGTGGGTGGAGCACTGGGCATCGTCATGTTGGGTCTGCTGGGTACGACGGCCGTCAATGCCGGAGGTGCCAACGGCTTGTTTTACGGGGGGAGCGCCTTCTTCATCAAGGAGGTCGTCTCCATTATCGGTTCCTCGATCTACGCGTTCGTGTTCACTTTTGGCATGTTGTGGCTGATCAACAAAGTGACGAAGGTGGGAACGAGTGAGACGGAAGAGGGAACGCTGGACGAATCACTGCATGGTGAGCAAGCCTATATGTAATAATCGGCATCGGTCCAACCTTACCAAGCGGGGGCCTTCAGCAGAAGGTCCCCGTCTTCATCCTGACCCATCTTGAATTCCGGTTTTTAATATAGATCAAAAACCTACTGATTTAGTTTGATGCAAATACATTATCATTCCTTTGACCCACCCGGCCTTTTGGTGATATTGAGGTTTGATCTTACAGTTTCGATCGGGAAGGAATTCCGGGCAGGGGCGACAACCATGGATAACCATTCGGAACATTCGGTTCTTGAGGACGCTCGGCGGCAATTCAAAGAGATCCTCGCCGAACAGGATCTGCTGGATGCCGAGATTACCGTCACGGCCAAGCCGCTAACGCCCGAGGAGGCCATCGGCAATCCCCGGCGGCGGGACTACCCGATCATCACGGGCAAGGAGCGGGTTATCGAGGCCGTGCTCTTCGGGGTGAAGGGGCAGGCCTTCACCGATACCCCCTCATACTTCCGCGGGACATTGAGCGCGGTTGCGGATCTTGAACTGAGCGGCAATCAAAACCGGGCGATCTTTCTGGCCACGCTCAACGCCACCCTGCGGCATCTGAACCTTGCCGAGGGGACCGTGCACTGCAAGGATGAAGATCCGGAGAAATGCGCGCGGGAAATTGCGGAGTTCATCCGCAGTAAACACGGCCGGCCCAGGGTTGGACTCATTGGGCTGAACCCCGCTCTTGCGGAACGGCTGGTCGAGGTATTCGGCGCAGACCACGTGATGATGACGGATCTCAACGCGGACAACATCGGCCAGAAGCGTTTCGGGGTGGAAATCATGGATGGCCTGCGGCGGACCGATGAACTCATCGCCCAATCCGATTTCGTTATCCTGACCGGGACCACCCTGGTCAACGGAACCTTCGATCATATCCGGGAGCGGGCCCTGGCCGGGGGAAAGCCTTACCTGGTCTACGGGGTGACGACTGCGGGGGTGTGCGCCCTGCAGGGGATCGACAGGATCTGCCCGTACGGAAGAAACCAATAGGGGCCTCCAGATGGAGGCCCCCTCGAATGTTTAATCCCCGAGCGATTATTTGAACCCGCGGAACTCGATCTCGTCGATGAAGACATCGTCCGAATTGCTGCTGGCATCGCACATGAAGCGTAACTTGGCTCCCGTCGAGTAATTGTAGGTGCCGGCGGGAATGGACACGATCTCATGGTTGAAGGATCCGTTGGTGAAATCCGAACCTGAGGCATATGCGGCCACGGTCATCCACGCCGAGCCATCCCAATACTGGACCCAGAAGTCCTCGCCGGTCTCCATGCTGACGGCTTTGTACCAGAACTCGACTTCAAGATCGGTGTAACTGGATACGTCGTGTCCGCTGGAGTGATAGAAGGACGATGAAGCGCCGCTGTTGTCCTGGATGTCCGCCGAATAACTGCCCTGATGGGAGTTGGATCCGGAATAGCGGCTCATGTCGCTGCCGCCGTCCCGGTAGCTTCCCATCCCCGATTCGAAATCATCGTAGGTGATGATCGTCCAGCTGCCGCCGCCGCCACCGCCGCCGGAGAAGCTCTGGCCGGTGTTGATCCCACCGGAGGTGTTGGCCTGCGGCCCCTGCCAGGTGAAGTCGGCGTACGCGGCGCCGCTGCCGGACAGCTGCAGGGAATAACCCACGGGTGTCGAGGTGGTCTCGGCGACGCCCACATCGGTGGAGGTCATGCCGGAAGCCGGGCCGTTGGTGGCCGCGAAGGATCCCTCGTAACTGATGAACAGCACCACGGCGCCGGTATCGTCGACCAGGGCCAACCCGTCGGGACTGCCGTTCTGCATTCCGGTCATGGTGAAGGCCTTGGTGCCGAACCCGGATTGCTGGTCGGGCAGGACACCCGACAGGTTCACCGTGCTGTAGGTTGCTCCGCCGCTGCCGTTGTACCCGACCACGGTCCAGCCGGACAGATCAAGGCCGGCGGTTCCGGCAACTTCGACAAACTCACCGGTGTCGGTGCTGGCATTGTCGTAGTGGAACTCGTTGATCCAGGCGACCTGATCGCCGCCACCGCCACCGCCACCGCCGCCGCCGCAGGTGTCACCGAAAATGCAATCGATCCATTCGGGATGGTCGATGAAGGGGTTGCGGTTGCCCTGGAAGGAGTAGACAGCGTCGTTGTGGGCCATTTCCTTGGCGTCAACGGGGTCATCCTGGCTCCACTGGAGCAGGACGCTCAACAGACCCATATAGGCCACGGACAGGTTGGCTCCCGTGTTGGAATTCTCGATCAGGGTCAGGTTGTCGGTGAGAATCAAGTCCGGTTCAGGATTGCTGGTGCCGGGGTGAACCCCGCCCTCGTAGCGGACATCCATGTACATCAGGGCGCGGGCCACATCCCCGCGCCGGTCCCGCCATGTCTCCCAGTACGTGCTGTCATACCAGTTTGACCAACCGGGATAGACGCCGCTGCCGCCGCCGACGCCGTCATAGTACAGGGTAGTCCTCTCGGTTCCCGAGGCTCCGGCAGTGCCGAACGGTTTGTTGCCGCGGGAGGAGTTGTAGCCGCTGTTGGCAAGAAAGAGGTGATGGCAATCGGTGTAGGGGTAGTTGGTCGAACCGTCATTGGGGAATCCGTAACTCTTGGGCCAAGAATGCTCCCTGTCGTAGTAATTGTTGCCGCCGCCGTACTTGGGATAGACGGCGTTCAGATAAAGGTCGAGAACCTGGTTCGAGTGGTTGGGGTCCTGGCAGGCTGTTTCTTCGACGTCCCAGGTATCGGTGGAGGTCGAAGTGTAGGGAATCTTGATGCCGTCGTCGATGATGGCGTGCAGCGAACTGCGCATGGCGGCGGGGGTCGAGGTGTCTACGGTGTCGTAGTAACCGGCAGGGGCTGCCTTCTCCCAGGTCACCGGGGCCTGGGTCGTCGAGGGTGCCAGAGGGGCCTGGTCCGAGCAGCCACCGGGAATCAACAAGCCAAGCACGAGCAACACAGGCAAAATCCGCGAGCGTGACGAGAACATCGGGAACCTCCTGTTCATGCAAAATATAGTGGGTGATCGCCGAGCACTATACAACTGGTAGTGGATGGAGGGAAGTTCGGATCACGTAATAAAATCCGGGGCGGGATTGGCGTCCCGCCCCGGAATCATGCGACTATTTTGGACCTGAGTCCGGTCAAGCCATTACTTGCTCAAGGCATCGATGGAGTACTGGAGCAGGTCACGCACATAGTCGGGATTGTGTACGCCCATGCTGCGGTCTTCTTCGACGAGGATGTAGTTCCAGGCAGCGCCGATCTCGTCCTTGGTTCCCCGCGCGTCCTCAATCAATCCGCCATCCTCGTCCAGGAAGTGCAGATCCTGGAGGAGTCCTTCCAGCGTGGCCAATTGTTCCTCGACATCGGACTGGACGTCGTTGTAATCGAAGTCGGTCAGGTTGCTGTGGCAGCGGTTGCAGCTGGCCACGTTGTCGTCGTCGGCTGCGTTGGTCTGCTGGAACGAATGTCCACCCAGGTCGACCGCGGGATTGGCGTTGCCGTGGCAACCGAAGCAACGGGTCTTCTCGTTGTCGTTGTGGGCGGGCGGAACGTCTCTGCGATAGGTTTTACCCGCATACTCGTAACCGTTCTGACCCTCGAAGATGTCACCCTGCGGGCCATGATGGGCGCCCCAGTGGGTGCTGGTGATGGTCGCGCTGTCGCCGGGAGCATCGACAACGGCTGATTGAACCGTAGTTCTGCCGACATGGCAGGCCGTGCAGATGTTGCTTCTTCCGAGATCCATGGTATGGCCATTGGACAGCGGCTGGGGCGTGGTCACTCTCAGGGCGAAGGTGCCGTTGGTGTGAGGGGCGTGGCAGCTCCAGCAGCCGATCGTCGTGGCGTAAGGCACATCGGTCAGGCCTTCCAGCCGAGCCTGGAAACCGGAGCCGGAATGGCAGCCCGAGCAGCCTTCGCGACCGCCGGCGTAGCCAACATAGTTGCCGATACCGTGACTGGAGTTCGACCACTCCATCTCCTTGTCGAGCAGGCCGTACTGGTCGTTGGCGCGGTTGTCGGTGTGGCAGTTGAAGCACTGTGATGCGCCGGGATCCATCTGCTGCACGGTGGTGATGTCCCTGGAGCAAGCCGCAAGGACAACCAAGCCGAGCAGGCAAGCAACGATCATCAGGGATTTGAGAGTCTTCGACATTGTCATTTCCTCCTAGGGGGCATGGTGTTCAATTGCCTAGTCAACCGAGATTCTGTACCCGAAATTCAGCCACACGACGTTGGCCGTGTAGTAGCGGTCCAAAAGGACGTAGTCGTCGTAGTTGTAGACGTTGTACTTGGCTTCGACGAAGTAGTCTTTGCCGACGTTGTAGTGACCCTCGAACGACAGGATGGACTTCTCGATGTCCAGATCCTTGCCGATGTCGAGGTAGGTGGCGCCGAACGACAGCCGCAGATCCTTGATGTGCTCGAAGTCCACCCGGCCCGAAACCGTGCTGTTATCAGCCCGGAAACCGGTCAAGCGGTCGACGTACTGGTCGTCGGAGTAGCTGTAGTCGACATTGACGGCGCCCCAGCCGGGGAACGCCAAACGCGTGAAGGCGTTATAGCGCGTGCCCTTGGCGGAGACGTCGAGGAGGGGGAATTTGCGTTCCCGATCAAGGTAGCCGGCGCCGAAGGTCAGATTCGTTGTCGGGTCAAACGTGAGGTCGGCCCGGAAACGACTGGCATCCATGTCCTTCAACAGGGTCAACTCTTCCGTGTCCTGCTTCTGGTTGGAGGCGTAACTGACCCTTGCCTTGACCTGGTGGTTGTAGTCGTAAGAGCCGCCTACGCGCCACACGTCGTATTTGGTCAAGGTCCGATCGTCGTCGTTGGTCACATAGCCGTAGCCGGCCGTGAGGTTTCCCGCGTGGTGATACCAGACGACGTCAACATTGTTGCGGATGTTGTCGGTCTTCAACCGGGTCGCATGGTCGTCGACCCGCGTGGCGAAGAACTGGTATTTGACACGCCAGGCGTCAGCCGGTTTGACCACGCCCAGGTACTGGAAGGTGCCCAGGTCATACTCCGTGCCTGCGCCCGGCAATTTCTGTTTCCCGTATGAGGCGCGCACGAAATGAGACAACAGATCGGGAAACAGGTAACATGGTCCGTTTAGACGCAGGGAAAACACCCCGCCGGTGCGCTTGGCAACGGCCAGGTTGTCGTCCTCGAAGTCGGAAAATTCGTAGGCTGCCGCCACGGTGCGGCCCTTACGGTTTCCGGCGACCTCGAAGCGTCCGGTGTAGAGCTTGTTGTCGTAGGACAAGCCGAGGAAACTGGGGGAGTTCGGCAGGTAGGAAACGCGGTTGCCGGTCTTGCGCTGGTCGCCCAGGTCGGCGCTGATCCGCCAGCTCCGCGAAGGCGTCAGCACGAAGCTGCCCCGCATGTCCTTGCGCGCGCTCTCCACCTGGCCCGCCGCGTCGAACAATTGCCGGTGGCGGTTGTACTTCAAGGAAAGCGTAAGCAGGCTAGGAACCCGGAAGGAAAACATTCCCCGGGCGCTTTCCTGGTTCACCTCGTGCAAGTTCAGGGTGAACAGGCTCCGGCGGCCCATCTTGCCGTTCAGGTTCACCCCTGAGATCGAGAACCCATCGTAAATGTTGAAAGTCTCGGGCATGACGCTCAGATCGCCGGCTGTTTCGTCCTTATAAATGCCGCCGAGCTTGACCGTACCGTTCACGCTGCCCGCCCGGGCATCAGGGCAGGAGCAGGCGGCAAGCAGCAGCATCATCCCGAGGGCAGCTGTTTTCAAACGCATTGAGTCACCCTCCTATCGGGAATGGCAGCCGGCCGCGAAGCACCCCTGGGCTTCCAGGGCGGTCGACAGGAAGTTCTTGTTGGTGTAGGACCCGTGGATGTCCACGTGGCACTCGGAACACGAAACGCCGGCCCACTCGGTGCCGTGGTTGATGTTGTTGTTGTGCAAGGGAACCGAATGGCATTGGGTGCAGGTCTGGTAGTTAGGCGCCTCATAGGGTTGCTTCAGCAACTGGGGGACATAGGAACCGTGGGGCTCGTGGCATGAGATGCATCCGCCCTCGTCTGTTCCGTAATCCACGGTCGCCTGGTGTTCGTAGGGGAAGGGCCCCTGGAACTCGGCGTGGCACGTCAGGCAGATGGCGTTGGTTCCTTGCCGGGCTGCGGTGGCAATGCTCTCGTCGGCCTCCAGATGGCAGCTGGAGCACTGGAGGAACTCGCCCTCGCCCGCGGGATGGCGGTAGGGTCGGGCGAAATCACCCCGGGTGGCCTTGTGGCACGAGAAGCACAATTCGGGTTGGCTGTCTTTGAGGAAGTGTTCCCGGGAGTTGCCGTGGAGCTGGTGACAGTTCAGACAGGTCACGCCCGCGGTAAAGTGGGGGCTGATCGTGCCCTGATCCACCGGGTGGGTTTCGCTGTGGCAACGGAGGCAGACAGCGGACACTTCGGAGACGTTTTGTCGGGCCGGATTGGACATGGGATTGGCCTCGGGGTCGTCTTGCCAGTGGGCGGCCGCCCCGGTATGGCAATCCGTGCAGTCGATGTGCGTGCCACCGGTTGCCAGGCCCACTGCATGGGGCCCGTTTTTCAACCCGGACGCCTGATCATCGTGGCAATCAAGGCACGCCTGGGTCTCGTGCAGGTTCCCTGCAGCGGGACCGGAAGCAAGCAGGGGCAGGGGCGGAACGATGGCCCACATGGCGCCGGCCATGGCCAGTATCGTCAGCCCCATCCGTGCATTCAGGAATCTCTGGTGCAAGTCTCAACCCGCCTTGTTGGAGTTATTCCATGACAATCCTGTGAGAACCTATAAAATTTATGGGAAATAAGCAAAACAAAAATGGTCTGCTAGTTAAGTTTTTACCGGACTTAATTTGTACTGATTAAACAACTTGGCGGCTACCAGGCAATTGAGCGGGGACAATGTCGCTGGACCGGGAGACAATTCTGTGACATAATCCACTGATCATTGAGGGGGGATGATGAACAACCGTCAAGACGCAGTCCCGTTGGTTATCCTGGCCGCAGGCTGTCTCCTGTTGATTTTCATTTCAGGATGCTCTCTTCAGGTTCAGAAAAAAGCCCTCCACCGTCCAGATAATTTCGAAGAATTGCATAGTCTGGACGGCAAATCCCCCTGGCTCAAGGTCCACATGCCGGACGGGGGGATGTATCTGCTGTCCGGTTGGAATGTCGATGAGGGACGGCGAGAGATCCGGGGTCAGGGGTCCTTGTTCAATGCCCGCCGGGACAAGATCGCGATGGGTCCTTTTGCCGTGTCCCTGGATTCGGTGGCGATCATCGAGTCCAATGTGGTGCAAACCTCGAACGTGGCAGCAGGATTGACCGTCTTGACCGTTGCCACCGTCGGGGTTGCAATCTATTGCCTGACCAACCCCAAGGCGTGTTTTGGTTCGTGCCCCACCTTTTACCTGCCCGATGATCAGGGGAAGCCCCGGCTGGTCGCCGAAGGGTTTTCGGCGAGCGTCGCCCCCGGCCTGGAAGATACCGACCTGGATGCGCTGTTTTACACGGGGCGTAAGCGCGAAACAGTCAATCTCACCATGACCAACGAAGCGCTGGAAACCCATGTGGTCCGGCGGGTCGATTTGTTGGCCGCCCCCTGCCGGGACGATGCCCGGATCCTGGCTGCCCAGGACGGAACCTACTGGCAGGTCGGGCAATTGTTGCCCGCGAATCATTGCCGAGGTCCCGAAGGCGATTGCACGGCCTTGCTGGCCGCCTGTGACGATGCCGAGCGCACCAGTCTGGCCGATTCTCTTGATCTTGGGGCCAAGGAATACCTGGACCTGGAGTTTGAAACCTTGCCGGAAGGTGAACTGGGCCTGGTGATCGCCTCCCGGCATTCGTTGCTGAGCACTTATCTCTTCTATCAGGGCTTGGCTTATTTGGGCCAGTACGCCGCGCCGTCGTTGGCCAGGGTGGAAGGATCTCCCGAATCGCAGCAGGGCAGCGAAACCCTGGGGCATCTGCTGGGCAAGATCGAAGTTCAGGTGCCCGGCCCCCCGGGCACCTGGCGCACCGTCGGGGAGATGGGAGAAACCGGCCCCTTGGCGATCAGTGTGCACATGCTGCGGCTTCCTGAACTTGGCCCCGCCGAGTCTCGCATCCGCCTGCGTTTGACCAAGGGTAACTGGCGACTGGACTATGCGGCGTTGGCGGTGCTGGGCCGACAGGTGAGGCCCGTGAGAATTGCTCCGACAGCCGTATTGCGCGGCGGGGTTCCGGATCCCCAGGCCCTGGCTGATCTGACTCGTGACGACCGGACCCTGATCACCTTGCCGGGCGACCGTTTTGACTTGAGTTTTGCGTTGCCCGACACCGCCGAGGCCTGGGAGGTTTTTCTGGAGAGCCGGGGCTACTACCTGGAGTGGATGCGCGAGGAATGGATGGCCGAAGAGGACCCCGCCCTGGCGGCGTTGATGTTCACGCGGCCCCGTTTGGCCCTGGGTTTCTTGGCCCCGAAGTTCAAGGCCCTCGAGCCGGACATGGAATCCCAGTTCTGGGGGAGTCGGTATGCGCATTGAAACAGGCAAGTTCAGCCAGTTGATACTGGGAGGGGCCTGCTTCCTGATGGCCGGTTGCGCTTCCACCGAGGCACCCGAACACTGGCTTTCCCCAGCCGAAAATGCACCGCAGGACCCGTATGGGGCCTGGATGACCGTGGAATTCCCCAGGTCGGCCCCTCGGAAATCCCTGTCCGGTGAATTCCTGGCGGTTGACCGGGACAGCGTTTACCTGCTGGTCGATGCCATGGCCGCCACCGATCCGGTGGTGGGTATCGACCTGGCCAAGATCTGGAGAGCCAGTCTCGCCCATTTTGATCCGCAAACCGAGAAGGCCGGCGGATGGGTGGTGGCCGGGAGTATTTCGACCCTTTCTCATGGATGGTTTTTGATCGCCTCCCTGCCGGTATGGATCATCGCTGGTAGCACCATGGCCGGGTCTTTGTCGCACTCCCCGCTGGAGAATTCCAGGGATCGCACCTGGGATGAGCTCGCCAAGTATGCGCGGTTTCCCCAGGGCCCCCCGCCGCACATTCATGAACTGGGATTGCGGCCCAAGATGCCGGTCAACCTGAGACCTCCGCCGGGCGAAAGGCCAATCCCTGACGTGTGGTGAGAGCGCTGGAACCCGTGCCCTGAAATATGGGGGGAACCAGACATTTATTCTGGTGTTCTTGAGCGGGTCTTCTATGGTTATGGTGACAGTGACCCTGGCGATCCTTGCCGACTCCACACACAGGAGAAATTCATGAGCGCCGTGAGATTTTTGCTGCCTGTATTGGCCGTTTTTTTGATCCTAAGTGTTCCCGCAGTCGCCCAGCAACCCGCCAACGCCAATGACACTTTGCTGGCCGCCACCTCACCCTTTGAGGATATGGTGGAATTCGCCCTGGCAGGGGATGATGCAGGCCTGGCCCGGTCGATGGCAGCCGCCGACAGGCAGGAGAAATCGGTCCAAACAGTCATGTCCGCTGAGGGTGCGGAGCAACTTGATGGCCTGCTCAATGAGGTTCATGAGGCGGTCGCCCACAAGGAGTATCAAGCCGTGGCCAGGGCCGGCGTCAAGGTATTCAGGCTTATTCTCGATGAAGTCCAACCAAACAACCTGACGGTGCCGAAAGAGGTCGACCTTCTTGATTGCGCCGGGTTTTCGTTGATGGTGGCCGCGGCCGATACCCCGGTGGAGTGGCACGCCATGCGCAAGACAGCCGAGGAAGCTGCGGCTTGGTGGAAGGCCCTCGAGCCCAAAGTGACGGATACCGCGCTGCGGGATGCGTTTTCTGATGCGATTGGCGGCTTGACGGAAGCGGCGAAGGCCGAAAATCTGTCGCTGCTGAACCTGGCCTACAAGATGGACTTGGATCTGGTTGATCTGTTGGAGCATTACTTTGAAGGTCGATAATCCTGATCCGGCAATGTTCAGGGGAATGATGCCCCCCACGCTTCTGCGAGGGGCGGTTTTCCCTTTATTGCTGTTTTTCCTGGGGGGGTGTGCGAGCTATCATGCGGCCCCCCTTGATAGCCAGACCGTGAGGGACGGTCTGCAACCTCCGTCGCTGGAAGCGGTGCGGATCGCGGCCGGCAAGCTTGATCATCCGCTGTTGGCGCCGCTGGTCTTTGATCCCACCGACGGCCTTTCTCCCGATGAAGCCGCGGTGCTCGCAGTGTTCGCCAACCCCGAATTGCGGACCATGCGCTCAAGACTCGGGGTCGCGGGGGCCGAACTGGTCGCGGCCGGCGTGCTGCCCAATCCCCAGCTCAGCGCCTCATCCGATATTCCGCGTCATGATGAGACGGGTGCGACGACGGGCACGAGCCTGGGGCTTTCTCTCGACCTCAACGCGCTCTTTACCCGGGGCGCCAGGAAAGCATCGGCACGCGCCCAGCGGGCCTCGGTGAGCTTGGACCTCGCCTGGCAGGAATGGCAGATTGCCCAGGAAACGCGCCTGCAGGTCTACCGGCAGGTGTATTTGGACCGGCAACGCGCCCTCGCGCAGGAGGAGGAAGATGCGCTGCAGGGCAACCTGAACACCCTGAACCAGGCCGCGGATAAGCAACTGGTGACCGAAGCCGAGCGCGCGGCGGCCGCCGAGGCCTATCGGGCGGCGCGGTCCACGCGTTTGGAACTCCAGGCCGCGTGCGACAGCGGGCGGCAGGCGCTCAACCGCATCCTGGGAGAGCCTCCCCAGTACAAGTTGGCCCTGCAGACCACGGGCGTGTTCTTCCTGTCGCCGACTGATTCCGGTGGCACGCAGGATGTTCCCGGAGATCTCAAGCCGTTGATGGAGACGCCGCCTGACAGTCTGGTGGCGCAACTGGAGCGCCGACGGCTCGACCTCGTGGCCTTGCGCATGGGATACCAGAGCCAGGAACAAGCCCTGCACGCGGCCATCCTGAGCCGTTTTCCGCGCATCAACATCGGCATCAACCGGGTGATCGACACCTCCAACGTGCTCACCCTGGGACCGGCCGTGACGCTAGATCTGCCGATCTTCGACCGCAACCAGGGCGAGGTCAGGGTTGCCCGAGCGACGCGTGCGCAGCTGCGCGACGAGTATCTGGCCCGGGTTTTCGGCGCCCGGGCCGATGTGGCCGACCTGGTGCAACAGATGACCCACACGCGGGATCTGCTGACCAATGCCGAACTCGCCCTTCCCGAACTCGACCACCTTGTCGCGGTGTACCAGAACGCGATGCAGCTGGGCAATGTTGATGCCCTTGTCTATTACGAGGCGCGTACGAAGAGAAACGATATGGAGTTGGCAGCCCTCCGTCTGCGAGAGACCATGGCCGAATTGAGTGTCGGTCTTGAGACGGCCACCGGAGGCTACTGGAGCTTTGTCGCCAAGGATCGAGGAGATCGCTGATGGATGGTCATGTTCGTCACACACCCTGGTTCGGCCTGGCGTTCCTGGCCTTTCTGGGCTTGACCGCCGCGGGGTGTGGGCCCAACGGCGGTTCGGACGCCGGGGAGCCGGAACCCGTTGCCCAGGTGCATGTGTTCGTGGCTCGTGAGGACACGTTGGCGGAGACGCTCACAGCCTACGGCACCGTGATTCCGGCCCCGGGATCCGTCCAGAGTTACGATGTGCCGTTCGAATGTGTGGTCCAGCAGGTACTGGTCAGCCCTGGCCAGCGCGTGGAGCAAGGCAGCACCCTCGTCCGCGTCGCCATGAGTCCCGGCATGCTCCTGGCAGCCGACCAGGCCCGGGCGGCCCTGGCTTCCCAGCAAACGGTCAGTGACGGCACCGCGCAACGCTATGCCATGGGCCTGGCGACCAAGGACGAACGCGCTCAGCAGGTGCATGCGCTGATCAACGCCAAGGCCGAATTCGAGAAGTTCCAGAGCTGGCAACAGGCCAGCCGTCTGATTGCGCCGGCCACGGGCCTGGTCCGGGAGGTCATGGTCACCGAGGGTTCCCTGGTGCCGGCGGGCAGTCCCCTGGTCTCCGTGGCGCTCCCGCACCGGTTCGAGGTGAGTCTAGGCATCGAGCCCGAAGATGTGGGGTTGTTGCGGATAGGCCAGCCGGTGGGGTTGCAGCCGGTGGACGGCAGCGGCCGGTCAGCGCTGGTGGGCCGCATTCGCAGCATCAGCCAGGAGGTCAGCCCTGCGACGCGATTGGTGGATGTCCTGGTGGCGCCTCCCGAAGGCACGGACGGCCTGTTGCTTAATCAATTCGTGCGGGGCGAGGTCATGATCAGTTCCGGGCGGGGGCTGATCGTCCCCCGGGCCGCCCTCTTGCCCCGCGAAGACCGCTTTCACCTGTTCACCGTGCGCGACGGCCTGGCCATGCGGCACGATGTGATCGTAGGGGCCGAAAACGACAGCTTGGCCCAGGTGATCGGGATCGGATTCAGCGCCGGCGACAGTGTGGTTATCCTGGGCAATTATGAACTGGCCGACAGCACAAGGGTGCATGTGGTGACCGAGGCCAGTGCGGGGACGCCCTGATGGCGGATGTGCGGCAGCCCCCGAATTCCCCGGTGGTCCACCGTGACTCCTGGCTGCGCCGGCATCGGCGTTCCCTGTATTTCCTGTTTGCCATCCTGGTGGCCGGCGGCCTGCTGTCGGGGTCGAATTTGCCGGTCGCCCTGTTTCCCCAGGTGTCGTTCCCGCGGGTCGTGGTGGGTATCGATGCGGGTGACCGCCCGGCCGAGGAGATGGCGGTCCTGGTCACCTACCCCGTCGAAGAAGCCCTGCGGTCGGTGCCGGGGGTGCGCAGCCTGCGTTCGACGACGAGCAGAGGCAGCGCCGAGATCTCGGTGAACTTCCGGTGGAATCTGGACATGGCGGCCGCCACGCTGCAGATTCAGGCGGCGCTGGCGCAAGCCATGCCGGATTTGCCGCCTGGGACACGCACCACGGTCCACCGCATGGACCCCACGGTGTTTCCGGTGATCGCCTACAGTCTCAGCTCGCCCTTGCGCAGCCAGACGGCGTTGTACGATCTGGCTTATTACCAGATTCGCCCCCGGTTGTCGGTGATCGATGGGGTTGCCACGGTGGATGTTCTCGGCGGTGCGCGCCAGGAGATCCATGTGATCGCCTCCCCCGAAAAACTCCAACGCTTCGGGTTGAGCCTGGACGATCTGGCCCAGGCGCTCTCGTCCGCCAACGTGGTTCAGGCTACCGGCGTGATCGAGGATGAATCCAAGCTCTACCTGGTGCTCGCCGATGATCGCTTTACGGACCTGCACGAGATTGAATCGACCATTCTGCGCTCGGGCCAGGACGGACTGGTTCTGCTCGATGATGTGGCCACGGTCAGCCGGGCCGCCGAGCCCCAGCGTTCGGTGGTCAGCGCCGATGGACGTTCAGCCGTGGTTTTCCAGGTTTACCAGCAACGCGGCGGCAATACCGTCCAGATCGCCCAGCAGGTGCGGAATGTCCTCAAGCAGGCGCACACCTTTCTGCCGGCGGATGTGCGGGTGGCGAACTGGTACGACCAGAGCGACCTGATCACCGCCTCGGTCTCCAGTGTGCGCGACTCCGTGTTGATCGGGGTCGTGCTGGCCATGCTGGTGCTGCTGGTGTTCCTGCGCAACCTGCGCATCACGCTGATCGTGGCCCTGGTGACGCCGGCCGTCCTGGCGGCCACCACCATGTTGTTGAGTGTCTTGCATCAGACCTTCAACCTGATGACCCTGGGCGGAATGGCGGCGGCGGTGGGTCTGATCATCGACGATGCGATCGTCATGATCGAACACATGGTGCGCCGGTATGAGGAGCATATGGCCAGTGGCGCCGACGGGCGGATCGACCTTCTGGCGGCCGCCCGCGAGTTTACCCGGCCCCTGGTGGGTTCCTCCGCCGCCACGATCATCGTGTTTACTCCCCTGGCTTTTTTGACCGGTGTAACGGGCGCCTTTTTCCGCGCCCTGTCCCTGACCATGGCCTCAGCGCTATTGATCTCGTTCTTCGTGGCGTTTTTGGTTGTTCCGTTGTTGTTGGAACACCTGCTGCGCCGGCACAAGGCCCCCTCCGGACGTGAGGGGTGGTTCATGCACCTTTACCGGAAGTGGCTGGGTTGGTCTCTGAACCGGCCGGTCTTGATGCTGCTGCTGGTTGTCCTGCCGCTGGGCCTGGGCGGATATCTGGCGGCGAAGCACACCGGGTCCGGGTTCATGCCGTCGACCGATGAGGGCGGGTTCATCCTGGACTACCGCGCTGCGCCGGGAACCTCGTTGCGGGAGACCGACCGTCTGTTGCGTCAGATCGACGCGATCTTGAAGTCGACCCCGGAGGTCCAGACCTATTCGCGGCGCACGGGTCTCCAGCTCGGCGGAGGGCTGACCGAAGCGAACGAGGGGGACTATTTCATCCGCCTGGTGCCGCAGCCGCGGCGCGGCATCGATGCGGTGATCGACGAAGTGCGGCTGAAGGTTCAGGCTCAGGTGCCGGGGCTGGAAATCGAGATGGCCCAGCTTATGGAGGATTTGATCGGTGATTTGACCGCCGTGCCCCAGCCCATCGAAATCAAACTCTTTTCCGATGACGGTTCCCTGCTGCAGAACCTGGCGCCCCAGGTGGCCGACGCCATCGGCAAAATACCCGGTGTGGTCGATGTGAAGGATGGGATCGTCCCGGCGGGAGATGCGCTGGTGGTCCATGTCGACAGGGAACGTACGGCGCTCGAAGGTGTCGACCCGAACCTGGTTGCCCGTATGCTCAGCGACCAGATCGCGGGGTCGGTGACGACGAAAATGCTCCAGGGGGAGAAGATGGTCGATGTGCGGGTCTGGACCCCGGCGCGGGTGCGGGATACGGTCAGCGACCTCGAAAAACTCCCGTTACGGGCCCCCGACGGCCACGTGTTTCCCGTCTCGCGCGTGGCGACGGTCCGCCGCGTGACGGGCCAGCCGCAGATCACCCGCGATGACCTCAAGCGCATGGTTGCGGTCACGGGCCGCATCAGCGGGCGGGACCTGGGGTCGACCATCAAGGCGGTGCGCGCCTGTCTGGACACCAAAGGCGTGCTCCCTCCCGGGGTCTATTACAGGCTGGGAGGATTGTATGAACAGCAGCAAATCGCTTTCCGCGGATTGATTGCCGTTTTTATCGCGGCGGTGGCTCTGGTCTTCCTGGTGTTGCTGCTGTTGTACGAACGGTTCCGGGTGGCTCTGGCCATGCTCTTGACCGCGGCGCTGGCCATCGCGGCGGTGCAAATCGGCTTGTGGCTGACCGGCACCGAGCGCAACATCGCCTCCATGATGGGGCTGACCATGATCGTGGGCATCGTCACCGAGGTGTCGATCTTCTATTATAGCGAAGTCATGGAACTGCGGGCGATGGAACACCCGTTGCGCCGCCTAGTCGAGGCCGGCGTCAACCGCATGCGCCCCATCGCCATGACGACCTTTGCCGCCATCCTGGCGCTGCTTCCTTTGGCCCTCGGCATCGGCCACGGTTCGGGTATGTTGCAGCCGCTGGCCATCGCGATCGTGGTGGGCCTCTCGGTTCAACTCCCTCTGGTGTTGATGGTCTTGCCTGGGTTGCTGGTCCTGTTCCGGGTGCATCCGGCGCACGATTGAATGGCAAACGCACCGGTGGGGTCGGCTGAATCAACGCTGATAGTCGCAGGATAAACCGCGGTGGCCACCGGTCACGGGAGTCTGGCCGGATTGCCATAAATGTGCGCACCGGGAATGAAACTGTATCCATCCTGGGCGAAGACCGAGGCCCTGTTCCGGTGGGGAAACAGGGCCTCGGGGCGGCAAGAGAGCGGGTCTGTTAATTCATGGCGTCGGGTTCGGGGTGGTGGCTGAACCGGTCGAACCATCCCTTCACCTTGGTTTGAAGATCCTCGAACAGCGAGTAGATGATCGGCACATAGACCATGGTCAGAAAGGTCGAGACCATGAGGCCGCCGATGGCTACCACCGCCAGGGGCGACAGGCGCTCCAGGCCGATGGCCCACTCCGCGGCGATGGGGATCATGCCAACGGAGGTGCCGACTGCGGTCATCAGGATCGGCCGGGTCCGTACCCGCACCGAACCGATCAAGGCGTCGTGGACGCTGTCACCGCGTTCGCGGGCGGCGGCGATGAAGTCGATCAGCAGAATCGAATTTTTCACCACGATGCCCGCGAGCAGGATCATGCCCATCATCGAGGGCATGCAGCCGTGCTTGTCCATGATCAGCATGCCCCACGAGGCGCCGATCAGGGCCAGCGGGATGGCCGACATGATGGTCAACGGGTGGATCCACGATTTGAACGCCGGTACCAGAGAGAAGTAGAGCAGCACCATACCCAGGACCAAGGCGGCACCCAGGCGACCGAAGGACTCGGTCATCTGCTTGATGTCGCCCTCGTGGCTGATGGAGTAGCCGGGAGGCAGCTCCAGGCCCTTGAGGGCGGCCATCACGTCTTCTTGCATATGGCTGATGGGGCGCTTGGCGCGGAAGGCCTGGATGTCCAGGGTGCGTTGCAGGGCCTGGCGGGTGATCACCGAACTGATCCAGTGGCGCCCGACTTTACCCAGCTGGCCCAGAGGGACTTCGCCCTTGGGGGTGACGATGTTGTAGGCCGCTACCTGACCCATGTTCTGACGTTGCTCGGCGGGAAACTGCAGCCACACGGCCAGGCCGTCCTGGTTGGGGATGCGGAACACTGAACCCGGCATGCCGCGCACGGTTGACGACAGTTGCGCCGCCAGCACTTCGGGGGAAAGCTCATAGATGGCCAGCTTTTCCGGATCGGCGGTAAAGGTGATCTCTTGATTGTCCAGGGACCAGCTACGCGAGATGGATGTCACGTCGTGCAGGTTCTTGCGCAGCCGCTGTTCCACGTCCTTGCCGATGCGGTCGAGAACCTCGGTGTCCGGACCCGAGATCATCACATCCACCGGGGCGCGGATGCTCGAGAGGGCCGTGGCGCCGAAATCAAACACATCGGCGGTTTTCAGTCCCGGCAGCTTGTGGAACTGATCCCGCAGGTCGCTTTCGACCTCCCAGATGGTGGCCTTGCGCTGGAATCGGTCCACCATGTGGATGGTGATGGTTCCCTGCTGGGCCAGACGTCCGGCGCCGAAGGAAATCACCGCCGGTTCCGAGCCGATGATCGACGAAATGGAGGTGACCTCGGGCCGGGCCCGGATGATGGCCTCCATCTTGGACATGGTCGCCTCGGTCTCGGCCAGCGAGGTGTTGGCGTCTGTCTCGAACGCCACTTTGATGATGCCCGAGTCCATGGGCGGCATCAGGTCACGCCCCACCAGAGGCATTTGCCGACCGGCGACCATGGTCATCATGATACCGGCGATCATGAAGGGCAAGCGGTGGTCCAGGGCGAAGGTGGTCAGCCGCACGTAGAACTCGCGCACCGGGTCCACGATCCAGGTCTGGAATCGACCCACAATGCGTTCGACCACATTGCGGTGGGCCCCGTGGCTGCGCTTGAGCAGTAGGGGTGCCAGCAATGGAATCACCGTGACCGACACCAGGTAGGAGGCGGCCAGAGCGATGATCAAACTGACGGACAAGGGCCGCAACACGGTCTGAACATAGCCCCCGATGAAGATGATGGGGATCAGCACCATGGCCGTGGCGTAGGTGCCGGAGAAGATGGCCAGCATGACCTCTTCGGTGCCCCCGACCACGGCATCGCGCACGTTGACGGCACCTTCGCGGTAGTGCCGCTCGATGTTCTCCAGCACCACGATGGCGTCATCGAGCAACATGCCGACGGCTATGATCACCGCCGTCAGGGTCACCATGTTGAACTCGTAACCGATGAGCCACATGGCGGCGAAGGTCAGCAGGTAGGTAAAGGGGATGCTGATGGCGGCCAGGAGCATGCCCCGCAAGTCGGCCAGGAACAGGAAGATGACGAGGATCGTCATGATCACCGCGTCCCGTAAGGCGCCGATCATGTTGCCGACCGACAGTTCGATCAGTTCACCCTGGGTGTCGGGGATGGAAAAATCGATGTTCGGGAACTGCTTTTCCAGTTTGGGCAAAAACGCCGTCACATCGGCGATGGTGTTCAAGGCGTGGCCGGACGTCGCCCGCTGGATGTTGACCGCGATGGAAGGTTGCCCGTCGCCGTGGTAGGAGCTCTGGGGTTCGAGCACCCCACGCTTGATGGCTGCCACGTCGCGCAAATGAATGGCGCCGCCGGCCCGGTTGGCCACGGTGATGGCCCCGACTTCTTCCACACGCTTGAACTCACCCGTGCGTTTGACCAGGAACTGGCTCTCGTCGGTGATCAACAGGCCGATGGGCTGGTTGGCGTTGAACGCAGTCAGCGCCTGACGTATTTGTAGGGCCGTCAGATGGTTGCGCTCCAGCTTGTCCCGGTCCAGATTGACCCGGATAACCGGTTGGTGGGCGCCGAAGACCTCGACGTTGGCCACTTCCTTGAGCTGCAGGAGCTCTTCCTTGATCTCGTTGTCAGCCAGCTGGCGCACCATGGAAAGATCGAGAGCGGACCCTTCCTTGGGTCGTAAGGCCAGGGACATCACCGCCGGTGTGGCGGACGAAACCTTGAACAGCATGGGCGGCCGGATGGTGTCCGGCAGCTTGGCCTTGATCTTCTCCAGGGCGTTGGCCACGTCGGTGGCCGCCGCATCGAGACCCTTCTTGTATTCAAACTCCACGGTCACCGCGGAGATCTCGTCCTTGCTCACCGAAGTGACCCGGCGCACCAGATCGATGGTGTTGACTTCCTTCTCGATGGTGCGGGAGACCTCGCTCTCCACGTCGGCCGATGACGCGCCAGGGTAAACCGTGACCACGGCGATCTGGGGGCGTTCGGAATCGGGGAACAGGTTAACGGGCATTTTTTTGAACCCTACCAGTCCGATCACAGCGGCCAGCAACACCACCGAGATCAGCAGGTGTGGTTTTCGGAGATACGAATCAACGATTCTCATTGCCCGCCTCCCTGTTGGGCCAGCTGCACGGTCTGGCCTTCACTGAGCATCATCAGGCGGGACGGGCGGGCTGTGACGACCTGGTCGCCAACGTTGAGGTCGCCGCTGACAGCGACGGCGTCGCTGCCGGCTGACAGGATCTGGACTTTGACCGGGTGGATCTTCTGGTCGCGGACCGTGAACACCCAGTTGCCGTTTTCCCCTTCGAGCAGTGAGGTCACTGGTATCGAGAGGCCCTCGGCCGAGGCGAAGGAGATGTCCATGCCCACGGTCATGCCGGCCACCAGAGAGGCGGGGGGATTGTTCAGGTCGACCTCGAAAACCGCCAGATGATTGCGATCGGTGGCGGGGAAAATGCGGGAAACAGCCGCGTTGATGGTCACGTCGTTGGCTGTCAGGGCGACCGGTTGACCGATCCCGAGCAGGCCCATGTCTTCCTGGGACAACTTGCCCCGAACGCGCACATTGGTTTGACGGACGATTTTGAGGGCGGGTTTGCCGGGCACGGCAAGATCGCCGGGATCCACCAGGCGTTCGGCGACTATCCCGTCCACCGGCGAAGTCAGACGCGTGTAACTCAAGCGGGTTTTCGCCTGTTTCAAGCCATTGATGGCGGCGGCCAGCTTGGCGTTCATGGCGGCGGCCAGGGAACGCGAACGGTCCCACTGTTCCTGGGAAATGGCTTTGGCATCGTACAGGACCTTGTCGCGCGCCGTGGCGTCGCGTTGGGTGTCGGCGCCGATTTGGGCTGCATCCATGGCGGCCGACGCTGCATCAAAACCGTCCTGCTGCTCGCGTTTGTCGAGCACGGCCAGGAGTTGCCCCTTGGTCACGGTCTGACCCTCACGAACCTCGACTTCGATAATTTGAGCCATGATGCGGGGTGCGATCTCGGCCTCATCGGCGCCAATGACCTCGCCCAGAACATGGCGTCCCGAGGCGATGGTCTGCCGCGCCACTTTGTCCGTTTGGACAGTCATGGGCACGCTCTTCAGCAGGGGTGAATTGTTTTTCTGCTGGACCCTCTTCATGCGCACGGCGAACAAGCCCGCGACGATGACCAGGGCGATTACGATTATGGGCAGTCGTTTCTTCATTGGATGACCTCCATTTCAACAACGGCGTTGATCTGTTCCGCCGCGATTTTCACCTCACCGGTGGCCTGGGCCAGGGCGGTATGGGCAGCTTCTTCACGAGTGCGGGCGCGCAGAAGATCCTCGATGGAGGAGGCTCCACTGTCGTAACGGATCTGTTCACTGCGGGCCGCTTCACCGGCCGAAGCCACGCGGGCTTGGGCCGCGGTCAGTCCGGTACGTGCGGCGTCCAGGCGGGCCAGGGCGTAGTTCAAGTCGGCCTGGCTGCGCAGACGGGCGAGCTTCACGCTTTCGTCCGCGGCGCGCTGCCCGGCCTTGGCCGCCGACAGGGCGGCGAAGCGGGAGGTCCCGTTGAACAATGGCAGTTTCACGCCCAGGGTCAGCTGCCAGGTGGTGGGGTCGTCATCGACGGAACCGGCATGGTGCCGGAAGTAATTCGCCTGCCCCACCACACTGGGCATAAATCCGCCACGGGCCGATTTGACACCGCTGCCGGCTTGCCGGCTGGTCAAAATCGCCTGTTTGACCGGCGACGAGTTCAAGGCCATGGCCTGCAAGCTATCCACCGGCACGGTCAACACGGGGTCGACTTCAGCCAAGGGCGTGATGGTCAAGGCGAGGGATGGATCTTGCCCCAGCAAGGCGAGCAACAATCCCGCAACTTTGGTGCGCTGCGCCTGCAAGGCCGCATGATTCGCGCGCGCCTCGGCCATTTCATCGTTGACCTTGAGCAGGTCGAGCTCGGGGCGTTTGCCGTTGTCGACCATCAACTGGAGGCGGGTTTGCACGGCTTCGAGGGTGTGAATCAACGCAGACGAAGCTTTGAGGGCATCGTCGAGAGTCTGCACCCCCGAATAGAGGGAAACCACGTTGTAGCGGATCTGCCAGCGGGTTCCATCGCGCAGGGCATCGGCTTTGGCGGCTTCGATTTTGGCGATTTCGATGCTGGCCGAGAGTTTGCCGCCCAAGTACAGAGGAATCTCGTAGGTCAGTCCGTAGTGGATCTGGTTGCGATCGAAGGGGGCGTTGGGTAATCCGCCGTTGATCAGTTCCCGCGACAGTGGCATCAGGACCCGGGCGCCTTCGTACCGGTCAGCCGAGGCCACCGCGTCCAGGTGGCCCCAACGTGAGCGACCGGCCGCTTTGGCTTTCTCAGCCGCGGACTGGGATTTGTAGGTCACCCCCTGGACCGCGGGACTCTGATCCAGGGCCATGGTTATGGCCTGATCGAGCTGCAGGGTCATGGTTCCAGGTTCAGCAACTGCATAATCCTGGGCGGTCGCCGTTACCGTGCCGATCAGCAGGGAAATGGCAACCATGGGCACCAGAAAGCGCCATGAAACATGGGGATTCATCAGTTCACCTCCAAAGGTTTCAAGATTTCCGACTTGATGAACTGCACCAGGCGCTGGCGCCTGGTTTTCTGGGCAACCTCCTGAAGCAACCGTAGCCGCAAGGCGCAGGCGGTGGGGGCGCCCATGAGAATCAAGGCACCGTCTTCAGGGGACAGGGCGGGATTGATTTCCTGGGATTTCTGCCCTTCTTGCAGCAGTTTGATCAGCAGGTTTTCGTAGGAGCGGAAGACCTTGGCCATGGAATCACCAAGGCGCTTATCGGACGAAACCGAAGCCTCGGCAAACAGCAGTATGGGCAGGGCATTGTTGTCGGCGATCAGATTCAGGTGATGGGTGATCATGGCGCCAATCCGGTCGATCACCGGGCGCTCGGCCTGGGCCGCGATCACCTGCATGGGCTCGATCAGGTGGATTTCCAGCCGCCGGATGATGCCCAGTATGAGATCCTGTTTGGTCTTGAAATGGCGGTAAACCGCGGGCTCGGAAAACCCCATCAGCTCCGATACTTTGCGCATGGTCAGCCCCGCCAGGCCCTGGCCGCGAATCAGTTCCAGGGCTTTGTCCAGGATCTGGTCTTGCCGGGGGGTGAATTCAGATTGTTCTGAACTCATTGACTTGTTTGAAGTTGAGCTACTTTTCATGTCTGGCCCTCCCGGGATGACTGGGTTTTAATGTTAGTTATAGATAACTAACTTAACAGACGTGAAAAATAATGTCAAGGGTATCGATGAAAATTTTTCATTCGGAACGAGATCGAAAATCAGGCTCCTTGCCAGACCCCCGGTGGCGTTGGCACCCTTGTCTATGGTCAGATCTTCCCTATCAAAAAAAAATCTTGCAAAGTCCAGCTATTTGGCTAATTTGCCAAATAGCCAAGGGAGGCGGATGTGAACCCCCAACTTCGTGAACAATTCCAGGTCCGGGCCCAGGTCATCAAGGCCATGGGCCACCCCACGCGCCTGTTCATCGTGCATGAGCTGGAAAAGGGGGAACAATGCGTCTGTGATCTGCAGGCCAAGATCCAGGCGGACCTCTCCACCGTATCCAGACATCTGGCGATTTTGCGCCAGGTGGGCATCATTTCCAGCCGCAAGCAGGGCAACCAGGTGTTCTACCGCCTGGAATGCCGGTGTGTGATGGGCTTCTTCCAGTGTGTCGAAACCGTTCTGCGGAAAAATGGCCAGCCGGCAACGTTCACACGGGAGACCTAGGCGATGAAATGGCGCGTTGAATGGAAGGCGTTGTTCGGGCTGAGCGCGGGATTCCTGGTGCTCTTTTTCCTACCGACGGAAATGTTCCGTTTCCAAAACCCGGTGTTTGAGGCGCTGGCGCTGGCCCGCTGGTACGCTCGCGAACATGTCCTGCTGTGCCTGGTGCCGGCGTTCTACATCGCCGGGGCCATCGCGGTTTTCGTCAGCCAGAACGCGGTGATGAAATATCTGGGGCCGGCGGCCAACAAGGTGCTGGCCTACGGCGTGGCGTCGGTTTCCGGGACCATTCTGGCGGTTTGCTCCTGCACGGTCTTGCCGCTGTTTGCCGGCATTTACCGCATGGGCGCCGGCCTGGGCCCGGCCGTCGCGTTCCTGTATTCCGGACCGGCCATCAATGTGCTGGCCATCATCCTGACGGCCCGTGTGCTGGGTCTCAAGCTCGGCGTGGGTCGGGCCGCGGGCGCCATCCTGTTCAGCATCATCATTGGCTTGTTGATGCAGTTCTTTTTCCGTCACGAGGAAAAGGAAAAAATGGCCACCCTGGCCGCCATGCCTGGGGCGGAAAAGGGCCGCCCCTTGTACCAGACGGCGCTGCAATTTTTCGCCATGGTCGCCATCATGGTTTTCGGCACCTGGAGCGGCCAGGCTGACGCCGGCTTTTTCCATGCCGTCTTCCAGGTAAAGTGGCTGCTGGCCGGAGTCGGCGGTGTGGGCCTGGGGATCATGCTGGGTGCCTGGTTTGGGTTCACTTGGTGGCGACTGGGAGCTGTGGGCGTTGCGGTGGCGGCTCTGAGCTTTGTCCCGGGCATCAGCCCGTTGATCCCCTTCACGGCCGGTACGGTGGGCCTCGGCGTTGCCGCCAACTTTGAAAAAGGGGAGAACCGAGAGTGGCTGGAACAGACCTGGGGATTCGCCAAGCAGATCCTGCCGCTGCTGCTGGCCGGAGTGCTGGTTTCGGGTTTACTACTGGGCAGGCCGGGTCACCAGGGTTTGATTCCCTCGGCATGGGTTTCCGGCCTGGTTGGCGGTAATTCATTGAGCGCGAATTTCTTCGCGGCCATTTCCGGAGCTTTCATGTACTTCGCCACCCTGACCGAAGTGCCCATCCTGCAGGGTTTGCTGGGTAACGGCATGGGACAGGGGCCGGCGCTCTCCCTTCTGTTGGCGGGGCCGGCGGTCTCCTTGCCGAGCATCCTGGTGCTGCGCAGCATCATGGGCGGCAAGAAAACAGCGGTCTACCTGGTTCTGGTGGTCATCATGGCCACCCTTACCGGTTTGGTCTTTGGCGCCTTTTTCGGATAACCAGGGAGTGGAACCATGATAGAACTGGCGATTTTGGGTACGGGATGTGCGAAGTGCACCAAACTGGAGGCCAATGCCCGCGAAGCGGTAGCTGAGCTGGGTCTTGAATGCGAGATCCGCAAGGTGACCGGCATCCAGGAAATCATGAAGTACGGCGTGATGATGACGCCGGCTTTGGTCATCGACGGCGAGGTGAAAACCGTCGGCAAGGTCTTGTCGTCGGACGAGATCAAAAAACTTCTGGCCTGAGGAATGGAATCATGGCAAACGCGAACAAGGGTTTGAGTCGCTGGATTATCCTGCTGGTAGTGGTGGTTGCGACGGGCGCGGCGTTCATGTTGCGCAGTGACAAGGATCAGGCGGCCGAAGCGCCCGCGGTGGTGGAGAACGCCGCCCTGCCCCGCCTGCTCGACCTGGGTGCGGACAAGTGTATTCCCTGCAAGTTGATGGTGCCGGTATTGGCTGAACTCGAAAAGGGCCTGGACGGCAAGCTGGAGGTGGACTTTCTCGATGTGTGGAAGAATCCCGAGGAAGCCAAGAAGTACCGGATCAAGCTGATTCCCACCCAGATTTTTTTCGATCCCCAGGGCAAGGAGCTTTACCGCCACGAGGGATTTTTCGCGCGTGACGACATTCTGGCCAAGTGGCGGGAACTGGGCTATGAATTTCACCTTCCGGCCCAGAACCAGGGCTAGTTGTGGGCGCGCTCTTTGAACACTTGACCCAGGCCGTGGCCGGCTCGGCCGCCATGGCCCTGGCGGCAGCCTTTGCCTGGGGCATCCTCAGCATTCTGCTGTCACCTTGCCACCTGGCGAGCATTCCTCTGGTGGTGGGTTTCATCAACGGGCAGCCGCGGATGACGACGCGCCGGGCCCTCGGTCTTGCCACGCTTTTCGCGTCGGGGATCCTGGTGACCATCGCGGTCATCGGCGCGGTGACCGCCGCCGCGGGCCGCGTCATGGGCGACCTGGGCTCGATGGGCAATTATTTTGTGGCCGCGGTTTTTCTGGTCATGGGCCTGGGCCTGCTGGAAGTGATACCTCTGGGCTGGTCTGGCTTCGGGCCCGGGAAGTGGACTGGTCGCGGACCGTGGGCTGCCCTGGGGTTGGGGTTGATTTTCGGGGTGGCTCTGGGACCCTGCACGTTCGCCTACATGGCGCCCATGCTTGCGGTCACCTTCAAGGTGGCGGCCCATAATCCGGCCTACGGGATGTTGTTGTTGCTGGCCTATGGATTGGGCCACTGCTCGATCATCTCCCTGGCCGGGGCGGGCACCGAGTGGGTGCAGAAAACTCTCGACTGGAACGAGCGGTCCATCGGCAGTCGGGTCCTGAAATCGGTGTGTGGAACGCTGGTGATCATGGGCGGGCTGTACCTGATCTACACCGCGCATTAAAGGGATGGGAGAATCCGTGAAAACGATGGTTTTGGGCCTGGTTTTCTGGCTGTTGCTGGGTGGTGTGTGCGGGGCGGGCGAGGGAACGCCTGGTGTTTCCGTCGCGCCGATCGCGCCCCTCGGGCAGCAAAAGGAAAAAACCGTTCCCCGCTATGTTATCTACTACTTCCACAACCATATCCGCTGTGAAGACTGCCTCAGCATGGAATCCATGGCGGTCGAAACGGTCAACTACGATTTCATGCCCCAAGTTGATAAGGGCCTGCTGGTGATGCGAACCGTCGATGTACAGGATAGCGGCAACGAACATTTCGTCTCGCAGTTCAAACTGGACGGCCCGACCCTGATCCTGGTGGAGCAGAACACCAAAGGCAAGCTGATCCGCTGGAAGAACCTGGATCAAATCTGGGAACTGGTGCGCACCCCGCAGGCCTACGAGGATTATGTCCGGCGGGAAATCACGGCCTTCACGGGTGAAACAGGGGATAAATCGTGAGCCGCATGAAGGTGCTGTTCCTGTGTACGGGCAATTCCTGTCGCAGCCAGATGGCCGAGGGCTGGGCTCGTGCGCTGAGGTCCGACCTCATGGAGGTGTGGTCCGCGGGTGTGGCGGCCCACGGCCTGAATCCCCTCGCGGTCAAGGCCATGGCCGGGGCCGGGGTGGATATTTCCGGCCATCGGTCCAAGCTGGTGGATGAGTTGCTGGATATTCCCTTCGACCTGGTGGTCACCGTCTGTGACAACGCACGGGAAAGCTGCCCGGTTTTTCCGGGTAAGGCCCGGATCGTCCACCGCGGTTTCGATGATCCGCCGTTCCTGGCCCGAGGGGCCGGGAATGACGAGGATGCTTTGCAGCATTATATCCGGGTGCGGGACGAAATCCGGGATTTCGTGGCCGGGATGCCGGATTCCGTTTGCTGAAAAGAGCTTAGGTTCCTTTACAGAACATTAATTTGTCCCTTTTCGGAAGTTCTACGATGTTCACCACCGTGAGCGGCACAATACCCGTCCGGATCAATGGAGGTTTGCGCGTGAAGAAAATGGTTGTGGTGATCTCCACGGTGTTTCTGGTTCTGATCAGTCTGACCCAGGTGGCCGGGGCCGCCGAGCCCGGCAAGTTCAGCGGCACCGTCTTCGGCGACTATTACTATGTGGCGGCCAACCACGATGCTTCCCTGAAGAACCTGAACGGACTCTGGTTCCGCCGGATCTATTTTACCTACGACCAGAAGCTGGACGAGCGGTTTTCCATGCGCTTGCGGACCGACATGTCCAACTCCGGAATTTATGCCCCCAGCGAGACCATGACCCCCGAGGTCAAGGATGCCTACCTCAAGTGGACCGCTGGCAACACCGGGGTCATGCTGGGGATTTCTCCCACCCCGACCTTCCAGATGATCGAGAACCTCTGGGGCTACCGTTCGGTGGAAATGACCCCGCTGGATCTGGCGAAATTCGCTTCCTCCCGGGACTTCGGCCTGGCGGTGAAGGGCAAGCTCGGCCGGTCCGGCAAGGTGTATTACCACGCCATGATCGGCAACGGGAACAGCAACAAGAACGAGGCCAACAAGCAAAAGAAAGTCATGGGCGCCGTGGGCGCCTGGCTGACGGACAACCTGATCGTCGAGGGTTATGCGGATTACGACGGCCGGCCCGACCACAAGAACCGCAACACCCTGCAAGGTTTCATCGCCTACCGGGGCGAGCAGGCTCGAATCGGATTCATGCTTGCCCAGCAGAAGCGCCAGGATGGTGTGGGCAACCCAGACAAGTCCTGGACGGTTTGGTCGGCTTTTGCCACGGCCAAGATCACGGATAAGACTTCAGTGTTCGCCCGGGTTGACGGTCTCTCCGACCCCAATCCCGACGGCGCCGGCATTTCCTACCTTCCCTTTGATCCCACGGCCAAATCGACCTTCATGCTGGGCGGGGTTGATTTCCAGCTATCTTCACAGGTTCATGTGATACCAAATGTGGAGGTTGTGAGTTATAGTGTGGTGAACCCGGGCGATCCCAAGCCCGATTCGGACGTCATTCCCCGCGTGACGGTGTCCTACTCGTTCTAGCCGGCCCGGAAGAGAAAGGGAGGCGACGGCAACGTGACCAGATCAGCCTCCCCGCACAGGGCAAAAGCCCGAGACGCCGGCCTTGGTACCGATCAGAACCTTCTGGTCGATCCCCAGGGTCGGCGTCTGGATTATCTGCGCTTGGCCGTTACCGAGCAGTGTAATCTGCGCTGTCGCTATTGCATGCCCGAGGAAGGTCTGGACCCTCAAGGCAAGGATGACTTGCTGGGTTTTTCCGAACTCCTGCGGCTGAGTGCGGTCCTGTGCTCGGTGGGCGTGCGGCGGATCCGCATCACCGGCGGCGAGCCATTGCTGCGCCGGGGCGTCCCGCAGTTCATGCGGGAGGTGGCTTCGTTGCCCCAACAACCCGAGATTTTGCTGACCACCAACGGAGTCCTGTTGGAGGATCAACTGGCGGACCTGGTGGCTGGGGGTTTGAAGCGTGTAAACCTGAGTCTGGATTCCCTGGATCCCGATACCTGGTCCCGGATCACCCGTCGCCAGGGTTTTGCCAAAGTGCGCCGCACCATCGACGCGGTTCTGACCGCGGGGTTGGGTCTGAAGATCAATATGGTGGTCCTGCCCGGGGTCAACGATCACGAGCTGGATGATTTTGCGCTGCTGACCAGGGATTTACCCCTGACGGTCCGCTTCATCGAGGCCATGGGTTTTGACGGCAGCGGGCAACCCGTCAAGACCATGTCCGGTGAAGAGATTCTTGAACGGCTCCAACGCGGTTATCATCTGGAAGACCTCCCACGCACGCGGTCTGCCGTGGCGCGTGAGTATTCGGTGCGGGGTCACAAGGGCCACATCGGCATCATCGCCGGTCACAGCCGGAGTTTCTGTGCCGATTGTTCCCGCTTGCGGATCGGGGCCGGCGGTAAGCTGCGCACCTGTTTGTACGGGAATCCGGCGGCGGATCTGGGGCCCGCCCTGCGCCGGGGAGCGCCCGCGCAGGATATCCTGGCGCTCATTCGACTTGCTTTGGACAGGCGACATACCGACGGTTTTGCCGCTGCGGCCTCGACCCTGCAGAGCATGGCAAGCATCGGAGGTTAGCGACCCATGGCCACGCAACAGCAGCGCTCATGGCGCTGGTCCACGGAAATCAGCGGGGCGGTCGGTGACCTGGGGATCACCATTCCCCTTGCCTATGCGCTGTCGATGACCGCGGGATTTCCCGCGGCGCGGATCTTCCTGCTCTGGGGTCTGGCCTACATCGCGACGGGGGCCTATTACCGGGTGCCGGTGGCCATTCAGCCCTTGAAGGTCATGGCGGTCATCGTGATTGCGGGGAATATTCCGCCGGCGACCCTGTCCACGGCGGCGGTGGCGTACGGGCTGCTGTTTATCCTGTTGGCCGTGACCGGTATCATACCCTTGATCAGGAGGGTTTTTTCCGAGGCCCTGGTGCGCGGGGTCCAGCTGGGCATCGGCTTGATGCTCGGCCGCAAGGCTTTTTCCCTGGTGATGAGCCATCCCTTTCTGTTGCAGGGCGCACAGGTTCCGTCATGGGTTACCCCGGCGGTGGCGGCCGCGGTGCTGGGGTTGCTGGTGCATCCCCGCCTGCGATCCCGGCCGGGCGTTGTGCTGGGCGTGATTACTGGTGGCGTGGCGGTGGGATTCGCCGTGGGCGGCCCGTTCAGGGGGGGCGTGACCGGGGAAAGTCTCCTCAGCTGGTCCATGCCCCAGTGGCGATTGTTGGCCGATGCGTTCTTCCTGCTCATGTTGCCTCAGCTGCCCTTGACCCTGGGTAATGCGGTGATTGCCGAAGAAGATGTTTGTCGCCTGAATTGGGCCCAAAGGGCGAATCGGGTCTCGGTTGCCAAGTTGGCGGGCTCCATCGGAGTGCTTGACCTCGGCATTGGTTTGCTGGGCGGGTTTCCGGTCTGCCACGGAGCGGGCGGCAGCATGGCGCATGCGCGTTTCGGGGGACGGACCGGCCGGACCACCATCCTGCTGGGATCAGCCCTGGTGTTGTTGGCCCTGGTGCCCCACGGAACGGATTTTCTGTTCCTGATTCCCGTGCCGGTTTTGGGCGCCCTGTTGTTGGGCGTCAGCTGGAGCATGATCCGCCTGCTGGGAACGCTGGGGTCCCCGGGTGAAATGGCCGTGGGGTTGGCGGTTGGCGGCGTCGGTTTTTTTACCCATAACCTGGCCATTGCCTTGGCTGTGGGTTGGATCCTGCAGGGACTGCTGAACCGGTTGTTCCGCAGTTGTATGATCGCCCGGAAAGGATAACAGCAGTGGGCAGGTTGGAAGCCATCTGCATCAGCGAGGTCCGCGGCGCCGTCAAGAGGCCCTTGCCCAAAGCCGAGTTTCGTGCCGATCACGGCATCGTGGGCGATGCCCATGCCGGGAACTGGCACCGTCAGGTCTCCATCCTGCCCGCCGAAAGCATTGCCAAGGTCAGGGCCATGCTGCCCGATCTTGTCGACGGGGCCTTTGCGGAAAACCTGGTGATTTCGGGCGTGCCCCTGGGCGAGATCGCAATCGGCGCCAGGATCATCGTGGGCCCGGTCGTGCTCGAAGTCAGCCAGATCGGGAAGGAATGTCACCAGGGTTGTGAAATCCGCCGGATCACCGGGGACTGCATCATGCCCCGCGAAGGGGTGTTCTGCCGCGTGTTGACCGGAGGAAACGTGGCGGTTGGGGCGCTGGTGGAGGTGGAGGCAGCCTCCGGCACCAACAGAGGTAAAATATGAAATCTGCATCCCCGGCTCCGTTTCTGACCCCTTATCCCCGCGCCCTGGAACTGATCGAGAAGGCCATCCGGCCTCTGGGCCGGGAGATCCTGCCGATCGAAAAGGCAATGGGTCGCTACCTGGCCGCGCCCGTCAAGGCCCCCGGCCATTCTCCGGCTTTTGCACAATCGTCCATGGATGGTTTTGCGGTCCGGACCGATGACCTGATGGGGGCGGACGGCCTGTCGCCGGTCACCCTGACCATCGTGGGGGAAATGCCGGCCGGAAGCGGTGTGCGCCGGAGACTGAAGTCCGGGCAAACAATCAAGGTGTTCACGGGTGGACCCCTGCCCGCTGGTGCCGATGCCGTGGTGATTGTCGAGGTGGTGGAGGTTCGCGGTGACCAGGCGGTTTTTGGCGCCGCGACCGCACTCGGGGCAAATATCCGACCCGTGGGGGCGGAATATGCGCGGGGCGACGTCATCCTGCAGGCCGGGGTTGCCGTGACCCCCCCGGTGATCGGGGTGCTGGCGTTTCTGGGGATGACCAAAGTAACCGTGGGCAAGGCGCCGCGAGTTACGGTCATCACCATGGGCGATGAACTGGTGGGGCCGGAGGTGCGCCTGACTCCCGGCAAGATCCATGACGCCAACGGTCCGGCTCTTCTGACCGCCCTACTGGCTATCGGAGTCGTGAAGGTGGCGCGGCGGCAGGTAGGCGACACACCGGCCGCCCTGAAACAATCCCTGGCGGCGGCCCTGGCCCGGAGCGACTTGGTGATCACCGTCGGTGGAGCCTCGGTAGGCGACCACGATCACGCCGCAAGCGTGCGGCGAGAGCTGGGCATCAGGGACCTTTTCACCCGAGTGGCCATCAAGCCCGGCAAGCCCAACATGTTCGGGCTGGCTCCCGATGGGACGCCGGTCTTTTCCCTGCCCGGCAATCCGGTTTCGGCCCTGGTCTCGTTTCACCAGCTGGTCATGCCCGGGGTGAAGCTCATGATGGGCAGCACCTCATGGGCGCCCAAATCCGTGCCAGCGGTGCTGAGTGAGGCCGCGGCGAGAAACGTCGAGCGTCTTGAGTGGCTGCGGGGTAATCGGGATGTGTTCGGCGACCGGATCGTCGCCCGGCCCGGTTCGCGACAGGAATCTCACATGCTCAGCGGCTTGGCGACCGCCGATCTTCTGGCGGAGATTGCCCAGGGCAAAGGGATGGTGGCCGCGGGGGAAATCATACGGGCCACCCTGCTGGAATGGAATCGGTAGACCGTCGTGAAACCAGCAGTGCCGAAAGGAGGGGTGAGCATGAGAAATTCCGAGGTTGCAAACAACACCCGCACGATGACCAGCGCTTTCGAGCGCTACCTCACCGTCTGGGTGGGGCTGTGTATCATCGGCGGCATCCTGCTGGGCAAGATCGCTCCGGGCCTGGCCGGCACCCTGGACGGCCTTTCCCTCAACATAAACGGCGCGCCGGTGGTTTCGATACCCATCGCCATCTGCCTGTTCTTCATGATGTATCCCATCATGGTGAAGATCGATTTTTCCAGCGTGGTTCGGTCGGGCAAGAGCGGCAAACCCATCTTCCTGACCCTTTTTGTGAACTGGTGCGTCAAGCCGTTCACCATGTACGCCCTGGCGTCGGTGTTTCTGGGCGTGCTGTTCAAGGGCTTCATCGGGCCAGAGGCCACCGATCTGGTCAAAATGCCCCTCGGCCAGGATCTGCCCGTGGGCGCCATCCACGGCGCGGGGGTGGTCGTGTTGCACGCGGGGGTCAAAATGCTGCAGGTTCCCCTGTGGCGCAGTTATCTGGCCGGATGCATCCTGCTGGGCATCGCCCCCTGTACGGCCATGGTCCTGGTGTGGGGTTATCTGGCCCGGGGCAATGACGGCCTGACCCTGGTCATGGTCGCCATCAACTCATTGACCATGCTGGTGCTGTACGGGATCCTGGGCGGATTTCTGCTGGGGGTGGGCCGCTTGCCGGTGCCCTGGCAGGCGCTGCTGCTGTCCATCGGCGCGTATGTGGCCTTGCCGTTGGTGGCCGGGTTTCTTTCACGCAAGTGGATCATGGCCGCCAAGGGCCGCTCGTGGTTCGAGGGGCGTTTCCTGAAATACCTGACCCCCGTGACCATCACCGCTTTGCTGGCCACCCTGGTGTTGCTGTTCTCTTTCAAGGGCGAAGTGATCCTTGCCAACCCTCTGACCATCCTGTGGATCGCCGTGCCGCTGGCCATCCAGACCCTCATGATCTTCGGCTTGGGCTACGGCCTGGCGCGTCTGTTGGGGCTGCGTTATGTGGATGCGGCGCCGGCGGCCATAATCGGCGCTTCGAACCATTTCGAGGTGGCCATCGCCACAGCCGTGATGCTGTTCGGCCTGTCCTCGGGAGCGGCCTTGGCCACGGTGGTTGGGGTGCTCATCGAGGTTCCGCTCATGCTGTTGCTGGTCAAGATCTGTCTGAGCACCCGAGGGTGGTTTAAGGCCGGCACGCCAACATGACATGCCAAAGTGGCAGAATCAAGGCCCCGGGCCCTGTGTGTACTGTATACAGCATTGTATTTACTTTGTAACATATTGTAAATAAAACAGTTTGCGATCTTATGCATTTCCTTCGTTTTGGCCTCGCTCCTGCAAGGTTGCTTCCGAGCAAAAACATCCCCTTGGATTTGGAAGTTAAAAGGAGAAGAAAAACATGAATAACATGACCGTCAATGCCATGGAAATTCTGCAAAAGGCCCAGACGAAGGCCTTCGAAATGAAGCACCCGGAACTGGAACCCCTGCACCTGCTGTGGGCCTTGTTGAGTGACACCGGTCTGGCGACCAACACCCTGCGGGGCATGGAGCTGGACCCGGGTCTGATCCTGCGCACGGTGGATCAGGAGTTGCAGAGCCTGCCCAAGGCCGGGACCCGGGATGTGCCCAATGCCAGCCGCGAACTCCAGAAGGTCTTTCTGGAGGCGGAAAGCCTGGCCAAGAAATCCGGCGGCATGGTCGGCACCCGGGAATTGCTGCTGGCGTTGGCAGCGGATAACGGTCGCGCGGGTAGCGTCCTGAAAACCTTCGACATCACCCCCCAGAAAATGGCCCGGGCCCTGGAGGCGACCGGAGGCGACGCGGCCTACGACGGCGACGATGAATCAGGGGCGGGCGCCGGCAAGGAATCGGCCCTGGACAAGTATGCCCGGGACCTGTGCACGGCCGTGCGCGAAGGGAAGATCGATCCCATCATCGGGCGCGACGAGGAAATCCGACGGACCATCCAGATTCTCAGCCGCCGCACCAAGAACAACCCGGTGCTCATCGGGGCGCCCGGGGTGGGCAAAACCGCCGTGGCCGAGGGCCTGGCGCGCCGTCTGGTCGAGGGTGATGTGCCCCAGGGCCTGAAGGGCAAGCGCGTCCTGGCCCTGGATATGGGCGCCCTGATTGCGGGGACCAAGTTCCGCGGCGAGTTCGAGGATCGTCTGAAGAACGTCATCAAGGAAGTAACGGCCCAGGAAGGCGAGGTGCTGCTGTTCATCGACGAGATGCACACCCTGGTGGGAGCCGGGGCGACCAGCGGAGCCATGGACGCCTCGAACATCCTCAAGCCGGCGTTGGCCAGGGGCGAGTTGCATTGCATCGGTGCGACCACCATCGATGAGTACCGCCAGCACATCGAAAAGGACCCGGCCCTGGAACGCCGTTTCCAGCCGGTTCTGGTCGAGGAGCCGACCTGGGAGCAGGCCGTGGCGATCCTGCGCGGGCTGAAGGAGCGGTACGAGGTGCACCACGGGATCCGCATCACCGACGGGGCGATCGTGGCGGCTGTCAAGTTGAGCCAGCGTTACATCGCCGACCGGATGCTGCCGGACAAGGCCATCGACCTGATGGATGAAGCCGCCAGCCGCCTGCGCATGGAAATCGATTCGGTGCCAGCCGAGGTGGACGACCTGCAGCGCCAGTTGAACCAGCTGGAAATGGAACGCCTGGCCCTGGAAAAGGAAAAGGACAAATCCGCGGTGGCCCGGCGGGAAGTCATCGATCATCAGATCGCCGAGCATCGGGACCAGCTCGCCCAGGTAAAGGCGCGCTGGGAGCAGGAGAAGGAGGCCATCGACGGCATCCGCACCCTGCAGAAAGAGCAGGAGAACCTGCAGCTGGAAATGGAAGCGGCGGAGCGGCGCGGCGACCTGGCCCGCGCCAGCGAGTTGAAGTACAGCGCCCAGCAGGCCGTCGAAAAGAAGATCAAGCAGGCCTACGCCGAATTGGTCCGCATCCAGGGGGACCAGCCTCTGCTCAAGGAGGAAGTGGATGAGGAGGACATTGCGAAGCTGGTGGCAAGCTGGACGGGAATTCCGGCCCAGCGGTTGATGGAGGACGAGATGGCCAAGCTGCGGGAACTGGAAACCAGGATCACCGCCCGGGTGGTCGGCCAGGACGAGGCCGTGGAAAAGGTCGCACGCACCATCCGCCGTTCACGCGCCGGGTTGACCGAGCGCAACCGGCCTTTGGGTTCCTTCCTGTTTCTGGGCCCCACCGGTGTGGGCAAGACCGAGCTGGCCAAGGCCATCACCGAACAATTGTTCGGGGACGATGAGCACCTGATCCGGCTGGACATGTCCGAGTACATGGAGCGCCACGCGGTCGCCCGCATGATCGGTTCGCCCCCGGGTTATGTCGGATACGAAGCCGGAGGTCAGCTCACCGAGGCGGTGCGGCGTCATCCCTACAGCGTCATCCTGCTGGACGAGGTGGAGAAAGCCCATCCCGAGGTCATGAATGTGCTGCTGCAGTTGCTGGACGATGGACGCCTGACCGACGGCAAGGGGCGGGTGGTGAATTTTTCCAACACCCTGGTGATCATGACCAGCAATCTTGGTCAGGGGCCGGAGTTTGAGCCGCCGAACCGGCAGGAGTCGGAAAAGGAGCGCCTGGAGCGGGACAACAAGCTGCTGGCGGGGCTGCAGGGCCACTTCCGGCCCGAGTTCCTGAACCGGCTGGACGCGGTGGTCCGGTTCCACAGCCTGAGCAGGGAAATGGTCGCGACCATCGTGCGTCTGGAGCTGGCGAAGATCGCCGGCGGTTTGCGGGAGCAGGACCTGGGGCTGCGCGTGACCGATGCGGCCGTGGCCAAGCTGGCCGAACTGGGCTTTGATCCGCAGTTCGGCGCACGTCCCGTCAAGCGCGTGCTTCAGCGCGAGGTCCAGGATCGGGTGGCCGACCTGATCCTTGCCGGTGCGATTCAACCCGAGGGGATCATCGTGGTGGATACGGGTGAGGATGGATTTACCGCGAGGGTGGAGGCCGGGTTGGAGGCTGATCAGTCAGCCGGATGACAAGAAGACCTGATCCCTGTATGATTCCGCCGGGAAGACATTCCCGGCGGTTTCATAATGGGCAAAGGAGCCATCATGCGGATGATTTTGACGACGATGATCATGATTCTGGGCGCCGGGTCGGCTACGGCCCAGAACACCGGGATGGTGCGGGCCCAGCTTGACACGGTGGGTTTTGCGGTCAGCAGCGCGGACTTCGCCAAGGTACTGAATGCGGCCAACACCATCGAGGGGCTGAATGACCCCCTGGTGCGCCGCGCCGCGTGGCCGGCGGTGGCGGCCATCCTGCCCCACGACGACTATCTCTATGCCGGGCGGACGGCCGTGCATGCGCTCCCGTATCTGCGGGCGCGTCGTTGGGTGATTTTCGGGGTGTGCCATGCCTGCCGCCGTATCGGTGTGCGCGACCACCTGCTCCTGGATGATTACGATTCCTGGCGCATGGCGGGCCGGGATTTTCCGGTCGACCGGGATTTGCGCCGGACGCTGCTGTCTGGCCTGGGAACCGATGCCGAAGTATCGCGGGAGCGCCAGGCCAAGGAGCACTCGGTGGAGGCCCTGTTGCCCTGGTTGGGCGCCGGCGCCGGCGATTTCACGTTCGTTTCGATTTTGGTTCCCGGCATGGAGATGGATCGCCTGACGGAGCTGTCCGCCAAGGTCGCCGCGATTCTGGCTGATCTTTGCCGTGAGCGGAACTGGGTCCTGGGCCGTGATCTGGGAATTCTGATTTCGACCGACGCGGTGCACTATGGTTGCGAGGGCTGGGGCGAACACCCCTACGGGCCGTTTGGCTGCGACGAAAAGGGTCATGCGGCGGCCCGCGCCCAGGACATCACCCTTGCCAAGACGACGCTGGCCGGACCGCTCACCACCGCAGGGATCGATGCTTTTGTAAGCCAGGTCTGGAATCCCGACGGTCCCGATTATCCCGCCTATCCCTACCGCATCACCTGGTGCGGGATCTATTCCATCCCCTTCGGTTTGAGTGTGGCCGCACAGTTGCAGCAGGATCTGGGGAAAGAGCCCCTGACCGGGACCCTGTTGCGCTATGGCGACAGTGTCACCGACGGCCGGTTGCCGGCTGATACGGTCAAGCTGGGTGTGACGGCCCCCAATACCCTGGCCCATTGGGTGGGGTATCCGGCGGTGGTTTATCGATGAAGTCATCTCCCTTCAGGTTTTCGGCGCGGCACACGACCATGCTGCTGGTCGGCACCGTCTTCATGGCGGCGGTGGTGCTGCGTTCGCGGAATCTGGGTTGGGGTCTGCCGGATATTGAAGAAGAGGCCTATCCCATGAAGAAGGCCTTCGAGATGTGGGGCTGGGGCACCGGACACATCCAGCTCGACCCGGCCACGGCCGGTTGGCCGTCCCTGTCGTTTTACCTGCACATGATCCTGCAGGGAATCCAGTACGGGCTGGGGCGTTTGACCGGACAGTTCGGCAACCGGCAGGATTTCTTCTTGCAGACGCTGGACATGAGCCAGGTGGCGATCTGGGCCCGCTGGCTGGGCGTCTTGGCTGCCGGTGTCATCACGGCGGTGGGCGCGCGGCTGGGTGCGCGGTTGGCCGGCCTTGCCGGTGGGGCGCTGGTGGGAATCACCCTTTTGGCCAGTCCCCTGCTGGCCCGGCACGCCCAGTTGATCACCCCGGATATCCTGTTGACCATGTTCGCCGCCCTGGCCCTGGAACGCATCATCGCCGTCCATCAGGAGGGGCGCCTGCGGGACGAGATCCTGGCCGGGCTGTGGATCGGTCTGGGCGCCTCGACCAAGTACACGCCGGCATTCCTGGTGCCGGTCCTGGTGCTGGCCCACCTGCAACGCAGACGCGCCGAGGGCAGGGGCTTGTTGACCGGGCTGTGGGACCGCCGGCTGGTGTGGGCCGGTGTTGCTTGTGTGCTGGCCTTTGCCGCGACGAGTCCCTACCTGGTGATGGACGGCGGCATTGTTGCCCGGGATGTGGGCACGCAGATGACCCACCTGCAAGGGGGGCACTTCGGCCACGAAAGCCAGCGGACAGGGCTGTTGTTCTATGTGCTGGATGTCCTGGGCCCGGGGTTGGGCTGGCCCGCGTTCCTGCTCGGGATTTCCGGACTGGCGGTGGCCGTCTGGCGGCGCCGGGGGGTGTGGCTGCTGCCGGCGGCGGCGTTCCTGGTCTATTACCTGGTGTGCAGCTCGTGGCAGACGCGCTTCGACCGCTATCTGCTGCCGGGACTCTTGCCCCTGGCCCTGGGCGTGGGGTTCTGGCCGCTGTTGGGGCAGGATTGGCCGCAAAACCGTCGTCGCCTGGCGGCCGGCGGTTTGGCCCTGTTGGTCCTGGTGCCGGGCGGATTTGAAACGGGGCAGTTTCTGCTCGCCCAGGGTCGTCCCGGCACCCTTGCGCAAGCCAAGTCCTGGGTCATGAACGATCTCGCGGACCAGGATCCCTACTTTGCCATGGAACTTTACACCCCCGCGCTGCCGCGCCAAAAACAGCTCCAGCTCCGCCGCCGTGATCCGGCCTTGCCTTATCTTGACGAGCGCCAGCGGGCGCGGTTCTTCGACCTCAAGCCCCTGCACGTGGTGTATCTGCCCTTCTATTCCACGAGCCCGCACAAGAGCGATTTCTATTACGATTTGCGGCACTACCTGGGGTACGATTTCATCGTCACATCATCCTTCGTGAGGGGGCGGTATGAAGCGCGGCCGGATCTGTATCCGCGCCAGTGCCGCTTCTACGCCGACCTGGATCGCGACACCCGGTTGGTGCGGACTTTCCGGCCGGGAAAGCGGGGGCGCGGACCTGAACTCAGGTTCTATGGGATGGATGATGCCGCCAGGCGCAAGATCACCAAGGACATGCCCCCGGTCACCGAGAATACGTTTCGCCGTGCGGCGCCCGGGGTCGTGGGGTCCCACTTCCAGGATTTCGTCAAGACCATTGCCGATCACGCCTTGTCCCGGGGAATGGACGGGACGGCCGCTTTGTACTATCAGCCCCTGTACGCGACTTTGCCGCCGGTCAAACGGATGGAGGTGCTGCCGGTTTACGCCACCGCGTGTGCCCGGGCGGGCCATTGGGCCGAGGCCGAACCGTTGCTGGAACAATGGCTGAAGCATGATCCGAACAACCCGCAGGCAAAAATGTACCTGGAACGGGTCCTGGCGCACGATCCGGATGGCGATAGCAAGCCCTGAACACGGACGATTCACTGCTGGAAAACCCGGTAAGATAACGTTCGGCAAAGGGTTAAAAATTTTTCAACACTTAAGATGAAATTCTGATACCATACATCAGGGGATAGGACCAGTTTTCTCTACCGCGAAACTTCGCCAGTTCCAGGATTTCCCATCGTGATTGCGACCCCACCCTGCCAGCGTGCGCGGGCGGGTTTTTCCCCTTGGTTTGTCCGGGGGAAGACATGCAACGGGTCCTTCACCCGGTGACACATCTTCACCGGGCAAAGGGGTCGTTCACCTCAATCACGGGAGGTTCCTCATGAAACGCCTGCTCTGGTTGCCGGGGCTTGTGTTGCCCCTGCTATTCGCCCCGCCACTGCTTGCGGACTGGGATCCCAGCATGCCGGCCAAGTGGATCCAAATGCCGGATCTTCAACCGACAGGCATCGACGTCAACTGTTCCCCCGTTTCCCAAGATTACATCCTGGCTGACGATTTCAAATGCACCGCCACGGGCCCCATCACGGAGATTCACATCTGGGGCTCTTGGCTTCAGGACCTTTTGCCCCAGGGAGATCCCAAGGGCGTGGATTTCCAACTGACCATTTATTCCGACATTCCCGCCGACCAGAATCCCAACGAATACAGCACTCCGGGGGAAATGCTCTGGGAGATGTTCGTTCCTGCGGCCCTGGTGACCGCCCGGCCATACCAGGACGGCGAGGAAGGCTGGTTGGATCCCCCGGATGAATATCTGCCACCTCCGGCCGACAGCATTTGTTGGCAGTACAATTTTATCATCGACGAAAACAACGCCTTTATCCAGACCGGCACCCCTGATGAGCCACAGATCTATTGGTTGGGGGTCAAGGCCTTCCCGCACGGGGAAAATGGAGAAATGTTCGGTTGGAAGACAAGCCTTGATCACTGGAACGATGATGCGGTCTGGGGGGAAGGTAACGGCCCCCCCATCAGTCCCTGGATAGATTTGAAATATCCTTTGGGCCATCCCTGGGAAACCGAATCCATCGATCTGGCCTTCGTGATAAACAGCAGTGTGCCGCCACCGGAAATTGATTTTGGAGATGCTCCCGATCCTACCTACCCGACCCGTCTGGCCAGCAACGGCGCCCGGCACCAGATTTCCAATCTCTTCCTGGGATCCCTGGTGGATGGCGAAAGCGACGGTCAACCCGACGCGGCGGCCACCGGGGATGACCTGGCCAATCTCGATGACGAGGACGGAGTGGTGTTCACCTCGCCCTTGAAACCCAATCAGGCGGCGACGGTCGATGTGACGGCTTCGACCGCCGGTATGTTGGACGCCTGGATCGACTTCGATGACAGCGGGTCATGGGAGGCGAGTGAAACAATATTCAGTTCCCTGGCTCTTGCACCGGGTGTCAACAACCTGTCGTTCATGGTGCCTGCCGTAGCCAAGGAAAACACGACCACCTTTGCACGGTTCAGGTTCAGTAGCATGGGGGGGCTGGCTCCCGACGGGATCCTGCCCACCGGCGCGTTGCCCGACGGCGAGGTCGAGGACCATCAGGTCTTCATCGAGGATCGCTTCGTATTCAAGTGGATCCAGAACCCTGATCTCAGTCCCATGGGCATCGATATCAACGCGGGGACCGGGCCAACAGGCGACCCCTATATTTTGGCCGACGATTTCCTGTGCAACCACGGGGGTCCGGTGACGGACATTCATATCTGGGGGTCATGGCTGGGTGATTACGTGCCTTTCCAGGAAGACCCTGGGGCGGTGGTGTTTACCCTCAGTTTCCACAAGGACATTCCGGCCATCCCCGGTACGCCCGAGTACAGCAGACCCGGCGAAATCCTGTGGGTCCATACTTTTGCCCCGGGTGAGTTCGAGGTGGAGCCGGTGCCGATGCCGCTGGAAGAAGGCTGGATGGATCCGCCCGACGCGTATACCTTCCCGGGTGATTGGACCTGCTGGCTGTACAAGTTCCATGTCGACCCGCACCTGGCATTCCACCAGGAGGGCAGCGAGCAGGAGGGGGTTGTCTACTGGCTCGATGTCCAGGCCAGGCCTCTGGATGAACAGGCCCGGTTCGGCTGGAAAACCACCCTGGATCACTGGAACGACGACGCGGTGTGGGGAATTGGCCTGGAGCCGTACCCGGGACCCTGGAATGAGCTCGTTTACCCGCCGCAGCACGAGATGGCAGGACTATCCATCGACATGGCTTTTGCCCTGTTCGAGGACCTGGTCACCGGCACGCCGGAGACCCCGTCCGGGATGGGCCTGCTCTTCAACGCGCCCAACCCGTTCAACCCCATGACGGTGATTCACTTCATGATGCCCCCCGACGGCGGCGCGGTGTGTCTGGAAATCTATGACCTGCAGGGCAGGTTGGTTAAGGTTCTGGTGGATGGATTTGTGGCCGGCGGGCCTCAAACCAAACAATGGGACGGACGCAATGCCGACGGTGCTCCCCAACCTTCAGGCGTCTACCTGTATCGCCTGCGCGGTGCGGGGCTGGATGAGGCGATGAAGATGTTGTTGTTGCGTTAATATATATTTATTCGACCAGGCGGGCTCCCGACTTTCGCCGGGAGCCCGTCTGCTTTTTCTGGTATGATGCCCGCGCAGGACCACGCGGCCGGACAATTTTCGTGTCAGGAGATGTTTGTGCAGAAATTGAGAACCATCATGTTGCCGGTGCTTGTGGGTCTGGCGGTATCGGGAATGATGAGGCCTGCTGCGGCGCTTACCGTAGAGGACCTGGCCATCACGGTCACCCCCGCCCATCCCCGTGAATACATCTTCACGGACAAGGGGGCGGCCCACCTGGCCGGCGAAGCGGTAGGGGCCAATACCCGCAGCTACCACGGTTTTTATATCGCCATGCACGAAGTGGTCGATGGCTGGACGCTGCGCCTGGAGGACGGCACCGAAATCGGGCCCGCAACGGTGTATGAGGCCGAGGTGACACCTGATCATCTGGTGCGCCGTCACCGATTGCCCGCCGGCGGCATCGTGACCGAGACGGTCACCTTGTTTGACCGGGAGAACGGATTCCAGGTCGTCTATGACGGGGTTCCCGCGGGGGAATTCCAGGTGCAGCCGCGGGTGGATATGCGGTTCCTGTGGAAGGTGGCCCAGCCGGCCTACGAGGTTCGTTGGCAGGACGGCACGTTGCGGGTGTGTCGTCGGGACGCGCTGAACAGCGCGCCGGATAAGGCCCATCCCCGCTGGTTGGCGGTCAATGTGCGCGGAGGGGATTCTTTTGTGCCCGCCGGCCGCTATTTTCCCACGGACTATCCCAAGGGCAAGGCGCGCAAGGCCATGGATCATGCGACGCCCTATCTGCCGGGCGGCATTGCCGGGCACATACCGTCTCGGGTTCCGTCCGGTGAAGTGGCCGTGGTCTTTGCCGCCGATACCGGCGAAGAGGCGGCCGCGGCGCGGGCCTTGCGCCTGCAGGCCGAGGCTCCCCGGCTGGCGTCGGTTCGTCGCGACCGTATGCAAAATCTTATCGATACCCGCTCGGTGACCACGGGTGATGAGCGCGATGACCGCGCCCTGGCCTGGGCTCGCATCTCCTTGGACAACCTCATCATGAACCAGCGCGGGCCCGGCATCTACGCGGGGTTCTACTGGTTCACGACCTACTGGGGACGGGACACCTTCATCAGTCTGCCGGGGGCCTGCATCGTCGATGGGGATTTCGCCATGGCCAAGACCCTGCTGCGGTCGTTCGCCGCCTTCCAGGATACGGTTCCGGGCAGCGAACGGCGGGGGCGGGTGCCCAACTTCGTGACCGTCGATCAGGTGCAGTATGCGTCGATCGACGGGACGTGGTGGTTTGTCCGCGCACTGGATGAACTGTGGCGGCAGTCCGGGGACGATGATTTTGCGCGGGAGATGGCCCCGGTGGTGGTGAGGGCCGTCGAGGGCGCCTTGCAGACCTCGGTGGACGAGAACCTGTTTCTGACCCACGGCGACGGGGAGACCTGGATGGACGCCGGCGGCGAGGATCACCCGTATTCCCCGCGGGGGAACCGTGCGGTGGAAGTGCAGGCCCTGTGGCACCGGGGATTGCTGACGGCATCGCGCCTGGCCGCGCGGGTGCAGGATGATCCGCAAAGGGCCAAGCGATATCAAGATTTGGCGGACAAGGTGGCCGCGTCATTCCAGCGTGACTTCTGGCGGGACGGCCGCCTGGTCGATCACCTGAATCCTGACGGAAGCGCCGACGGACAAATTCGGCCCAACGGCCTGTTGGCGGTCCTGGCTTCGCCCACCCTGTTCACGACAACCCAACGGGACACCATCACCGCGCAATGCGCGCGGGATCTGGTTCGACCCTGGGGAGTGTTGTCCCTGGCGGCGAGTGATCCGCAGTTTCATCCGCGGCACCTGGATCTGGCCCACTACTACTACGACGCGGCCTACCACAACGGGGATGTCTGGCTGTGGTTGTCCGGGGCCTATGTTTCCGCACTTCCGGATCCCGCCACCGGGTTCGGCCAGACCCGGATGCTGATGGATGAAATCCTGGACGAGGGGGCCGTGGGCACCTTGCAGGAGATCAGGGATGGCGCCAAGGCAGCGAGCAACGACGAGTTCGGCGGGGCCACCAGCCAGGCCTGGTCCCTGGCCGAACTGCTGCGCAACGCGGTGCAGGACTATGCCGGGCTGAAGGTGGACCTGACGGAGGATGTCCCGCTGGTGCGGATCGTCCCGCACCCGCCGGCATCATGGGCCCGGATGGAGGTGCCCACGCGCATCGGTTCGTCTCCATGCACTCTTGTGATCAATAACGACCGCGGCGAGGGGCCGGCGGTGGAGCTTGTTTTTGCCGCTGCGCCCGATCCGGGCTGGCGCTATGAACTTCAAGCGACGGACGCAAAATCATACACGGGATCCGTGGTCAAAAGCGGGGATCAGTGGCGGGTGGTCTGGCGTTGACCACCGGCTGAGGAGCGGAGGGAGCCGGGAGAACAGAGCTCGTGATCAATCCCCCGGAAACACCCTGTTTTTTTCTTGACACAAAGTGTTATTAATATAACGTTTGTCCAAGGGAGGTCGGATTTGGCATGGGAAACCTCCTTTATGGAAAATTTTCCGGGAAAAGGCCAATCGGTGAGGGGAAGGCAAATGGATCAGAAATTCCTGGCTAGCGGCCGTGTCGAGGCCTTCGTCTCGCACCTTATGCAACAGAAAACGGTGTACGCTCCACACCGGTCGGGGAATCACTCGTTTGCCTTGGGTCAAGTCAGCGATCCCGCGGCCGTGGTGCTGGACTACGCGCGCACCATGCAATCGGTGAAAAAGTTCTTCATGCCGCCGCGGGATGAGCTGCTGCGTTTCGACCTGACGGACGATTCCTTCGCACCGGCCGCAATCGGGCCCCTGAATGCCATATTGCTGGGTATTCATTCCTATGACCGGGCTGCGGTGGACCGGCTCGATTACAACTTCAGTCAGGGGCAACCGGAGAAGAACTACCTGAAGCGGCGCGAGGGCGTCCTGTGGGTGGGTGTCTCGTTTGAACCGGATGCGTTTCATTTCTCCGGATCGGTCGGCATAGGCCCCCAGGATAGCCGTGGCTTCGATATTTTTCTGACCAAGACCAGTGACGGTTACCTGGTCGATCTGATGACTTCCGCAGGTGAAGAACTTTGCCGGGGCTTCGAACTTCCCGGGGCGACCGAGCCCAAACCTGCTCCCGGCTATTTTCAGCAGCACATTTTTTTGCCCCAGGCCAAGCTCAACGAGGTGATGGCCGCAAGTTACAAGAACCCGATCTGGGCCGAAACGGCGGAAACGTGCGTGGGTTGTGGGTCGTGCAACATCGTGTGCCCCACCTGTTATTGCTTCAATGTGGAAGAGAATGTCAACATCACGGTGACCGGCGGCAGCCGTGACCGCACCTGGGACGGATGCATGCTGCGCGAGTTCAGCGAGGTCGCCGGCGGCGAAGTTTTCCGTGAGGGGCTGGCGGAGCGTCAACGTCACCGGGTGATGCGGAAATTCAAATACCTCAGCGACAAGACCGGACATCCCTGGTGCGTGGGTTGCGGTCGTTGCACGGCCTATTGCACAGCCGGGATCAGCATCGTAAGCATCGTGAACCGCTGTATTTCCGATTACGAGCAGTGTTCGGTGTCACCCGTCTAGAGGAGTTGCGACCATGAAACTGCATGACATGGTATCGGAGCAGGAACCGCGGAACCTGTACCTGCCGACCATGGCGGAAGTCCTGGAAGTCAAGAAATTGACGGACCTGGAGATCCTCTACACGATATCCCTGCCCGGAGGTGCGGAACTTGGCCACAAGCCGGGGCAATTTGTCGAGGTTTCCATGTTCGGGGTGGGCGAGGGGCCTTTCTCGATCTCTTCGTCGCCGACGCGCAAGGGCGTGTTCCAGCTGGGAATCCGCCGGGTCGGGCTGTTGACCGAGCAGCTCGCCGCGCTGAAGCCGGGAGACAAGGTCGGAATCCGGGGTCCCTTTGGCAACGGCTTCGATGTGGAAAAATTCAAGGGCAAGGATGTGCTGGTCATCGCCGGCGGCATCGGCCTGGTGCCCATGCGTTCCCTGATAAACTATGTGCTGGATCAAAGGGACGATTTCGGCAAACTGATCATCTGTTACGGCAGCCGCAACGACCAGGAGCTGTTGTTCACCGATGAGATAGCTTCCTGGGAGCAGGATCCCAGGGTGGATTTCCACGTTACGGTGGATCGCGGGTCACCCGCGTGGCAGGGCAAGACCGGTGTTATCACGACCCTGATTCCGGGCCTGGATCTCGACCTGGGCAAGACCGTATGCTGCGTGTGCGGGCCGCCGGTCATGTACCGCTTCGTTTTGATGGCCCTCAAATCCCGCGGCCTTTCCGACCAGAGCATCTACATGTCGCTTGAACGGCGTATGAAGTGCGGCGTGGGCAAATGTGGCCATTGCCAGATCAACTATTCCTATGTTTGTCAGGACGGCCCCGTGTACCACTACCCGGACCTCAAGTCCCTTGAGGAGGCACTCTGATGGCCGCGAAACCGCGCGTCGCGTTTTTCGATTTCACGGGCTGTGAGGGCTGTGAGCTCAACCAGCTCAACTTCGAGAACCAGTTGCTGGATATGCTCGCTCACGTGGATATCGTGGAATGGCGTGAGGCCATGGATGATCGTCCCGGCGAATACGACATCGCCTTTGTGGAAGGGTCGCTTTCGACGCCCGACTGCATCAAACGCATCAACGAAGTCAGGCGACGGGCCAGGATCCTGGTCGCCGTCGGCGCCTGCGCCGTTCAGGGCGGCATCAACGGGATGAAGAACCTGCGCCCCATCGAGGAGGTGCGCGAAGAGGTCTACGGCCGGGACAAGTACCTCTTTCCCACCCTGCCTGCCCTGCCGCTGTCGGCCGTGGTCAAGGTGGATGTGAACGTGCGCGGTTGCCCCATGACCCAGATTGAATTCCTGAAGGTCTTTACCGCGCTGGTCATGGGTAAGCAACCGGTGGAACCGGACAGCGCCGTGTGTGTGGAATGCAAGCTCAAGGAAAACGAATGCGTGTACGAGAAGGGCATGATCTGCCTGGGCCCGGTCACCCGTGGCGGGTGCGACGCCCACTGCCCCACCTTCGGCCAGTACTGCACCGGTTGCCGGGGCCTGGTGTCTGAGCCGAACCTCAAGGCCATGGAGGAAATCCTGGTCAAGCACGGCCTGTCGGTCAACGAGGCCTGGAACCGTCTGCACCTCTACAACAGCAACGAACTGGAGGGGCTCAAGTCATGACCATGAATCTGGACATCAACGTTGAGCATCTGACCCGGGTGGAGGGTCACGGCAACATCGTGGTGAACATGCGGGACGGAAAGCTGGAGAAAGCCCAGCTGGAGATCGTCGAGGCCCCGCGCTATTTCGAGGCCATGCTCAAGGGGCGCAGTTTCCACGAGGCGGCCATCATCACCTCCCGTATCTGCGGGATCTGTTCCCTGGGCCACCAGGTCACGTCCCTGAAAGCCACCGAGCAGGCCCTGGGCCTGGCGGTCAGCGACCAGACGGTTCTGCTGCGCAAGTTGTTGATCCACGGTTCGATCATCCAGTCCAATATCCTGCACGCCTATTTCCTGGCCGCGCCGGATTTCCTGAAGGTGGGCTCGGTGTTCCCGCTGGTGGCCTCGCATCCGGACGTCGTGCTGCGGGCCCTGCGCATGAAGCGTCTGGCCAACGACATCGGCGATGTCGTGGGTGGCCGCGCGGTTCATCCCATCACGCCCGTGCCCGGCGGGTTCACGCATATCCCGGCAGTCGCAGAGCTGAAGGGACTCAAGCGCCGGCTGGAAGAAGAGATGATGCCCGATGTGCTGGCGACGGTGGAAACACTGCTGACCCTGGCGGGCGAGATCCCCGTTTTCGAACGGGAGACGGAATTCATCTCCCTGCGCAACGACGATGATTACGCCTTGTACGATGGGGATATCTGCAGTTCCGATACAGGCCGGATTTCCGACGCCATGTACCTCAAGATGACCAACGAGTTCATCGTGCCGCACAGCACGAGCAAGCACTGCAAAGCGAATCGTTCCAGCTATTTCGTAGGGGCGTTGGCCCGCTGGAACAACAACCACGACCGGTTGTGCGAACTGGCGCAGCAGGCCGCCCAGACCCTGGGTTTGAAGCCCGGTTGCTGCAATCCCTACATGAACACCATTGCCCAGGTGGTCGAAGTGGCGCACTGTGCGGTGGCTGCCGTCGCCGTCATCGACGAGTTGCTGGGCAGGGGACTGCAGAACGAGGAACCGAACCAGGAGCCGACCCGCTATGGCACGGGCGTGGGCGCCACGGAGGTTCCGCGGGGGATCCTGTACCACGAATACACCTACGACCGGCAGGGGCGTCTGGCGGCGGCCAACTGCGTCATCCCCACGGGACAGAATCTTGGGAACATCGACGACGACATGAAGAAACTGGTGCCCGAAATTCTGGACAAGTCCCAGGAGGAGATCACCGCCTACCTGGAGATGCTGGTGAGGGCTTACGATCCGTGCATCTCGTGTTCGGTGCACATGCTGGATGTGGATTTCATCGAATAGGCGCCCATGAAGCTGATTGCCGTCGGCAACACATTCTATGGGGACGACGGGGTGGGCGCCGCGGTGCTGGATTATGTCAGCACTTCAGGGCTGTGGCCGGGCGCCGAGTTGGTTGATCTGCAAACCGACGCCCTGGCCTTGATCGATCACCTGGATATGGATGGCTGGAACGTGGTCGTCGATGCGGCCAACATGGGGCTGGAGCCGGGCACGGTGGTGGCCTTCGGGCCGGACGAAGTGCGGCTGAAGATCAAGACCGATCATTTGTCGATGCACGGTTTTGGTCTGGCCGAGGCCTTCGATCTTGCCCGCCGGCTGGGCAAATTGCCGTCGCGGGTGCTGGTGGTGGGCGTTGAGCCCGCCAGAGTTGAGATCAACACGGGTTTGTCGGCGCAGGTGGCGGCCGCCGTGCCCAGGGTTGTTGCCGCCATCAACGCGGAGGTATCCAGTGAACACTGACAGGACCATTCTGATCATCGATGATGACATCGATCTGGTGGAAATTATCCGGATGACCCTGGAAAACGAGGGCTACCGCGTGATCGACGCCCAGTCGGGCGAACGCGGCATCGAGACCGCCAGGAGCCAGGGTCCTGATCTCATCCTCCTGGATGTGATGATGGGCACGGTTGACGAAGGCTTCCAGGTGGCGTATGCCTTGCGCGGGGATGACGCGACGAAGGATATCCCCATTTTGATGCTGTCGGCGGTTACGGACCAGACGGGCTTCGGCTTCGATCCCCGCAAGGACCGTGAATATCTGCCGGTGAACGAGTTTCTGGAAAAGCCGGTCAGCCCGCGCAAGCTGATCGACCTGGTGCGCAAGCACCTGCCCGCCAAGGCTTGAATAACTTCGGGTATGGTGGGACCCATCCGGGGAGCTGGTGATTGTGGCAGTGGTGGACCGTTTTTCCATGCCCGAGGGCGGGGGCCATTTTGTTTCGGCGGCGTCCCTGCGCCGCCGACTGGACTGGTTCGATAAGCTGCGCTGGGCCGCCGCCGGTTGTGTGATCCTCGCCACGCTCGTGGCCGATGAAGTCCTGCCGGGAGTACTTCCCCTGAAAATGTTGATGTTGACAGCCGGCTTTCTGGTCGTTCTCAACGCCGCCTATACCGTGCGCAATCGCCGGGTGCCGCCGGTGAGCCTGAAAGTCGAACTGCGACATGTGAAGCTGCAGATGGCCGGTGATCTGGTCCTGCTGACGTTCATGCTCAACCTGTCGGGCGGCATCGAAAATCCCCTGCGGTTCATTTATCTGATCCATGTGATCATTGCCAGCCTGCTGTTCAAGGGCCGCGAGGTGTTCCAGATCGCAGGGCTGGCTATTTTCCTGTTCACCGTGGATGTGGCCGGGGAACATTTCCACCTGCTGCCCCATCATCACCTGCTGAGCGCCAGTCCCGTGACCCATGAGGCCCCATTCATTCTGCTGTCCTTGGGGTCGCTCTGGTTGGTGTTGCTGTTCGCGGCCTTCATCGGCGCGTCCATAATGAAAGATAATCGGGCGATCAAGGACGAACTGGTCCAGCGCCAGGCCGAACTGGTGGAGGCCGACAAGTCCAAGCTGGATTTCTTCCGTTTCGTGACCCACGAGATCAAGAGTCCGGTGTCCACCGCCCAGAGCGCGGTGCAGGCCGCCCAGGAAATTGGTGGGGACAAGATCCCCCCCCAGGTCAACGACCTGCTTGAGCGCGGTGTGGATCGTTTAAAGCTGGCCATCAAGATGATCCAGGATCTTGCGGATTTCACGCGCGGCGGGGATCTCAAGAGCGAAGAACCGACGCCGGTCGACCTCAATGCATTGATCGCCGGGATCGTGGACGACGAGACCGATGAGGCGAACCGCAAAAATGTGCCCATCCACATGACACTGCCGTCGGTGCCGCCCCACATAAGCAGTCATCCGGGAATGTTGGACAAGATCGTCCGCAACCTCGTGAGCAACGCCGTGCGTTACAGTACTTCCGGAGGTGGGGTCGAGGTCGCCCTGGCCGTCACCCGGCAAGACCTCACGGTGACCGTTCAGGATCACGGGATCGGCATCGCCCCTGAAGATCAGGAGAAGATCTTCAACGAGTTCTACCGCACCAGACAAGCCCAGGAAATGAGCAACCTGGGCACGGGTCTGGGTTTGCCCATTGTCAGAAAATTTACCGAAAAACTCGGCGGGACCCTCAACCTGGTCAGCGAACCGGGCCGTGGCTCCACCTTCACCGTTAGACTACCCCGCGGTCATGTGCCCGAGGATGAAGCCTGGGAGAAATCATGAACGACAAGATTCCCTGCGGTGGCTTGATGGAACGCCACGACCTGTGCCTGGTCGAGGTTCTGGGCTTCGAGTGGAGCACCCGGGAAGCCTACGGCATCCTCAGCAAATTCGCCCAGAAGGATATTGCGCTTTCCTACCTCAGCCTGGGCAACGGCCCCGAGGGCGACAAGAACATGTCCTTCTGCGTGAGCACGGAGAAGCTGGCCGCGGACAGGAACCTGCTGGCCGAGATCGAAAAGGAATATTCCCCCACCAAGATCGTGGTGCGCGCCCCGGTGGTGATCCTGACCATTTACGGCCCCCATTTCCTGGAGCGATCCGCCCTGGCCAGCCAGGTATTTTCAGCCCTCTGTGTGGACGGAATCCATGCCCAGACCGTGTGTTCCTCGGTCAACAGCATTTCGGTCGTGATCGAGACCCTGGACCGTGACTATGCCGTCCAGTGCCTCGAACAGAAATTCTCCTGGCCAAATTGAAAACTACTTTCAACTAAACTGGAGGCAAGCTGGTTTTCGCGGGCCAAGAAACACGCGATTTATCGGTATATTTGATGTCGCGTGAGCCGATTGTCGGCCCCTGAGCGGGGAGGATCATCGGGATTCAATTCTCAGGGCTTGGCATTGATGCGAAAGACACCGGTGTTCTGCTTGGGGTCCACGGCATTGGTAACGACACCCATCAAGGTCACTTCATCGCGCAAGGGTTCAGGTAACGGTTTCCGCAGGAAGATCCTGAGTTCCGGTCGCAGGGAACGGGCGACATGGGCGTTGACGATGAGAAATTCCGCTCCCTGGCCTCGGCAGTAGCGGACCAATTCCAGACCGTCCATATCCGCTGGTATTTTTACGAACCGACAACCGGCCCAGAAGCTGGGATAAGGCTTGTAGGAAGCGATGGCAGTATTGGGGTTGGCCAATGGTCTCAACATGAGCCCGGCATCCTTCAATCCAATGTACATTTCATCCACGCATCGAATTCTCAGATAGCCGTCGATGTTTGGGACAACCAAACCGGTAGCGACCACGATGATGAGCAGAAAACCCAGCCAGCGCCGCTTTGATACAAATTGTCGTTGCACGAGCCACGTTCCTCCCTGGGCCGCGCCCAGCAAGAGGAAGGGGACCAACGGAATCCAATAACGGGATACCATCGAGAAGCCAAACAAGGGCGGCAGAAGGCCCGGCGCCAGATAGATCAGCCAACGCCCCGGTCTCACTATGGCACCCACCACGGCCAGTGCCACAATGGGAATACCCAGGAATTGAATGAGTAGGTTGAAATGAACCCCGAAATTATCCATGACCATATGGATGTAGTTCGCGCCATGGCTCCCTTGCAGTGCCTTGTCCATGAAATATGCTTTACTGCTTAGATTCCAATGTCCCGATTTTTCATGAATGAAGAAGAGGTAGGGGAGCAACGGTATGGCAATTCCGGCCATCATCCGCCAGGAGGGTCGGCGCTCCCGTAAGGCATGAACAATCAGGAGACCTCCGGCGATGAGCAGGGCCTCGGGGCGAATCAGATAAGCATAGCCCAGCAGCAGCCCTGTCGTGAAACGAGGTCCTTTCCTGTCCAGGAGAAAGCAGAGCGCAATCATGCAAGCATACGACATGTCGGACATGTCTCCCGTAGACATCAGGATCATCTTGGGCAGAAACAGGGCAATCGCGGCACCGGCCACCGCCACCCGACGTGTTGTCTCCCGGTTCAAGAGCCGCCAGACGAGCCAGCCGAACGCGGTGCCCATCATGACATTCACGACCTGGGCGGCCCGGAGAGGGGCAAGGGGGTCATTCAAGTCGAAAAAGAAGAGAGGCAGCGTCATAAGCAGGGGCCATCCGGGAGGAAACGTGCTGAATTTCAGGTGTCCGTTCAGCAACAGGGACCGGGCCTGGTCCATATAGAAACAGCCATCAACGCTGGGAAACTGGTTTGGCCGCGCAAGAATAATCCGTATAACCAGGGCAGCCAGGAACATCAAGGCGATCAATCCGGCACCGAGAATTTTTGCCCTTCTGGCCTCGGAAAAAGATGCAGCCGAACGTTCAGGTTTGGGGTGGCTTTGAGTCGAACTCATCATCCTGTCTTTCCCGGTATGGAATCACCCCGTGTTTGTCCGGACCATTCAATAATATTGAAGACAAACACCTCTCACTGACGACATCTTATAAATCGGAAATAGGTTATAGCCGAGAAAGAAGTGATTTCTAAGGATGCATTTTAGGCCATAGACTGTTCTTTGCCTAGATCTTCATCAAGCACCCCCGGTTTCGGCAAGCGTTGGGGACCATCAACCTGGAGAAAAACCAGATGGACCAGAAGAACCACATCCCACGGCCTTCGGTGGTCCGTGTGGCCCGTGAGACCAAAGGGCGCAAAGGCAAGGGTGTGACCGTGGTGACGGGCCTGCCCCTGAGCGAGGGGGAACTGGCCGTTTTGGGCAAGAAACTCAAACAAAAATGCGGGGCCGGCGGAACCGTGAAGAACGGTGTGGTCGAGATCCAGGGGGATCATCGCGATGTGGTGGTCACCATCCTGAACGATCTGGGTTTCCGGGCCAAGCGCAGCGGGGGTTAGCAGGAGTTGCGGGACAAAAAATACTCCTGACCGCCACTACCAGGGTGGATTCCCGGCATTGGTGGACCCAGGCGATCCGGAAACGGCTTGCCCGACTCAGCAGATCCGCGGCAGCTGCTCGCCCAGGGGCATGTCCACGATGCGCTGTGATCCCAGGGCCGTGCGCATGGTCACCAGGCCGGGATGATCGGCGGTCACCCGGCCGATGATCCGCGCCTCGGCGCCCAGGGGGTGGGCGCGGACGGCAGCCAGGGCCGCCTCGGCATCTCCGCCTGCCACCACGGCGATCAGCTTGCCCTCGTTGGCCACGTACAAGGGGTCGATGCCCAGGATCTCGCAAGCCCCGAGCACGTCATCGCGCACCGGGATGGTTTCTTCCGCCAACACGATGCCGACCTTGCTGGCCGTGGCGAACTCGTTCAAGGTGGTGGCTACGCCGCCCCGGGTGGGGTCGCGCAGGGCGCGTACGCCGCCGCCGCCGCTGCCCAGCAGGTCATGGATCAAACCATCCAGGGCGGCCGTGTCGCTCTGGATATCGGCGGCAAAACTCAGCCCCTCGCGCCGGCTCATGATGGCCATGCCATGATCGGCGATGGTTCCGCTGACGATCACGGCATCGCCCGGCTGCAAGGATGCCGCCGACAGGTTCACACCCGCGGGAATCACGCCGAGGCCCGAGGTGTTGATGAAGATCTTGTCGCAGCTTCCGCGTCCGACCACCTTGGTGTCCCCGGTGACGATGCGCACCCCGGCTGTGCGGGCCGCCCGCTCCATGGAACACAGGATGCGGTGAAAATCCGCCAAAGGCAGACCCTCTTCCAGCACGAAACCCACACTCAGCACGAGGGGCCGGGCCCCGCTCATGGCCACGTCGTTCACTGTGCCGTTAACGGCCAGATCACCGATGTCGCCGCCGGGAAAAAAGATGGGATCAACCACGAAGGTGTCGGTGCTGAAGGCCACCCGGCCCGGCGGCAAATCCAGCACGGCCTGGTCTTCGAGTTTGTCCAGTTCGGCGCTGGAAAAGCGCGGCACGATCAATTTCTCGATCAGATCGGACGACAGACGGCCACCGGCGCCATGGGCCAGCTGCACCGTGTCGTGGTCGAGAATGGGCAGGGGGCAGCTCATGTCGTTGAAGTCGGCGTGCCTGTTCACAGCAGACCTTTCCTCGCGTACTTGTGGTAGGCGGCGCAGGCTCCTTCGCTGGAGACCATGGTGGCGCCCAAAGGATGCAGCGGCGTACACTCGGTGCCGAAAGCGGGGCACGCAGGCGGCTTCTTCAGGCCCCGCAGAATCTCACCGGCGATACAAACTGCGGGTTCGGCCGTAACGATGTCCTCAACGGCGAATTTTTTCTCGGCGTCGAAGGCGGCAAATTCGTCGCGGATGCGCAGGCCGCTGTCCGGGATCATGCCGATGCCCCGCCACTTGCGGTCGCATACCGTATACATCCTGTTCATCACGTTCCGGGCGGCGGGGTTTCCGGCTTCATTGACGATGCGGCCGTAGGCGTTGACCACGCCCGCCTGCCCCTGTTCAAGCATGCGCACCGTCTGCAGGATTCCGCGCAGGATGTCCACGGGCTCAAATCCGGTGGGCACGATGGGCACGCCGTGGCGACGGGCCAGGGGCTCATACTGCGCGGTGCCCATGATGGCGCACACATGACCGGCGGCCAAAAATCCCTGCACCCGGTTGTCGGGGGCCGCCAGGATCGCTTCCATGGCCGGCGGCACCAGCACGTGGCTGGAAATCTCGCTGAAGTTCGTGAGGTTTTCGGCCACCGCCTGTTTCAGGGCCATGGCGTTGCCGGGGGCGGTGGTCTCGAAGCCGACGGCCAGAAACACCACCTCGCGCTCAGGATTTTCCCGCGCCAACTTCACCGCTTCAAGCGGCGAGTAGACCATGCGCACATCACCACCGCGCGACTTGACCCCAAACAGATCATCACCGCTGCCCGGGACCCGCAGCATGTCGCCAAAGGACGTGAAGATGACGTTGGGCAGGGCGGCGATGGCCAGAGCGCGGTTGATGGATTCCAGCGGCGTGACGCACACCGGACACCCGGGGCCGTGGACCAGGGTGATCGAAGCGGGCAACAATTGATCCAGGCCATGGCGCATGATGGCGTGGGTCTGGCCGCCACAGATCTCCATGATGGTCCAGCTTCGAGTCACGGTGTGGGTGATTTCACCCAGCAGGGCTTGGACAAGCCGGGGATCGCGGAATTCGGCCAGGTATTTCACGATCGGGGCCCATGGTCCGGATCAGACGCGGCATCGGCTTCCATCAAGGCCGACAAGCGCGATAACTCGATCAGCGAGGCGCGGGCCTCGTCCTCGTTGAGGATCTGCAGGGCAAACCCGGCGTGGACCAGGACGAAGTTTCCGACCTCGGCTTCGGGAGTATAGGCCAAGCAGGCCTGGTTGCGGGCCCCGGCATAGTCGACGACGGCCATGGGCTGGTCGTTTTCGGTGCGGATTTCAAGGATTTTGCCGGGGATGGCGAGGCACATGGGCAACCTCCATGGCTGTTAATTCTTTATCGTACATGGGTAATATAGATGGTCAAAACCCTTAAGGCTAATGGTTACTCCGCTCCCTTGAGATCCTCGAAAATCTGGGCAAGATCTTCCTGCTTGACGCCCAGCATCAGTTCGCCGTCAGGGAACTTGAGGGCCGTGGGTCCCTGCTCGCATCCGCCCAGACAACCGCTGGCAAACACCCGGATCTTACCCTCAAGGCCCTGGTCGCGGACCATCTGGCGCAGCTCTTCGCGCAGCTTGACGCCGCCGCGGTTGGCGCAGCACGGCTTGGGGTGGCCGTCGGGCCGCTGATGGGTGCAGACAAAAACGGTCGTGGCAAAGGGGGCCGGGAATTTCAACATGGCGAACTCCAATAATAGCGGGTTTTTGGGGACCGGAATAAGATAACAAGAATCGGGTTGGCCGCACCCTGATCAGTCCAGGGTTGCCCTGGCGATGACGGCCTGACCCAAGGCGATGGCGCCGTCACCCGGAGGCAGTTCCCGGTGACGCAGGACCTGATAGCCCGCGCGGCCGAGGGCCTGCATCAGGCCGGCGAGCAGAATCTCGTTCTGCATGACGCCACCGGCCAGGACAACGGTGGCAACCCCGGCTCGTGTCGCGGCGGACGCGGTGGCTGAAGCCAGCAGTTCGATGAGCGTACGGTGAAAGCGGGCGCTGACCACGGCGCAAGGCGCGCCGCCGGCGATTGCCGTCGCACAGGCACGCACAAGCGGAGTGACCGGGATGATGCCGTCGGCAGGCACTTCCATTTTCAGAGGAAAGGCCTCGGCTGCGTTCACCTCATCAGGGTTGGTCAGGGCCATGAATTCCATGGCGGCCTGGGCTTCGTAGTGAGCGGTGGCCCAGTGACCGCAGAGGGCAGCCACGGCATCGAACAACCGCCCGCAACTGCTGGTCAGCGGGCAATTCAGGTTCTTGGCCAGGATTTCCAGCACCGGCTGTACCGGATGTTCGGCCAAAAAGGGCAGGGCGGGCCAAACGGCGGAATCCGGACCGAAAGCCGTGCGCAGGTAACTGACCGCCGTGCGCCAGGGCTGTTTGATGGCGGCCTCCCCACCGGGCAAAGCAACGGTTTCCAGATGCCCCACACGCCGGAAGTGCGCGGTGTCGCCCAGCAGCAGCTCTCCGCCCCAGACGGTGCCGTCGGTGCCATAGCCGGTGCCGTCAAGGATCAAGCCGAGGGCCGGTCCCCGGTGCCCGTGTTCGGCCAGCACCGCCGCCAGATGGGCGTGATGGTGCTGGACGGGGACGAGCTTGATAACGGGGTCCTGGGCGGCGCTCTGCCGCGCCCACCGGGTGCTGAAGTATCCCGGATGAAGATCATGGGCGATGACCCGGGGTCGGCATTCAAGCAAGTCGGTCAAGGTGGCGATGGTCTCGGTGAAGAAGCGGTTGGTCTGCAGGTTTTCCAAGTCGCCGATGTGAGGGCTGATAAAGCCCCGGTTTTCCTTGAGTACGCACACGGTGTTCTTGAGCTCGGGACCGACGGCCAGGATCTCGGGACCGGTTTTTACTCCGCCCAGGATCAGGGGCACCGGAGCGTAGCCGCGCCCGCGCCGGAACATGACGGGCTCCGCCTCGAGGGGCAAGACCTGAAGCACGGAATCATCGGCCCGGCGCACGATGTCACGGTCGTGCAGCAGCAGGGCGTCGGCGATGCCGCCCAGGTGGTTGCGGGCACCGTCATTATCCAGGCAGATGGGATCACTGCCGGGATTGCCGCTGGTCATGACCAGGGTGCGGATGCCGGGGTTCTTCAGGGCCGCGAACAGAAGATGATGCAACGGCGTGTAGGGCAGCATCACGCCCAGGCGGCGATGACCGGTCGCCACGGCAGGACAGACCGGCGCCGAGCCCTGCTTTTCCAGCAGCACGATGGGCGCCTGAGGGGAGCACAGGAGATCGATTTCCGCTCCGCTGATGATCCCCAATCGATGCGCCTCGGCCAGGTCGGCGGTCATCACGGCCAGGGGTTTGGCCTCGCGTCCCTTGCGCCGGCGCAACCGCTCCACCGCGTCCTGCCGGTCGGCGCGGACCGCCAGGTGGAAACCGCCCAGGCCCTTGATGGCCAGGATGCGCCCGGCAGCCAGCAGCTGAGCTGCGCCCGCCAGAGGGTCGCCGTCAACCGGGCCGGTTTCATCCTCCAGCCATACCCGGGGACCGCACGCCCGGCAGGCGTTGGGCTGCGCGTGGAAACGGCGGTCGCGGGGGTTCTCGTATTCGGCCAGGCAATCCGGACACATGCAAAACGGGGCCATGGACGTGTAGGGCCGGTCGTAGGGGATGCGCCGGATGATCGTCCAGCGCGGCCCACAGTTGGTGCAGTTGGTGAACGGGTAGGCATGACGGCGGTTGTGCGGGTCGAGGATTTCCCGCAGGCAATCGGTGCACGTGGCCACATCGGGAGGGATGAAGGTGCTGGTGCCCGGAGCGTTGCGCGACGGGCGGATGGCAAAAACGCCGGCGCCCGCCCGGGGGGCCATGTCTTCGGCTTCCACCGACACGATTCGGGCGAGGGGCGGGGCCTCGGCGGTCAAGCGTGAGGCAAAATCGTCAAGGGCCCGCGGCGCGCCCTGGATTTCGATGACCACGCCGGCGCTGGTGTTGGTCACGAAACCCGTCAAGCGGAGGGTTTCGGCCAGGTTGAAAACGAAGGGGCGAAAACCCACACCCTGAACGATGCCGTTGACCAGGAATCTGCGCCGGGCAGCGGTCATGGCTGGCGACTCAGTCCTGCATCCGGGCGCGCAACCAATCCAGCCAGCCGTCCAGTCCCTCGCCCGTGGTGGCCGAAACCTGGAGAAACTCCAGCGCCGGGTTGACGGTGCGGGCGGCGTCGAGGAAGCGCTCCACGTCAAAATCCACGTAGGGCAGAAGATCGATCTTGTTGATCAGGCACAGGCGGGCCACGGCGAACATGTTGGGATACTTCAGGGGTTTGTCGTCGCCCTCGGTGACGCTGAGGATCACGACCTTGGCGGCCTCGCCCAGATCGAAAAGAGCGGGGCAGACCAGGTTGCCCACGTTCTCGATCATCAACAGGGAGCCGGCCGGGGGATCAAGTTCGCTGCAGGCGCGCCGGATCATGTCCGCGTCCAGGTGACAGCCGTTGCCCGTGTTGACCTGCAGCACGGACGCTCCGGTAGAGGCGATCCGGTCGGCGTCGTTCATGGTCTGCTGATCGCCCTCGATGACCGAGACCACTGGTCCCTTGTCCAGACCGCGGATGGTTTTTTCCAGCAGCGTGGTCTTGCCCGAGCCGGGCGATGAGACCAGGTTCAGCGCCACGATATTCTTTGCCTCGAACCAACCGCGGTTGCGCTGGGCCAGCATGTTGTTCTGCAGCAGGACATCCTGCTCGACCGTCAGGGTGCGCGTGCCGTGGGAGTGCTCATGAGTGTGCTCATGCGCATGGTCATGATGATGCTCATGTTCATGCCCGTGATGATGATGGTCGCCCGGTTTGCGGAAAGTGACCGCTTCGGCGGGCTGGTTGCAGCCGCAGGTGTCGCACATGACGGGTCGTCCTCCTGTCGGGTTTCCCCCAGCTTAAAGGCCCATGAACTGAATGGCCAGCCCGCAAGCCAAGATGGCGAATCCCGCCATGGCGTGGGTGTAACGCTCCATGCGCGCGGCAGGGAGCAGGCGAAAGCCCCGGTCGGCCAGAAAAACCATGCTCACCATGGTGGAAATGGTGACAACCGAGAAAATCAAGGTCACGAGCACAAGGCCCCTCATGTCGTGCTGGGCGGCCGGATACATCACCAGGGGAATCAGAGGTTCGCACGGTCCCAGCACGAAAATGATGAACAGCACCCAGGGGGTCACTTTCTTCTGTTCGGCGTGCAGATGGCCGTGGTCGCGGTGGTGGTTGTGATCATGGACGTGGACGGTGCCGTCGGCATGGGTGTGGGCGTGCGTGTGGACCTTGTTCAGCCAGGCACGGCGCACACCCCAGACCATGTACAACAGGCCAAAGGTGATCAGCAACCAGGCGGCCAGGTTGCCGCGGACACCTTCGATGACCTCGACATGGCTGACGGCAAGCCCCACGGATATGCCGATCAGACCCAGCACGACCGACCCTGCGACATGGCCCACACCGCACAACGCTGTGATGGTCAATGCTTTAGCCAAAGACCAGCGCCGGGCCTTGCCCAGAGCGATGAAGGGAAGGTAGTGGTCCGGGCCGGTGATGGTATGCAGGAAGCCGATGGTGGCGGCTGTGGTGGCCAGGATGCGGATCGAGGTGTCCATGGGTGCCTCCAGAAGGGGGATTTGTCAAAAAAATAAC